>JBEVOM010000161.1:0-6528 GCA_040507575.1 Ilumatobacteraceae bacterium
CGACACCCGAGGACGTTGCCGCCGTGAACGCTGTGCTCGCGGCGGTGACTTCGTCCGGGAACACCGGTCTCACGCTCGGGATGGCGTCCGCCGTGCAGGTCGACGACGTGCGATACATCGCCGGCGACGTCTATGACTCGTCCGGCGTGCGCCTGGGTGTCGCGGACGTGTGGGCGGTCGTCGATGGTGTCATCGTCGCGACCAGCGAGCTGGCCGTCGAGCTCTCGACCGCCCCTGCGCAGCTGGACCTCTACCCCAGCCCCGGAGAACCCGGCAACGAGCTCGTCACCTGCCGTCAGATCATCCCGCCCGCTCTTTGAGCATCCTCGTCCGACCGGCCGCCACGTGGCCAGACGACATGCCGAACGGGGGAGTCGATGCGTCGAGCTCGACGTGCACGTCTCGCCTGTCGCCGATCCGGATCTGGGCATTCGTCGCGCCGGGTCCCGTTCACGTTGCCTGATGGGTTGCCCCAGCAGACCGCGCGCAAGTCGACGTCAGTCGGCAGCGGCGAGCACGGCGCGCAGCGCGTCGAGGCGCTCGGGCACGATCCGGTACCAGACCCACAATCCACGCTTCTCGCGAGCGATCAAGCCGGCGTCATGGAGGATCCTCATGTGATGACTGACCGTTGGTTGGGATCGGTCGACGATCGCAGCGAGATCGCAGGCGCACACCTCGTCACCTCCCGCAGCGGCGACGTGTGAGAGCAGGCGCAGGCGGATCGGATCGGCGAGCGCGGCGAACGACTTGGCGACGAGCTCGGCCCGGGCCTCGTCGAGCCGCTCCGAACGCACGGGAGGGCAGCATGCGAGTGGGTCGAGGACGCGGTTGTGCGCAGCCATGCGCCAAGTCTATCGAAGATCGTCGAACTATTAGATTGACGATCCGCGCCCAGATCGGCGACCTCGTCCAGCACCTCATCGCCACCCTCGACATGCCCGTCGCCAGCTGAGTTGTTCTCCGATGGCGGCGCGGGCTCGCTGCGATCGGCAGATGCGAAGACTCGGCCGTGGGGCTCGCCCGTTCGGGAAGCAGATCAGCCCCTACGGGCGGAGCCCTCCGCTCTATGGTCGAAGCAGTCGTCCTTCGAAGGAGTGGCGGATGTCAATGCTCGAGCGAGAGGCCGCGCCAGCTGTGGCAACCGTCTCGAGCCGCGCCGGGTTGGCATCGTCGCCCTCGATCGATCAGCGGTTGCTGGTGCCGCTGCAGCGGACCGGCTGCGGATGCGCAGGCACGTGCGGCTCCTGCGGCGGACCAAAGGACGACCAGGGCAGCGATGCGCCGACGGTGATGCGTCTCGGCTCATCGGCCCCCACCAAACCGCCGCCGGGGGCGAGATCCCGCAAGCCATCGCCCGGCCTGTTGCAATTGCAACGGAAGGCCGGAAACCGCGCCGTCACGCGCCTCGTCGGCGGTGATGCCGGACGGTCGCCGACCCGCAGCGGGCCTGCCGTTGACGGCACCAATCCCACATTCGCCGCCGAACCCCCCGTGATCACCGACGGCGAGCCAGCCAGGCAGGGCGGCGAGGAACGCGCGCCGGCCGATTCCGCACCCCCGCCGGCTGCACCTCCGCCGGCTGCACCGCCTTCGGGGTCCGGGGACGGTCGCCACGCCGGGGACCCGGCCGCCGACGCGCCGGCCGGCGCGACTCGGGGCGAGGACGGCGAGATCACCGTCGCACGGGTCGGTGGCACCGAGACCACGGTCCAGCGCGACGACGAGGGCGGGGGAGTGCTCGGCATCATCACCGGCCGGGCGACGTCGATCGTGGACTCGATCCGCAGCCGAGGGCGTCAGATCTGGAGCGCGGTCGAGGCCACGATCGCCGGCCTCGTCCAGACGGTGACGCGGATGGCGCAGGCGGTGACCGATCGATTGGCCCGCGCGTTGAGCGCGCTGCGTCAGCAGGCCGAGGCGATGTGGAGCAGCCTGCGCGACCGCGTCGCGACCGTGGGTCAGAGCCTGCAGGCCGGCTTCGACGGCCTCCGCAGCCGACTGCGCACCGTGTGGGAGCAGGTCAAGGCGTCGGCGTCCGGACTGCTCGAGACGTTGCGTGGAGCGGGCGGGGCGTTGATCGAACGGATCCGCGGACGGGTCCTCGCGGCGTTGGGACCGAGGTCGACGCCGGGCGGGACGTGCACCACGAGCGAGGCCATCGACCTCGCCCACGCCGAACTGCCCGGCGACGTGGATGCGGCCATCGCCGACTTCGCCGCCCAGGCGACCGGGGGGCTGGCGAGACTCGACGGAGAAGGGGCGGGAGGAGAGGCCCAAGGCCGCGCGGGCGCATCGGCGTTGGAAGCCGAGAGCACATCGGCGGTCGCTGCCACCGACGCGTCGGCAGCGACTGCCAACGTCACGCTCGACGCGGATGCGGCGTCCCTTCGCGGTGATGCCGACGCCGGAGCCGAGGAGGTCCAGACCGAGGCCGACAGCGCCGTCACGCAGGGGCAGCAACGGGTGGACGACGACACGAGCGGGCTCGACCAGGAGGGCCGGTCGAGCGTCGGAGGTCTCGGGGGCCTGATCTCCGGTCTGGCGTCGGCGTTGCTCGGCCGCGCCCGCCAGGTCATCGCCGGGGTGCGCGATCGGGTCACCGGTGTCGTCGACGGCCTGCGTCAGCGGGCCGGCGCCGTGCTGAGCAGCCTCGGGCAGCAGTTGCGGTCCATCCTCCAGCGAGTGCGGTCGGGTGTCGAGCGCGTCATCGACGCGGTGATCGCCCTCGTGCGCGACGTGGGGGCCAAGATCGGCGCGACGATCAAAGCGCTCCGCGCCGCGATCGATCGCATCGCCGGACTGCTCGGCCAGCTCGCCCAGGGCGCGGCGAGGTTGTGGTCCGAGCTGCGCTCGCGGGTCGCCGCCGGGTGGAGCCGCCTCCGAGGTGCCGTCGCCTCGCTGCGAGCACGCGCGGCGTCGTTGCTGCCGGCGTCGCATTGCACGGCGTGCGAGTTCCGCGACGCCGCCAAGCGCGCCGACGCCCTCGCATCGAGCGGCCTCGACTCGCTCGACATCGGCTCGACGGTCGCCGGGCTCGCCGTCGCCCTCAAACGGTCCGGCGGCGCCACTGGCACGATGCTGCCGCCGCAGGCCGTCGTCGCCCGGCTGGGACGCGGTCGGCCGCTCGCCGGTGACGTGCGCGGGCGGATGGAATCCGGCTTCGGTCGATCGTTCGACGGTGTGGAGGTGCACACGGACGACGCGGCGGGCCGGCTCGCCGAGGAGATGGGCGCTCGCGCCTTCACCGTCGGCCAGCACGTCGGATTCGGTCCGGCGCAGTACCAGCCCGGCACGGTCGTCGGTGACGCGCTGCTCGCCCATGAGCTCGCCCACGTGGCCCAGGGCTCTGGTCGCGTCGCCACCGACCGCTCCGACGAGACCGCCCCCGGGGACCGCACGCCCGAGTCGGCGGAGTCGGCGGAGTCGGCGGAGGAGCACGACGCCGACGAGACGGCGATCGCCGTGACGGCTCGGCTGTGGTCGGGCCGGACCGGTGACGCGATCCCCATCGCCGCGATCGCTCGGTCCGGCCTCGCCGTGCGACGGTGCCCGAAGTGCTGTGAGATCACGCCTCCGACCGGCGCGCTGAAGCTGGTCGAGGCCGCCCACGACTGCGCGCCGACGCTGCAGTCGTTCGACGACGCGCAGGCGTCGAAGCAGGCGAACAAGATCGAGGGCGAGGACGACGACAGGTACAGCATGGGGCTCACGTCGCTCAACATGAACACGGTCAAGGACGCCGCCAACCTCAGCGCCACCCCGAACCGGAAGTGCGACGAGCAGTGTGACGTCAGCACCGACCGCCTTCCAGCGATGTCGTTGTCGCCGTTCTACGCCGTCAAGGCGGGCACCTTCGCGCGGCCGGACCCGGTCACGTTCGGGCGCAAGACCAAGCAGAACGTGCCACCAGCGTGTCGGGGCAAGCAGATGAAGAAGAGCTTCCGCATCACGCAGGCCACCTCCGACCAAGCCCGCGCCGCGGAGGTCGAGCACTGCAACGACCTCAAGTTGGGGTGGAACCGGTCTGTGGCGAAGTATCTCGGCGCGGCCCAGGAGCTCGCCTCAGGGTTCTGCACGCCCGAGGGCAAGAAGTGCGAGGTCCAGTTCAACGAGCTCGTGAAGGCCCGGTCCGGCATCGACAGCCCGATCCCGTTCATGAACTGTGCCCAGAGCGTCTCGATGGGTCGCGACGAGCCCGACGAGCACATCTTCCGGGCGCCGCGCGTGGTCGAGGTCGCGAAGGACTGCAGCGAGGCGATCTACGAGTTCCCGCCCCTGACGAAGCTCGGCCAGAAGTCGAGTCAGGAGGTGATCGATGTCTGCGGCAAGTGACCGACCGCGATGGACGCGCCCGTCGCTGCGGGTGTTCGGCCGCGACGTCCACGCCTTCCGGGCTCTCGGCGGGGCAGGGTTCGCGGCCGGGGGCGCCGCCGCACTAGGTCTCGCCCGCCTGCTGGACGCACGGCTCGTGACGGTCGGCGCGCTGTTCGGGCTGGCGGTCGTCTCGTACCTCGCGCTCGCGGCGCTGGCGGCGGTCGTGGCCGGTGAACCGGTGCTGGTCTTCTACCACCACGCCATCGCCGTCGTCCTCGTGTCGACGGTCGCCCTCGTGTGGTCCGGGGAGGCGGTGCTGGTGTACCTCGACATCGAAGCTGTGGCGCTGTCGGCCTTCCTGGCCGTCGGCCGCCTCGGCTGCCTGACCGTCGGCTGCTGTCATGGCCGGCCGTACGAGCCGCGCACTCCGCTCGGTGCCGTGGTCTACGGCGACGCGCACGCCGAGGAGGGCTTCCCCCGTCACCTGGTCGGTGTCCCGTTGTACCCGGTCCAGGCTGTCGAGGCCATCGGGGTCGCACTGCTGGTCGTCGGGTCGGTGCTCTGGGTCGCGCTCGGCGAGCCTCGTCCGGGCGACCTGCTCGGCTGCGTCACTGTCGGCTATGCCGTGCTGCGGTACCGCCTCGAGGGTCTGCGCGGTGATCCCGGTCGCACCGAGCGGCGCGGGCTGAGCACAGCTCGCCTCACCTCCGTCGTCATCGCGATCGTCATCGTTGCATGTGCAGCGATCGGCCTGGTGCCCTGGCACTGGGCGTACCCGCTCGCGGCCGGGCTGCTGGTCGTCGCCGCCGCCCGCCGAGCGATGAAGGCGCCCCGACCGTGGGACCTCGATGTGCTCCTCCACCCTGATCACGTCGCCGAGCTCGCCGCCCTGCTCGCTCTGGCCGATGAGCACACGACGGCTGAGCACATCGTGGTCGCCGAGACATCGGCCGGCCTTCGGCTGTCGACGACGACGTCGGAAGGCCCGAATGGGCCGACGGGCGGCGCCGCGGTGACGCTCAGCAGCGGACGATCCGAACCGCTCTCCGAGCTGGCGGCGTTCGCCGTCGGCCGGTTGCTCACGACGTTGCGCCAGCCGGAGGGTGGGGCCACGCTGCACCGTGGGAGCCCGGGCATGTTCCACGTCGTCCTCGTCGACATCGTCTGACTGCTGGTGGTGTCCGCGGCCGGGTGACTTCACGCACCGGGACCCTTCTGAGTCGGGTCGCGGTTCAGGGCCCTGGGAAGACGTGACGGAGGGTGTCGAGGGCGGCGCCGTGGTCACCGGGCGGGGCGTGCTCGGCGTCCAGGCGCCCGTACACGAGCCGGACGAACGCTTCGGCGGCGAGGGCGAGATCGGCCGACGCCGCTGTGGTGGCGGTTGCGAACGCGACGGCGTCGGGTGTGAGCTCGACTGCGCATTCCGACGACGTGTTCGAAGTCCAGCGTCATGGGTCCCATGGCCGCGGTGAACGTGCGGCGTTGCTCGGGGGTGATGGCGTCGATGCGGGCGAGGAGCTCGGCGTCGGCGGCGAGGGCGTCATCTCGTTTGGCGATCGGATCCTTGGCGTTCCAGGTATCCAGATGCCGGGCGCGAAGTCATCGGGTGTGTCGTGGCCGGCGATCACGTCGTCGAGTCGGCGCGGGTGATGACCGCGCCGGAGCCGAGGTGGACAGCACGCCGGCGATGGTCCACGCGCTCGGGTAGGCGCCTCGGGTGAGGTCGGCCTCGCTCATCGCTCTCGCGAGGTCGTGGAGTCGGTGAACGCACGAGTGGAGCGCGAGAGCGCGTTGGTCAGCCATCCGATGATCCGACCGGTACATGACGACGTTGCCGTCCCGCCGATGCCTCGTCCAACGACGGTGAGGTGGTTGCCGGTACCGGGCGCGGACTGCCAGCGACGCACGCCGGCGGCCCGCGTCGAGCAGCTGCTGTGTGTGCGGCGCGTGGACCTGCGACTCGTGGGGGTCAGCTTCGATGCCCACGACCCGGTCAGCCTGGCGGAGTTCTGGGCCGGTGTGCTCGGCCGAGAGATCGTTCGTGACAGTGGGCGCTCGTGCCGGGTGACGACACCCAGGTCGGGCTCCGCGTCGTTGCGGCCGCTACCGAGAAGCTCGATCCGAACCGACTGCGGAGGTCGGACGACGGTTTTGGTCCGGATATTGGTCGGCGGACTCAACCGGTCATCGCAACACCGGGCGGGTTGAACG
>JBEVOM010000186.1:0-24218 GCA_040507575.1 Ilumatobacteraceae bacterium
CTCGGCGGGGTCTTCTGGGGCTTCGACCCGCTTGTCAGCCTCTCCGGCACCGAGATCTCGATGGGTCGCTCGCTGCTGCTGCTCGGTGGCGCGACGCTCGCCTACGCCCTCCCCACCTTCGGCGTCGCGTCGAGGTGCACGGCACGCGGGCGACCGGCGCGGCGCCTATCGTGGTGGCCGGTGAGCCGGGAAGCCTGGTCGGCATGTCGTCGTCGACCCTCCCAGGAGCAGCATGCCCGCACCGCCCGTCCGTAGCGCCGTCCCGACGTTCCTGCACAGCGACCGTCGCCTGGCTCGCGCGACCCAACCGCTCGTGCGGTTCCTGCACATCGAGGCGTCGGGGGGCATCCTCCTGGCGACGGCCACGATCGCCGCCCTGGTGTGGGCCAACTCGCCGTGGAACGCCAGCTACACCTCGTTCTGGTCGACGACGATCAGCGTGGACGTCGGCCCGTACCACTTCGACGAGGATCTCGTCCACGTCGTCAACGACCTGCTGATGGCGCTGTTCTTCTTCGTCGTCGGCATGGAGATCAAGCGCGAGCTCGTCGTCGGAGAGCTGCGCGACCGACGCGCCGTCGCATTGCCGGCGATGGCCGCGCTCGGCGGGATGATCGTGCCGGCCGCCATCTTCATCGCGTTCAACGCCACCGGGGACGGCGCCGAGGGATGGGGCATCCCGATGGCGACCGACATCGCCTTCGCGCTGGGTGTCGTCGCCATCCTCGGGCACCGCGTCCCGGCAGCGGTGAAGGTGCTGCTCCTCACGCTGGCCATCGTCGACGACATCGGCGCGATCGCCGTGATCGCCGTCTTCTACAGCGACGGCCTGCGCCCGGCGCTTCTGGTTGCAGCCGCAGCGATGGCCGGGATGGTGGCGTTGATGCACCGAGCCCATGTCAGCTACCCGCCGCTCATCGTCCTCAGCGCCATCGCGCTGTGGCTCGTCGTCTACGAGTCCGGGGTCCACGCCACGATTGCCGGCGTCGTGCTCGGGCTGCTCACGCCGGCCCGGCCGGTGCAGACCGACCTCGAGGCCGAACAGATCCTCGACCTCCTCGAGAACCGCGACGACATCCGGGCCGATGAGGTCCGGGCGACGGCGCGCCTCATCGCTGGATCGGTCTCGGCGTGTGATCGGCTCATCGACGCCTTGCACCCATGGACGAGCTACGTGATCGTGCCGATCTTCGCCCTTGCCAACGCCGGCATCGAGTTGTCCTGGGACGCGGTCGCCGACCCGTCGAGCGTGCTCGTCGGCGTCACCGTCGCCCTCGTCGCCGGCAAGCTGATCGGTATCACCGCGTTCAGCTGGATCGCGGTCCGGCTCGGTCTCGGCCGACTGCCCGCCGGCGCCGACTGGCGCCACGTCACCGGCGTCGGCGCCGTTGCGGGCATCGGGTTCACCGTGTCGCTGTTCATCACCGGCCTGGCGTTCGACTCCGAGGCGCTGCAGGACGAGGCGAAGATCGGCATCCTCGCCGCCTCCGTCATCGCCGCCACGCTCGGCTCGCTCGTCTTCGTGCTCACCGCCCGCAGGCCGTCCTCGGCACGGCCACGCCAGGAGCGCTGAGCGCTGACCGACCGGCGCGACCTCGAGCGTCGCACGTCACAGTCGAGGCAGGCTGTCGACGGGCAGGTGGTCCGGTGACCATGCGTCGACCGCGGTTGCGGCCCAGTCGTCGTCGTCGACGCGCAGCTCGCGGACTTGTTCGTCGCCCGCGGCCGTTCCTGTCTGGGCACTGAGCAACGCGATCGGGTGGTCGCCTTCCCAGTTGGCGTTCATGGTCGCCGTCACGCCGAACTCGCGACCGGTGTTGGCCGCCTCGATCGTCACCTCGGCACCCCGGACGAACGATTGGATGTGCACCCATGAACCGCTGCGCGGATCATCGGGGTCGGCCTTGCGTTCGACGACGACCTCGCCGGGCGTGATCACCACCTGCCGGATGCCGTCGTCGACGATGACCGAGCTGGTGCGGATGCCGCTGCGGATCTCTGCGCGCAGGTCCTCGACGTCACGCTGCACGCGCAGCACCAGCATGAGGAGCTCGGCGACGACGCCGTCCGGGGCGCGGGCGGCCGGCATCGGTTGGTCGCGCTGGAACGCGTTCATTTGATCGGTCAACGATCGCATCATGCAGGTGATCGCGACCAGCGGGTCGTGCTGCTTCGGTCCGTCCACGAGACTCCTTCGCCAGGTTGGTCTCGGCAGGGTCTCGACCGGATTCCGACACGCCGAACGCGTGCCCAAGTCACCAGTGTGTCACGCCGACGACACCATCGGGTGAGAATCCTCAGAAATGCCGAGGGCCTCGTGCACCGGTGACGTGAGGACCGGACACGGCGTCAGGTACCTGCACGACGGGATCGTGTGCGCACCGGGTCGAGGCTGTCGGGGCCGAGACTGCCGTCGACCACCGCCTCCGCGACGTCGGCGAGGCGCAGGTTGTGGTTGCGGGAGTGGTTCCGCAATGCCTTGAACGCCTCGTCCATGCTGAAGCGCTGACGTTCGGCGATCACACCTTTGGCCTGCTCGACGATGATCCGGCTGTTCAGGGCCTGGTTCAACTGGGCGTTGACGAGGTGGGCGCTCGCGGCCGCGGCGTGCTGGAGGATGGCGATGGTCGCCACGTCGGCCAGCGCCTTGGCAGCGACGATGTCAGCGTCGTTCAAGGACGTCTCATCGGCGTGGAAGAGGTTGAGCGCGCCGATGACGTTGCGGCGCAGCCGCATCGGGATCGCCTCCACGCCGCGGAACCCGGCGTCGATGGCCACTGGTGTGAACAGCGGCCAGCGCGCCCCCGTCGCGGCGAGCGCGGCGTGGAGCACGGGCTGACCGCTGCGGTAGCAGTCCAGACATGGCCCCTCTTGGGACTGCAGTTCGAACACCTCGACGAGTCGCATGGCCTCGCTCGTGGATGTCATCAGGCGCAGTTCGCCGTTCGGAGCGACGAGCATGATCCCGGCGGCCGCGATGTCGAGGACCTGGCCGCACCGATCGACGAGCGTCGTCAGCAGGTCGACGACGTCGAAGTCGTCGACCAGGGTATCGGCCAGCTCGACCAGCGTGTGGGCGAGCAGCGTCTCCCGAGTCATTCCAGTCTCCCTCGTCGACACAGCGGCGGACGAGCGGCACCGCTGCCGCCGCTCTGTCGACGATAGAGGGCCAGCGCCGGGCACGACCAGGCCGGGCCGTTACAAATCGTCAACGCCACGGCGGGCGAGGTCGAAATCTCGATCAGCCCTTGCATTGTCGCTCCCATCGTGGGCAAGGTGGCAGTTGGTGGGCGCGCCGGTCTAGACCTTGCTTGTGCGCGCGCCGCACGGCGCCGGCTTCGGCGGGCCCTGCTGACCGGCCCGGGCCGAGGCGTTCCCGGGCCGTCCTCTACGTTGCCGGCATGGACCTCGAGATCTCTGGACGACGGGCCGCCGTCGCGGCGGGCACGAGCGGGCTCGGCCTCGGCACGGCCAAGGCACTCGCTGCGGAGGGGGTCGCGGTCGCGATCTGCGGCCGGGACCGGGCCCGCCTCGACGCGGCCGTGGCCGCCGTCGGCCACGGCTGCGTCGGGATCGTGCAGGACGTGGCCAGCGCGGCCGGCGGCCAGGCGTTCGTGGACGCCGCGATCGAAGCGTTGGGCGGGGTCGACATCCTCGTGACGAACGCCGGGGGGCCACCGCCCGGGACGTTCTCGTCCACCGACGTGGATCGCTACCCGTCGGCGATCGAGCTCAACTTGATGTCGGTGATCGGCATGTGCAAGGCGGCCGTCGACCCGATGCTGGAGCGCGGCTGGGGCCGCGTCGTCGCCATCACGTCGGTCGCCGTGCGCCAGCCGATACCGCAGCTGATCCTGTCGAACACGGCTCGCGCCGGCGCGACCGGCTTCCTCAAGACGTTGGCCCTCGAGGTCGCCGATCGGGGCGTGACCGTGAACTCCGTGCAGCCCGGCACCCACCGCACGCCGCGGTCGGCGGCGCTCGACGACACGAACGTCCGGATGGGCGACCCCGACGACTTCGGCGCCATCGTCGCCTTCGTGTGCAGCGCGCGGACGGCCTTCCTGACCGGCGCCCACATCAGCGTCGACGGCGGCGCCTACAAGGCCCTGCTCTGACGTCCTGACCCGCGTCTGCGGTGCCGGTCAGCGACCAGAGCCCTCGCCGCCGAGTGTCAGGTGCCGGCCGCCTCGAGCGCCCGGCGGGTGAGGACCTTGGCCAGGTGGGTGCGGTACTCGACGCTGGCGTTGAGATCGGAGGGTGGGTCGGCCTCGGCGGCGGCCTCCGCGGCCGCGTCCTCGATCGACGCGCCCTGGGCCAGCGCCGCGCTCACGCGGGTGGCGAGGATGGGCGTCGAGCCCATGTTCACCAGCGCGACCCCGGAGTCGCCGTTGCGGCGCCATGCGGCGACGCCGACGATGGCCCAGTCCTGGGCTCGGCGATTGAACTTCTGGAAGCTCCACCCCGCGCCCTGCATCTTGGGCACCCGGATCTCGGTGAGCAGCTCGTCATCGGCCAGCGTCGATGTCAAGAAGCCCTCGTAGAAGTCGAGTGCGGCGATCTCCCGGGTGCCGTGCGGTCCCTGGGCGACGTACGTGGCACCGAGCGCGAGCGTCGTGGCCGGCAGGTCCGACGCCGGGTCGGCGTGGGCGATCGACCCACCGATCGTGCCCCGGTGGCGCACCTGCGGGTCGCCGACCTGGCTCGCCGCGTGGGCGAGCAGGGGGACGTGCTCGGCGAGCACGTCGGAGTGCTCGACGTCGTGGTGCCGGGTGAGCGCGCCGATGGCGATGTGGTCGCCGGCGTCGCGGATGTACGACAGGTCGCTGAGCCGGCCGATGTCGACGAGGACGCTCGGCTGGGCCAGGCGCAGCTTCATCAAGGGGAGCAGGCTGTGCCCGCCGGCGAGGAACTTGGCCTCGTCGCCGTGCTCGCCGATCAGGTTGATCGCCTCGTCGGCCGACGTGGCGCGGACGTAGTCGAACGCGGCGGGGATCATGGTGCGCCTCCTTCAGGGGGGGCGACGGTGGTTCGGGCCGTCGCGTCGGGGTGGTCGCCGACATCGGTGCCCGCCGTGTCCGTCGGGGCCGGCGCGGCGCCGAGGATGGCGCTCCACACCGTGTTCGGGCTGGCCGGCATCGGCACGTCGCGCACACCGAGGCCGGCGAGGGCGTCGACGACGGCGTTGATCACGGCCGGTGCGGCGCCGATCGTGCCGGCCTCGCCGACCCCCTTGACGCCGAGTTGGTTGGTCGGCGACGGGGTGACGGTGTGGCCGAGCGTGATCGGCGGGACGTCACTCGCCGCCGGCACCAGGTACTCGGCCAGCGTGCTGGTCTTGAGGTTGCCGTCGGAGTCGTAGACCGCCTCCTCGAACAGCGCTTGGGCGAGGCCCTGGATCACGCCTCCGTGGACCTGGCCGTCGACGATCAGCGGGTTGATCTGCACGCCGCAGTCGTCGACGGCGGCGTATTGCAGGACCTCGATGGCGCCGGTCTCCGTGTCGACCTCGACCACGCAGATGTGCGTGCCGAACGGCCAGGAGAAGTTCGGAGGGTCATAGGACACGCCGCACTCCAGGTTGGGCTCGAGGCCCTCGGGGAGGTTGTGGGCGCTGAACGCCTCGAAGGCGATCGCGGCCAGCGGCATCGTCGATTCGGGCGAGCCCGTGACCGTGAACGCGCCATGGGCGAACTCGAGGTCGTCGACGCTCGCCTCGAGCTGGTGGGCCGCGATCTGGGCGGCCTTGGCGATCACCTTGTCGCAGGCCATCGCGATGGCGACGCCACCGACCGGGAGCGATCGCGAGCCGTAGGTGTCGAGACCGAGCGGGGCGATCGCCGTGTCGCTGTGCAGCACGTCGACGTCGTCGGGACTGATGCCGAGCTTGTCGGCGACGATCATCGACCATGCCGTCTCGTGGCCCTGCCCGTGCGGGGAGGTGCCCGTGACGACCTGGACCTTCGCCGTCGGCAGGACCCGCACCGTCGCCGCCTCCCAGCCGCCGGCCGTGTAGTTCAACGACGCCAGCACACGCGACGGCGCCAGGCCGCACATCTCGAAGTACGACGACACGCCGATGCCGAGGCGTGTGGTGGCACCGGCGATGTTCTGCGTCCGCTGACGCTCGCGCAACGCCTCGTAGCCGACGAGCGCGGCAGCCTTCGTCGCCGCCGCGTCGTGGTCGCCCGAGTCGTACGTGAGCCCGCTCCAGGCCGTGTACGGGTACGCCTCCGTGGCGATGAAGTTGCGCCGGCGCAGCTCCAACGGGTCGATCCCGACCTCGACCGCCAGGGCGTCCATCGCCCGCTCGATGGCATACGTCGCCTCGGGGCGCCCGGCGCCGCGGTAGGCGTCGGTCGGCGTCATCGTGGTGAACACCGACGTGCACTCGAAGTCGTACGCGGCCGGAAGGTCGTAGACGCCGGCGTAGAGGAACGCGCCGAGGAGGGGGATGCCCGGCGTCACGAGCTGGAGGTATGCGCCCATGTCGGCGAGCAGGCGCACCCGCACCGCGGTCAGCCGGCCGTCGGCGTCCGCCGCCAGCTCGATGTGCTGGATCTGTCCGCGACCGTGGATCGTGGCCTGGGTGTTCTCCGTGCGCGACTCGCTCCAGCGGACGGGCACCTTGTGCTGGCGCGACAGCGCCATGCACAGCAGCTCCTCGGCGTACACGTTGAGCTTCGAGCCGAAGCCGCCGCCGACCGCAGGCGCGACGACGCGGACCTGGTGCTCGGGGATGCCGAGCGTGATCGCCGCCATGATCTTGAGGATGTGGGGCACCTGGGTCGACGAGTACAGCGTGATGTCGCCGCCGAAGGGCTGGGGCACGGCGACCACGGCCCGGGTCTCCATGGCCATCGGGATGAGTCGCTGCTGCACGTACCGCTCGCGGACGGTGAACGCAGCGGACTCGAACGCGGCGTCGATCTGACCGGGCGCCCCCTCGACCTTCAACGCCCACGTGTAGCTCGTGTTGGTGCCCAGTGCGTCGTGGATGACGACCCGGTCGGCCAGCGCATCCTCGAGGTCGATGACGGCGGGCAGCGGGTCGTACGTGACGTCGATGGCGTCGACCGCGTCGCGTGCCGCTGTCTCGCTGGTGGCGAGGATCGCGACGACGCCGTCTCCGGCGTAGCAGACCTTGTCCACCGCCAGCGGGAAGTGGGCCGGGTTCTTCATGTCGTCGGTCACCGGCCAGGCGCACGGCATCGGCGCCGCCCACGCGGCCGCGAGGTCGGCACCCGTGTGGACGGCGACGACGCCCGGCAGCGCAACGGCCGCCGACGTGTCGATGTGGACGATCCGGGCGTGGGCGTAGGGGCTGCGGACGAGAGCAAGGTGCAGCGCCCCGGGCACGACGAGGTCGTTGGTGAAACGGGCCTCGCCGGTGAGCAGCGCGGGATCCTCGCGGCGCAGCATGCGCTGGCCGATGAACTCGGTCGCCGGAGCGGACTCGGTCACGGTCACGGGAGCGCCTCAGGCGTCGGCAGCGGCGAGCACGGCCTGCACGATGTTGTGGTAGCCCGTGCAGCGGCAGAGGTTGCCCTCGAGTCCGATCCGGACCTCGCGATCGGTGGGGTGGGGGTTCTCCTCGAGGAAGCTGGTCGCCGCCATCACCATGCCGGGCGTGCAGTACCCGCACTGCAGGCCGTGGTTCTCCATGAAGGCCCGCTGCATCGGGTGCAGCACACCGTCGGTGGCGAGGCCCTCGATCGTGGTGATGTCGGCACCATCGGCCTGGACGGCGAGGATCGTGCAGCTCTTCACCGACTCACCGCCGAGGTGCACGGTGCACGCGCCGCACGAGGTGGTGTCGCATCCGACGTTCGTGCCGGTCAACCCGACCGTGTCCCGGATGTAGTGGACGAGCAGCGTCCGTGGCTCGACGTCGTGCTGGTGCTCAGTGCCGTTGACGGTGACGCTGATCTCCACCCGTGCCCCCCTTCGAGGATCGTGACGGTCCCTCGGCGGCTCATCATGGCATGGGCCGGCGACGACCGACACCACGCGCCCGGACCGCCTCGATCGCGCCGGGTGCCGCACGCGCCGGGACCGCGTGGTCAGCTCATTCGTGCATCTGCTGGGCGAGGTAGCCCTGGACGCCGACCTGGCGGATGGTCTCCTGCTGGGTCTCGATCCAGTCGATGTGATCCTCCTCGGACACGAGGATCTCGGCGAACAGCTCACGCGTGCCGTTGTCGCCCTTGGCGACGGTGGCGGCGATGCCGGCGTTGAGCCGCTCGACGGCGGCGTACTCGAGCTCGAGGTCGAGCTGCAGCTGCTCCTCGACCGTCTCACCGACGCGCACCGGGAACAGTCGCTGCATGTTGGGCACGCCCTCGAAGTAGAGGATGCGCTCGATCACCCGGTCGGCGTGCTTCATCTCGTCGATGGACTCCTCGCGGCCGTGCTCGCCGAGGCGGCTGTAGCCCCAGTTGTCACACATCTTGGCGTGGATGAAGTACTGGTTGATGGCTGTCAGCTCGGCCGTCAGCACGTCGTTCAGCAGGTCGATGATCTCGGCGTCGCCTCGCATGAGGACCACCATACGACGGTCCGGACACCATGGCCCTCATGATCTTCGGCGTCAGGCATGCCTCATGTGCAGGGGCGCGGCGTGCCGATCGGTCGCGATGAGGGGATCAGGCGAGCCGCAGGCGACGTGCGGGCACGGGCACCGGCGCGTCGCGCTCGGCGAGCATGGCGTCGATCGTCGGATGGCACCCGAAGCAGCAGCTGCCGGCGTGGCAGCGGGCGGCGATGTCCTCGATCGTGCACGCGCCGTGCTCGATCTCACGCCGCACCCGGCGCTCGCTGACCCCGTGACACAGACAGACCAGCGCCATCACCACGTAAGGTAGCCCTAACAGCTGCGGCGATGCAAGTCCAATGTGCGGGATCTCCGCCGCGTCACGCAGTCAGGTCACGACGCTGACGAAGTCCTGGACGGCCAGCACGACCAGGAACACCAGCACCGTGCCACCGAGGGCGCCGTACCACCAGCGCTTCGGGTGATCGGCCCGCCAGAAGCGGCGCATGCTCATCACGATGCAGGTCATCGCGGCGATGTTGATGACCAGGCCGATCGCCGGGCCCACGCCCTTCGCCAGCCCGACCGCGGGCAGCACGAACGGGAACACGATGTACATGAGCAGGCACCGGAACGTCGCCACGATCAGCGATGTCTGGAACGCCTTGCGGGCCCCCTCGGCCGACCCGGGCGGGGCGTCGAGCGGCAGCCGCAGCAGCCGCCGCATGACGCGGTCGGCGCCCGTTCGCTCCGTCGGTGCCGAGCGTCGGCGCTTTGCGGTCGTGGTGTCCAGCCCGGTCGCCATGCGGGACGTCACGTTAGAGGCTCGGACCACCTGTCGGCACATCTGCGGGGACGACATCGTCGCGCCCGCCGACGACTCCGGTCACGAGCCCGACGACGTCAGCCGGTGTCTCGGCGATGGCGATCGCGCCGGCCCGCTCGAGCTCGCCCGGGGAGGCGTAGCCCCATCGCACGCCGACGCAATCGATCCTGTGGACCTGGGCGCCATGGACGTCGTGGTCGCGGTCGCCGACCATGACGACGTGGGGCCCGGCGGGGATGCCGAGCTCGTGGAGCGCGTGCGTGATGACCTCGTCCTTGGTCCGCCGCCCGGGTTCGAAGGTCGCGCCGGCCAGGACGCGGAACCGCTCGGTCAGGTCGAAGTGCTCGATGATCCGGACCGCCGTCGGCTCCGGCTTCGCCGTGGCCAGTGCCAGCGTGCACCCGGCGGCGAGCAGGTCGTCGAGCATCGCCTCGACGCCGTCGTAGAGCGAGCAGTCGAACAGACCGCCGGCCTCGTAGTGGGTGCGGTAGCGGTCGATCACGGCCCACAGCGCGTCGCCGGGCACGCCGATCAGCGGCAGACCCAGCTCGAACGGCGGACCGACGACCGATCGCAGGACGTCATCGGGAGGGACCTCGAGGCCGAGCTCGCGCAAGGCCACCTTGAGCGAGCCCGTGATCGCCGGGAACGAATCGGTGATCGTGCCGTCGAGGTCGACGAGCACGTGCGTCCGCCGGGCCTGGCGCCCGTTCTGGTGGCCGTCGTGCGTCACGAGGCGCGTCCCGCGGCGACCTGGATGGCCCGCCAGACCCGCTCGGCCGTCGCCGGCATGTCGATGTGGCGGACTCCGAGGTGGCCGACCGCGTCGACGACCGCCGACTGCACGGCCGGTGTCGAGCCGATCGTGCCCGACTCGCCGATGCCCTTGGCGCCCAGCGGGTTCACCGGCGTCGGCGTCTCCATCGCCACGAGCTCGAAGCTCGGCAGCTCGGTGGCCGAGATCATCCCGTAGTCGGCCAGGTTGGACGTCACGGGATTGCCGTCGTCGTCGTAGCGCACCTCCTCCAGGAGCGCCTGCGCGGCGCCTTGGGCGATGCCGCCGTGGATCTGACCCTCGAGGATCAACGGGTTGAGGCGGCGGCCGGCGTCATCGCACGCGATGTGCCGCACGAGTCGGGTCCCGCCGGTCTCCACGTCGACCTCGACGACCGCGACGTGCGCGCCGAACGGGAACGTCGGGCTGGCCGCCGTGAAGCGCACCTCGACCTCCAGCGGATTGCCGTCGGCGGCGGCGACGGTGGCGAGGTCGGACCACGACCGTGACACGGCCGGCGTGCCGGCCACGTGGAAGCGCGCCGCGTCCGTGTCGAGCACGACGTCGGCCTCGTCCGCCTCGAGTGACCGGGCGGCCAACGCTCTGGCCTGCTCGACCAACGCCACGGCCGCCGAATCGACGGCCGCGCCCCCTTGCTGCAGCGAGCGCGACCCGGACGTGCCGCCACCCGACGGCACGAGGTCGGTGTCGCCCCAGACGAGTCGCATGCGATCGATCGGGATGCCGGTCTGCGCGCTGGCGATCATCGACCAGGACGTGTCGTGGCCCTGGCCGTGGGGCGACGTGCCGGTGTAGATCACCGCCGTGCCGTCGTCGAGCACCTCGATCTTCGCCGTCTCGGCGAGCCCGCCGGCGCCCGTGATCTCGACGTAGACGCTGACACCGATGCCGAGCAGCAGGGACTCGCCGGCCGCCCGTCGGCGGGCCTGCTCGGCGCGCAGCTCGGTGTACCCGGCGGCCGCGAGCACCCGGTCGAGAGCCCCGACGAAGTCGCCGACGTCGTAGGTCTGACCGATCGTCGTCGTGTGCGGCTGCGTGAACGGGGCGATCAGGTTGGTGCGCCGGACGTCGGCGGCATCGAGGCCGAGCTCGGCGGCGAAGAGGTCCATCGCCCGCTCGATGGCGGCCGTGGCCTCGGGTCGACCGGCGCCGCGGTACGCCACGATCGGCGTCGTGTTCGTGACGACCGACGTCGTGCGGCACTCGATCGTCGGGATGTCGTACACACCTGACGCCATGGGCCGTGTCATGAACGGGGCGAGGATGGTGCCCATGTCGGCGAACGCGCCGGCGTCCTGGATGGCGTGCAGCCGGTAGTGGGTGACGGTCCCGTCGCGACGGCCGCCGATCGTGACCCGCTGGATCTGGCCTCGCCCGTGCCCGAGGGCCATCATCGACTCGCTGCGGGTCTCCTGCCAGCGCACCGCCCGGCCGATGCGCCGGGCGATCGGTCCGAGCAGCAGCTCCTCGGGGTACGAGCCGATCTTGGCGCCGAAGCCGCCGCCGACGTCGGGCGTGAGGATGCGCACGTCTGTCGCGTCGACCCCGTTGGCGCGCACCACGGCTCGCTTGATGCCCTGGGCGTGCTGCGTCGACACCCACTGGTGCAACCGGCCGTCGACCCACACCGCCGACGAGCCACGGACCTCGAGCGGGCACGGCGCGACGCGCTGGTTGACGAACGTGCCCGACACCGTGACCTCGCACCCGGCGAAGAGGTCGTCGCCCGTGAGGTCCGGGAGACCCATCGTCGTCGTCGAGTCGTGGACGACGTTGGTCCCGACGGCGTCGTAGAGGACGGTCGACGAGGTCATCGCCTCGATGGGGTCGACGACCGCGTCGAGGACGTCGTAGTCGACGATCACGGCGTCGGCGGCATCGGCGGCCTGCTCGCGGGTCTCGGCGACGACGACGAGGATCGGCTCGCCGACGTAGCGGACGCGGTCCGTCGCCAGCAGCGGGCGGGCGACGGCCCGGTTGAACGGCGAGGCGAGGGGTTCGAGACCGAGGTCGGCGGCCGTGATGATGTCGACGACGCCCGGCATCGCCCGCGCGCCGTCGGTGTCGATCGTCGTGATCGTGCCGTGCGCGATCGCCGAGCGGACGTACACCACGAACGCCGCGCCGGCCAGCTCGACGACGTCGTCGAGGTCGTCGACGTAGCGACCGCCCGACGTCAGGAACATGGGGTCTTCCTTGCGGACGACGCGGTTGCCGAGGATGCTGCCGGTCAACTCGTGCTCCTGGGGGACGGTGGGTGGTGACGAGGGTGCGTGCGGGTGACGGAGCGTCGACTGTAACGGCGCCGCGCCGCAGACGCCGGAGGCCGAGCCTCGCCGCGTGCCATGCTCGCGTCGTGGCCTGGCTGGTGAGTGATGCTCGTGTGCTCGCGGCCGCCGAGGTGGCCGAGACGCGCTCCGAGCGGCGCCGCGGCCTCCTCCACCGCAGCGGCATGGAGGGCGCGTTGGTGCTGCCGACCTGCCGCTGGGTGCACACGATCGGGATGCGCTTCGCCATCGATGTCGCCTACCTCGACCAGCACGGGACGGTCCTCAAGGTGACCCGGATGGTCCCCCACCGGATCGGCGTGCCGGTGCCGAAGGCTTCGTGGGTCATCGAGGGCGAGGCCGGCGCGTTCGAGCGTTGGGGGCTGACGCCCGGCGACGTGATCGAGCTGCGCACGGCCGAACCGGCCGGCGACCCAGCCGACCACACCCGTCCCGACGATGCCTGAGCGGACGGCCGCGTCGGCTGGGCGGCTCGTGCTGGTCGCGACACCGATCGGCAACCTCGGCGACCTCTCGCCGCGTGCCGCCGAGGTCCTGGCCGGCGCGGCGCTCGTGTGCTGCGAGGACACCCGCCGGACCGGGCGTCTCCTGCAGCACGCCGGCATCGTCGCCACCCGCCTCGCCGTCTGCAACGAGCACACCGAGCTCGCTCGGGTCGCCGAGGTGTTGGACGTGCTCGCAGGTGGCGGCGACGTCGCCGTCGTGACCGACGCCGGGACCCCCGGCATCAGCGATCCGGGTGAGCGACTGGCCGTCGCGGTGATCGCCGCCGGGTTCGACGTGACCGCGGTGCCGGGGCCGGCGGCGTTCGTCCAGGCGCTCGTGACCTCGGGCCGGCCGGCCGGCCGCTTCGTGTTCGAGGGCTTCTTGCCACGCTCGGGACGGGCGCGTCGGGATCGGCTGGCCGACCTGGCGACGGAGCAGCGAACCATCGTGCTGTACGAGGCGCCGCACCGGATCGCTCGGACCCTCGCTGATCTCGCCGAGGCGTTCGGCGCCGATCGGCCGGTGACGGTGTCGCGGGAGCTCACGAAGCTCTACGAGACCGTCGTGCGCGGCACGCTCGGCGACGTCGAGCTCGGCGAGCCGCGCGGCGAGTACGTCGTGGTCGTCGGCGGCGCGCCGGTCGTGGTCGAGGTGCCCGACGACGACGTCGTCCGAGACGCCCTGCGGACGGAGCTGGTTGCCGGCGCCTCGCGCCGCGACGCCGCGGCCACGGTCGCCGCCCGCCTCGGCCTCCCCCGACGCGCCGTCTACGACCTGGTCGTCAAGCTGCGCTGACCCACCGGCGGGGCGCGAGCTACCGGGGTGCGATGTGTCACGCCCGGCCCGCAGTGCAGACGACGTCAGTCGACCGCGGGCTACCGTGGCCGGCGTCGCGGTGACGGGCGACGGATCCGACCACGACACGTGACAACGTGAAAGGCCGGCGATGACCGAGCATGATGAGGCCGTGCTCGACGAGCAGAGCGCCGGGAGCACGTACAGCGAGATGATGGGCGCCGGCCCGAGTGCTGCGTTCTTCGACCTCGACCGCACCCTGATCGCCGGGTCGTCGGCGTTCATCATGGCCCGCTCGGCCCGCTCGGCGGGACTGGTGCCCACCCGCCAGTTCGCCCGCGACGCCGCGTCCGCGGTCGCGTTCAAGCTGCGCGGTGCCGACGACCGCACGACCGACGCTGTGCGCGACCGCATCCTCGGCGCCGTGAAGGGACTTCGCCAGGACGACCTCATCGCGCTCAATGCCGAGGTCCTGCCCAAGCTGCTGGCGAAGATCCGCCCGGAGGCCCGCCGGCTGCTCGACCTGCACCGCCACGCCGGTCGCAACACGTACATCGTGTCGGCGGCGCCGGTCGAGATCGTCGAGCCGCTGGCCCATTCGTTGGGGATGACGGCCGGCATCGGGACGCGCGGCGCGGTCGTCGACGGCATCTACAGCGGCGAGCTGGCCGGGCCGTTCTGCTACGGATCCGGCAAGGTGGCGGCGATGGAGGAGATCGCCCGCTGGGACGGTCTCGACCTCGGCCAGTGCTACGCGTACTCGGACTCCTCGAGCGACCTGCCGATGCTGCAGGCCGTCGGCCATCCGGTCGCCGTCAACCCCGACGGCAAGCTGGCCCGCCACGCCAAGGCGTACGGCTGGCCCACCGTCAACTTCAGCCAGCGCACGAAGTCGGTGATCCGTCGCTCGTTCACCGCCGCCGGGGCCACGGCGATCGCCGGCGTCAGCTTCGCCGCCGGCACCAGGTACGCCCGCCGCGCCGCGTAGCCGCCCTGCCGCGCCCGTGCTGCGGACTCCGACTCGGACCGGGCATCAGGGGGTGCGTGGGGTCAGCGCGAGTTGGCGGGATTGGGCGACGAGGCGGTCGTCGCTGTCCCAGACCTCGCCGTCCTCCTCGAGCATCCCGCCGGCGACGAAGCGGGTGCGGAACACGCACCGCAGCGGGCCCGGTGCCGGGCGGGCGCGGATGTGGACGGTCAGCTCGACCGTCGGGACCCAGCCCACGGGGAGCCCCGAGCTGAACACGGCCGGGGGGAACGCGTCGACGACGAGCAGCAGACCGATCTCGTCGATCGGCCCGCCGTCGGCGAACGAGAACCACCCGGCGTGCTCGGCGATGCCCGACGGCTGGCCGCGCCGGAACCCGTCGTCGCCGGGCCGGAGCCGAATGGCCAGCTGCGCGGCGATCTGGGGCACCTGGGGGTCCGACGGGTCGGAGCCGATCACGCAGTTCGCGTAGTCGGGCAGCTGCGGCGGGCCGGCGGTGAGCGCGGTGATCGGCGAGTCGGCTGGTTGACCGAACGTGCCGAGCACCCGCATCAGCTCGCGGTCACCCTGCACGAGCGCGGCCGTGGACGTGACGAGCCGACGCCCGTGGCGCACCGTCTCGACGACGAGCTCGCACGGTCCTGGCGGCGCGGGGCTGAGGTAGTGCGCCGTGATGGTGAGGGGCGGGCGCCCGGCCTCCTCGGCCATCGCCCGGACGCCGATGGCGAGGACGTAGCCGCCGTTCGCGTTGCCACCGATGTCCCACCCGTCGTGGATCGTCCCCCGATACCGCCCGGCGGCGACCCGTTCGACCGCCGTCGCGTCGCCGAACGCCTGGCTCACGTGTCGCAGGGTATCGGTAGCGTTGATGCCCGTGACCAGGTTCGAACGAGGATGCGCGTGAGAAGGTTCTACGTCACGACGCCCATCTACTACGTCAACGACGCACCGCACGTCGGCCACGCCTACACGACGGTGATCGCCGATGCCCTCGCCCGCTGGCACCGCCTGGTCGGCGACGACACGTACTTCCTCACCGGGACCGACGAGCACGGCCTCAAGGTCGCCCAGTCGGCCGTCGAGGCGGGGATCACCCCGCAGGCCCAGGCTGACCGCAACTCGACGCGCTTCCGGGAGGCCTGGGACCTCCTCGACATCTCCTACGACGACTTCATCCGCACGACCGAGCCGCGCCACCACCTCGCCGTGCAGTCGTTGCTCTCGCGGATCCGGGACAACGGCGACATCGAGCTCGACACGTACGAGGGCCCGTACTGCGTGTCCTGCGAGGCCTACTACCAGGAGAGCGAGCTCGTCGAGATCGACGGCGTCGGGGGCCTGTGCCCGATCCACCACCGGCCGGTCATCCGGCTCAAGGAGGAGAACTACTTCTTCCGTCTGAGCCGTTACCAGCAGCGCCTCATCGACTGGATCACCGACGATCCCGACGTCATCCAGCCCGAGTCGAAGCGCAACGAGGTGCTCGGTTTCATCCGCCAGGGCCTCGACGACGTGTCGATCACCCGCACGTCGCTCGACTGGGGCGTGCCGGTGCCGTGGGCGCCGGGCCACGTGTTCTACGTCTGGTACGACGCGCTGATCAACTACGCCACGGCGGTGGGGTACGGCGTGGACGACGAGCGCTTCGAGACGTGGTGGCCGGCCGTGCACCACCTCATCGGCAAGGAGATCATCCGCTTCCACTGCGTGTACTGGCCGGCGATGTTGATGGCGGCGGGTGTCGCACCCCCGCACCGCGTGCACGTCCACGGGTGGCTGCTGCTGGGTGGCGAGAAGCTGTCCAAGACCGTGCACGGCGCGGCGAGGCTGACCGACATCGCGCCGGTCCGCTTGGTCGAGGACTTCGGCGTCGACGGGTTCCGGTACCACTTCTTGCGCGACGCACCGTTCGGCCCGGACGGCGATTTCAGCTACGAGCGGATGGTCGACCGCTACAACGCCGACCTCGCCAACAACCTCGGGAACCTGCTGTCGCGCGTCGCCACGGTCGTCGACCGGTCGTGCGGCGGCGTCGGCCCGGCGCCGAGCCCGTCGAGCCCGCTGGCGCAGGTCGCGGCCGATGTCGTGGCCGCGACGGTGGAGGCGTGGGAGCGCGTCGAGCCCTCGGTGGCACTGGACGCGACGTGGCGCCTGATCCGGGAGACGAACGCGTACCTCGAGGCCAACCAGCCGTGGAAGCTCGAGCCGGGACCGGCGCTGGACGCGATCCTCGGTGATGCGCTCGAGGCGCTGCGGATCGTCGTCGTGCTCGCCTCGCCGGCGATCCCGGCGAGTGCCCAGGCGATCTGGGACCGCATCGGGCTGGACGGGGCGGTCGCCGACCAGCGCGTCCCGACCGGCGTCGAGTGGGGTGGGTACCCCGGCGGCCGGCCCGTCACCAAGGGCGCTCCGCTGTTCCCGCGCATCAAGTCGTGAGTGACGGCTGGCTGGACTCGCACTGCCACATCGCCGCCGATTCGGCCGGCGAGACGGTGCGCGAGGCGGCGGCCGCGGGTGTCACGACGATGGTCACGGTCGGCTGCGACCGCGAGTCGTCGCAGGTGGGGCTCGCGATCGCGGCCGAGCACGGTGCCGTCCACGCCACCGTCGGCCTCCACCCCCACGACGCCCGGCTCGGGGTGGGGACCATCGCCGACCTGTTCGACGGGCCGGTGCGGCCGGTCGCCGTGGGCGAGTGCGGGCTCGACTACCACTACGACCACTCGCCGCGGCCCGCCCAGCGCGAGGCCTTCGCGGCGCAGATCGCGATCGCCCACCGGCTCGGGCTGCCGCTCGTCATCCACACCCGCGAGGCGTGGGACGACACGTTCGACCTCCTCGACATCGAAGGCGTTCCCGACCGGACGATCTTCCACTGCTTCACCGGTGGTCCCGCCGAGGTCGGGCGCGCGCTCGACCGTGGCGCGTTCATCAGCTTCAGCGGCATCGTGACGTTCCCCGGCGCGCCCGAGGTGCGGGACGCGGCGGTGCTGGTGCCGTCCGGACGCATGCTCGTCGAGACCGACAGCCCGTACCTCGCGCCGGTCCCGAACCGCGGCAAGCGCAACCGTCCGGCGTGGGTGCCGTTCGTCGGTGCTCGAGTGGCCGAGCTCCTCGGGCTCGACCCGGAGGACGTCCGGGCGGCGACGAGGTCGGCCGCCGAGGCCGCGTTCGGGCTCGCGGCCCCGTCGTGACGCGGCGCCGAGACGACACGCCGAGACCCGGGGCCGGCGGTAGCCAGCGTCACGTCGGCGACCGTGCGCGTCGCCCGGGTTTGCGTTCGGCGTCCCAGGTACCTACCCTTTTCGTTCCTTCACGCGGTCGGGACCCGTCCCGGCCTCCGGACTGGGAGCGGACCCTGCGATTCGACGAGAGCGACCGACGGCGGCTGGTGCTGGCCAGCGCGTTGACGATCGTCGCGCTCCCCGCCGTCTGGCTGGTCAACCGGTCGGAGTCCGGCGCCACGTCGTCCCGCCCGAACGTCGCTGCCGTCGGCCTGCCGACCGAGGACGCCGCCACGTCGGCCGACGCCCCGGTCACGGTGCCCGCCGACCCGATGGGTGAGGTCGGTGCCCGCTACCTCGAGCCGGCCGAGGTCCCGGCCGGCCCCCGGGACGCAGCAGCGATCGTGGTCGGGACGTCCCCCGACGTCCTCGTGGCGACGGCACGGGCGACGTACCGGTCGTCGGTCGGATGGCGGACGTGCGCGTTCAGCGGTGTCGACTCCGGGTCCACGGTGCGGGTGGTCAACGTCGACAACGGCCGCTCGACGCAGTGCACCACGAGGCTCCGGCCGATGACCGAGCCCCAGGACGAGCTGGTGATGCCGCCCGACTTGTTCGCCGAGATCGCCGACCTGACCAGTGCACCGATCGACATCGAGGTCCGCGAATGATGGCCCGGCCCCTCCCGGGTCCCGCAGGCAACCGGTGACGCTCTCGCGCCCCGCGGTGCGCGAGCTCCTGACCAGCCGCGGCCTGGCGCCACGTCGCGAGCTCGGGCAGAACTTCGTCGCCGACCCCAACACGGTTCGGCGCATCGCCCACCTGGCGGCTGTCGGTCCCGACGACCACGTCGTCGAGATCGGTGCCGGTCTCGGCTCGCTGACCCTCGCCCTCGCCGAGACGGGAGCCGACGTCACGGCCGTCGAGGTCGACCGTGGGCTCGTCGGTGCGCTGCGCGAGGTCGTCGCGGATGCATCGAACGTGCACGTCGTCGAGGCGGACGCCATGACCCTCGACTGGGACGCGCTGCTCGGCGACCGGACCGGCTGGGTGCTCGTCGCCAACCTGCCCTACAACGTGGCCACGCCGCTGGTGGCCGACCTGCTCGACGACGTCCCGGCGATCGCCCGCATGCTCGTGATGGTCCAGCGCGAGGTCGGTGAGCGCCTCGTCGCCGGGCCGGGATCGGCGGCCTACGGCGCCGTCAGCGTGAAGGTGGCGTACTGGGCGTCCGCCCGACTGGCCGGGTTCGTGCCGGCCGCCGTGTTCATGCCACGACCGAACGTGGAATCGGCGCTCGTCGAGATCGTCCGCCGCGAACACCCAGCCGTGGCCCCGGGCGAGCTGTTCCCGATCGTGCGCACGGCGTTCGGGCAGCGCCGCAAGATGCTGCGCCGCTCCTTGGCCGGCGTCGTCGACGGCACGCAGTTCGCCGCCGCCGGCGTCGCCGGGACGGCCCGGCCCGAGGAACTCGGCCTCGACGACTGGGTGCGTCTCACCCAGGTGGTGCACGCCGCGTGATCGACGTCGCCGCACCGGCCAAGCTGACCCGGACGTTGCGGGTGACCGGCGTGCGCCCGGACGGTCTCCACCTGATCGACGCCGAGATGGTGACGCTCGACGTCGGCGACACGCTGACGATCACGCCGGGCAGCGTCGGACTGACGGTGAGCGGCCGGTTCGCCGAGGGGGTCCCCACCGACGGCACCAACCTGGTGGCGCGGGCGCTCGTCGCCGTCGGACGCTCGGCCGGCGTGCACGTCCACAAGCGGATCCCCTCCGGCGGGGGGCTCGGCGGGGGATCGGCCGACGCCGCAGCCGTCCTGCGCTGGGCCGGGATCACCGACGTCGATGTGGCCGCCGGACTCGGCGCCGACGTGCCCTTCTGCGTCGTCGGCGGACGGGCCAGGGTGCGCGGCATCGGCGAGCTCGTCGAGCCGTTGCCCCACCTCGCGCTCACGTACACGCTCGTCGTTCCGCCCGTCGCGCTCAGCACGCCGGCGGTGTACCGGGCGTGGGACGACCTCGGAGGCCCCACCGCGAGCGGCCCGAACGACCTCGAACCCGCCGCGCTGGTGGTCGAGCCGGAACTGGTGCGCTGGCGCGATCGCATCGCCGAGCTCGCCGGTGACGCGCCGACGCTCGCCGGCAGCGGCGGCACCTGGTTCCTCGAAGGCGAGCGCGACGGCGCCCTCGCCGCTTTGCGGAGCGAGGGCGCAGCAGTGATCGTGGCCCGCACGATCGCCCCCAAGGAGGCGGGTGCGGGCTGATGCGGTCGTGGACTACTTGCGGCGCTGGTGACGGGTGCGCCGGAGCATCTTCTTGTGCTTCTTCTTGCGCATCCGCTTGCGACGCTTCTTGATCAGAGAACCCATACGGGCGGCGAGGCTACCGGCGGATGACGCACCTGCGCGATACCGTGACCCTCACGACGGCGACACGAGCGTTGACGGCTGATTCCGGGGTCGTTCAATGGTAGGACATCTGATTTTGGTTCAGAGTATGGGGGTTCGAGTCCTCCCCCCGGAGCGATGCAACCCCCCCTCCGACCCCTCCCTCCCTGCTGCTGCACCAGTCCGCTGGGCCATCCGATGAGGCTCCGATGAGCGTCTCGGCGATCGTCCTCGCGGCCGGCGAGGGCACGCGGATGCGTTCCTCGCGGCCCAAGCCCCTGCACATGATCTGCGGTCGAGCGATGGTGCTCCACGTCATCCACGCGCTGGAGAAGGTCCGGCCCGAGCGCACCGCGCTCGTCGTGGGTCACGGCGCCGAGATCGTCACGAAGAAGGTCCAGGAGCACGCGCCGGCCTGGGCCAACGTCGTGTTCGTCGAACAGCACGAGCAACGCGGCACCGGCGATGCGGCGTTGCACGGCATGACCGCGTTCCCGGGTGACGACCTCGACGACGACACGACGATCGTCGTCCTACCGGGGGACACGCCGCTGCTCGAGGCGGACACCATCGACGCGCTCGTGGCCGCCCATGTCGCCGGCGGGTTCGCGGCGACACTCCTGACGAGCGTCGTCGACGACCCGACCGGCTACGGCCGGGTCATCAAGGCTCCCGACGGCCGCGTCCTGCGCATCGTCGAGCAGCGTGACGCCTCGCCGGCCGAGCTCGAGGAGCACGAGATCGCCACGAGCATCTATGCGTTCCGCCGCGACCTGCTCGGTCCGGCGCTGCGCCACGTCTCGCCGGACAACTCGCAGGGTGAGTACTACCTGACGGACGTCGTCGGCGTCCTCGGGGGCATGGGCCACCGGGTGGGCCGGGTCCAGGCGCCGGCCGAGGAGACGCAGGGCGTCAACGACCGCTGGCAGCTGGCCCTCGCCGAGCGCGAGCTGCGGTCGCGCATCTGTCGCCACTGGCTGCTCAACGGCGTCACGATGCTCGACCCCCGCCAGACGTTCATCGACGTCACGGTGCAGCTCGGTCGTGACGTCACGCTGTACCCGGGCACGCTGCTCGAGGGCAACACCGTGGTCGGCGACGGGTGCGAGATCGGGCCCGACACCCGCCTCGACGATTGCGTGGTCGGTCGAGACTCCCGTGTGCAGCACACCGTCGGCGCCGAGGCCGAGATCGGCCGGCGGGCCAAGGTCGGCCCATACGCCCACCTGCCGGCCGGTTCGCACGTCGCCGAGGCCGCCGTCACGGGCGCCTTCTACACTGCACCTGTCGACTGAGCTGCTCACCCGATCAGAGGGGACCCCCGATGGAGAAGGTCACGACCAAGAAGTTGGCGTTGTACTCGGGGCGCACGCACCCGACGCTCGCCACGGAGGTCGCCAGCCACCTCGGCATCGAGCTGGGCCACCCGAACATCGTGGAGTTCGCCAACGGCGAGGTCCGCCCCCGGTTCGCGGAGAGCGTCCGTGGCAACGACGTGTTCATCCTCCAGAGCCACTACGGGGTCGAAGGCCGATCCGTGAACGACTCGATCATGGAGCAGCTGATCATGTGCGACGCCGCGTACCGGGCGTCGGCCAAGCGCATCACGGCCGTCTGTCCGTTCTACGGCTACGCCCGCCAGGACCGCAAGGCCGAGGGGCGCGAGCCGATCACCGCCCGGCTCGTCGCCGACATGTTCAAGGCGGCCGGCGTGAAGCGGATGATCTCGATCGACCTCCACGCCGGCCAGATCCAGGGCTTCTTCGACGGGCCCGTCGACCACCTCACGGCGATGCCGGTGCTCGAGGGCTACCTGCGCTCGCACGCCGACGCGCCGGTCATCGTGTCGCCCGATGCCGGGCGCATCAAGGTCGCCGAGCGGATGGCCCAGCACCTCGGGGACTGCGGCGCCGACCTGGCGTTCTGCTACAAGCGACGCCCGAAGGGCACGGCGAACGTGGCCGAGGCGACGGAGGTCATCGGCGAGGTCAAGGGGCGGCTGTGCGTGCTGACCGACGACATGATCGACACCGCCGGCACGATCAACTCGGCCGCCGAGCTGCTGCTGCGCCGGGGCGCCACCGAGGTGTGGGCGATGGCGACGCACGGCGTGCTCTCGGGTCCGGCGATCGACCGCCTCAAGAACGGCGCCATCGGTCGAGTCGTGCTGACCAACACGTTGCCATTGCCGCCCGAGAAGCAGATCCCCCAGATCGAGGTCCTGTCGATCGCCCCGCTGATCGCCGAGGCCCTCGGCGCCGTTTTCGACGACACCAGCGTGAGTGAGATCTTCGACGGCGAGAACCTTGCTTGATCGCCTCGCCTCGCGGACTTCGACCGAACGCTCGACCTGACCTTGCGGCGCGCCCGGCGGTGCGGGCGCGGCGGGACTCAGGCCGACGCGTTCTTGGCGTCGCGCCAGGCCAGCCAGTCGCCGACCGGGGCGAGATCCCAGTCCGGACCGCCCATGCCGATCGTGAACAGGCGGGTGCCGACGTCGTAGAACGCGTCGCCGGTCGCCGCCGGGTCGCCCTGCACACCCACCGAGCGCTCGATCGCCGCCGGGTCGCGACCCTCCTTCGCGCACCACTCGTCGAGCACGGCGTTCTTGTGGGTCACCGTGGCCAGATCGCCGAAGCTGTGCCAGATGTCGGCGTGCCGAGCGACCAGTCGGAGCGTCTTGCGCTCGCCGCCGCCGCCGATCAACCTCGGGATCGGCCGCGTCGGCGGCGGGTTCAACGCGCCGAGTCGGGCCTCGATGCGCGGGAGCGCCGCGCCGAGCGCGTCCAGGCGCCCGCCCGCAGTCCCGAACTCGTAGCCGTACTCGTCATAGTCCTTCTCGAACCAACCCGACCCGATTCCCAGGATCAAGCGGCCGCCGCTGATGTGGTCGATCGTGCGGGCCATGTCGGCCAACAGCTCGGGGTTGCGGTAGCTGTTGCACGTCACGAGTGCGCCGATCTCGATGCGCTCGGTCTGCTCGGCCCACGCCGCCAAGATGGTCCAGCACTCGAAGTGCCGGCCTTCGGGTTCGCCGTACAAGGGGTAGAAGTGGTCCCAGTTGAACGCCACGTCGACGCCGAGCTCCTCGGCCCGGGCCACGGCACGGCGCAGATCGGCGTACTCGCCGTGTTGGGGTTGCAGCTGGACGCCGATGCGGACGGGACGGGCGATGGTGGCGGTCACAGCCCGGACCTTACGGCCAGACCGGGAAGGTGGGGCCGCCGCGACCTCCGGGTAGCATCGTGCGCTGGTCTTTCAAGGTCCATCCACTCGCTCTCCGAAGGTTCTGCTCCATGGCTTCCACCGTGCTCGTCGCCAACACCGGCCGCCCGACGGGCAGCGCCGCATCCCGTCGCATGCGGGGTGTCGATTCGATCCCCGGCGTGCTCTACGGCCGGGGCATGTCGCCGGTCTCCGTCGCCGTCGGGCGGCGTGACCTTCGCCTCGCGCTGTCCGGCGCGGCTGGCCTGAACACGGTGCTCGACCTCACGGTCGACGGCACGGTCTACCCGGCGATCGTCAAGGACCTGCAGCGCCACCCGGTGCGCCGCACCGTGTCCCACATCGACTTCCTGCAGGTCAACCTCGACGAGGAGATCACGGTCTCGGTGCCGCTGCGCCTCGACGGCGAAGCCACGGCCGTCGCCGCAGGTGGCGGTCTCGTCGACCCCGCCGTCGACTCGATCGAGGTCACGACGACCCCGCGCAGCATCCCCGACGAGTTCGTCGTCGACGTCAGTGGCATGCAGATGGACACGGTGATCCGCCTCGCCGACATCCCGATGCCGGCCGGCGTCACGGCCACCGGAGATCCCGAGAGCCCGGTCGTCACCGTCCTCACGATGCGCGCCGAGCTGGCCGAGATCGAGGCCGCCGACGCCGAGGT
>JBEVOM010000191.1:0-6563 GCA_040507575.1 Ilumatobacteraceae bacterium
TGCGACCAATATCCGGACAAGAACCGGGGTTTCGGCCCCCTCAGAGCACGCCGAGGAGCTCGGCGATGACGACGAGGTTCGTCGGCGGGTCGAGGCCGAGCGTCTCGTCGGCCGGCAGGGTGATGAGGCGCCGACCGCCCACCTCCATCCCCGTGAGCCCTTCGACGAGGCCCTCCAGCAGCTCGCCCTGGGCCAGCGTCAGCGTCTGGACCTGACCGGTCTCCCACGTGCTGTCGAGGATCTCGCCGGTGTCGCCGCGCGCCGCGAGGAGGTTGAAGGCGCCGGTGTCGCCGTCGGCGATCGCGGCTCCGGAGCCGGTCGTGAGGTCCTCGACCTGGACCTCGGTCACGGCGTCGGTCGACACCGGGATGTCGGCGGACGTCGGCCCGGTCGCCGGGTCGGTCGCCGGGATGACGGCGCGCACGTCGACGACGAACGAGAGGGCGTCCCCGGCCTTGATGACGTCGCCCTGGGGTTGGTCGCCGTAGGCGAGGTCGTTGGGGATGTCGAGTTGCAGCCGCTCGCCGGCCGAGACGCCGATGAGGCCCTGGTCCCAGCCGGCGATCACACCACCGGCGCCCAGCGTCACGGGGTACGGCTGGGTGCCGTAGTTGTCGTCGAACTGCGTGCCGTCCTCGCTGAGCACGCCGACGTAGTTGACGTATACGGTGTCGCCGGCGACCGACGCCGGACCCGTGCCCGGGGTCAACACCGTGACCCCCAGCTCGGTCGGGATGCTGTCGGGCAGCGCGACGTCCGGGACAGACGCGGTCGGCTGGGTGGCCGGCACGAGCGAGACCTCGGGGATCGTCGTGTCGGCGGGTGCGCTCGACGATGCGTCGTCGTCGCCCGAGCCGCACGCGACGAGTGAGGTGGCGACGACGATGGCGGTCAACGAGGCGCCGACCGACGTCGAGGCCGGTCGGTGGGAACGGCGTGAGCGGCGGGTGCGGCGCATCCGGGCGACGCTACCGGTGGCCCCGGCCGGTGGGTCCGCCGGCGGGCGCCTCCTACCGAGTTCTCACGCCGGTCTCGCCACAGCCGTCAGCCACCCGGCTTCGGTCTCGCCCATCGGCGTCGACGGCGCACCGTCGGTGAACGGCCACAGCTCCTCGGCGATGCGTCGGTAGTTGCCGGTCGCCCGCAGGTCGCCGAGGAGCGCGTAGAGACCGAGGTTGATGCGCTGGATGAACACGAACGATCGTGGGATCGACGCGTACTGGGCGATCGGGCTGGAACGGTCGAACGTGTGGCGCACGATCGCGCTCGCGTATTCGGGCGTCCACGTCGTCACACGGTCGTGCGCGACCGGTTCGTAGAACTGCGAGAAGTAGCGCCCGGCGGCCTCGGTCGGTACCGGGGCGTCCTGCTGCAGGAGCCCGGCCGCCTCCACGATCCGACGGAACGCTGCGGCGTCGTGGTCGACGGCGGCGGAGCGGACCATCGCGGCGAACACGGCCAGCTCGGCGTCGTCGAAGTAGCGCACGAGACCGAAGTCGAGGAACGTGATCCGACCGTCGCCGTGGAACAGGTAGTTGCCCGGGTGCGGGTCGCCGTTGAAGGCCTGCATCCGATAGAGGCTGCGGAACACGAACCGGAACAGCGCCTCGCCGGCGAGGTCGCGCTCGTGCTGGTCCCACTGGAGCACGTCGCGGAACGACGTGCCGACGACGAGATCGCTGGTCAGCACCCGCGCGCTCGAGAACGCCGGCACCACGTCGGGGACGTGGATGAACGGGTGCCCGCGGTACCAGTCGGCGAACCGCGTCTGGTTGGCAGCCTCCTGCCGGTAGTCGAGCTCCTCGCTGATCCGTTCCTTGATCTCGGCCACCATCTCGGTCGGATCGAGACCGCTGAAACCCTGACGCAGCAACATGCCGAGCAGTTCGGTGTTGGCGAGGTCGGCGCCGATCGCGTCACCGACGCCCGGGTACTGCACCTTGACGGCGACGGCGCGTTCGACGCCCGTCGCCGGGTCGACGACGACGGCGCGGTGCACCTGGCCGATGGAGGCGGCGGCGATCGGCGTCGGGTCCCACTCCACGAACACGTCGTCGGGGCCCGCTCCGAGCTCGCGCTCGATGACGCCGGCCGCCAGCTCGGCCGACATCGGGGGCGCGTCGGCCTGCAGCGCGCCGAGCGCCTGGCGCACCGGCTCGGGCAGACCGTCGTCGAGGTAGCTCGCCATCTGGCCGACCTTCATCAACGCGCCCTTCATGTTGCCGAGCCGCTCGGCGACCTGCTCGGCGCTGCGCAATCGGCGCGCGTCGTCGAGCGCGGCACGTCGGTCGGCCGACGCGAACAGCTTGCGGGCGCCGGTCGACGCGTACGTCGACCCCACAGCGAGCCCCATCCGGGCCAGCTCGGCGTTGCGTCCGGCGCGTGACGTGCGCCGGATCGGGCCGGATCGCCCCCCTCCGCCGCGTCGCACGCGGCGGGCCATGGTCGCCGCGCCGGCAGCCGCGACCGCGACGCCGACGGTGGCGGCGGCCGCCAGCACCCAGCGCGACGTCACGACGGCGGCGATGCCGCGAGCACCGCCTGGCAGGCGGCGACGAGGATCGGTACGGCCCGGTCGGGTCGGGCGATCACGGCGTCGTGGCCGGCGTCGATGCGGAAGGCGCGGGCGCCGGGGATCTGCTCGAAGAGGTGGATCTGGCGGCGCAGCGGCACCACCTCGTCCTGCATCGTGACGATGACCGCGGCCGGGACGTCGAGCTCGGGCAACCAGTCGGCGGAGCGGAACTTCCCGATCGCCCCGCCGGCTTCGAGGACCATCCGCCAGTCGTGCGTCGCCACCTGCTCGATCGCCCAGGGTGACCACGTCGACGTCTTGCGGTCGAGGTACAGCTGGTTCGTGAGCCATGAGCGGGCCTGCACCGGTGTGAGACGGGCGAGCCGCGACAGGCCCCGCAGCGACATGAACGACAGCCGGTCGTGGTAGCGGGCCTTGAAGCGGCCGGCGGTCGCGGCCAGCACGACGCCTCGCACGGCCTCCGGGTGGCGACGCCAGACGAGCTGGGCGACGGCGCCGCCCATCGAGTACCCGACGACGACGGCCGGCGTCGCGTCGACGGTGTGGAGGAGCTCGGCGACGTCGTCGGCGCAGTCCTCCAGCCGGAACCGCCGCCTCGAGCGGATGCCCGTCCCGTGCCCGCGGTGGTCGAACGCGAGCACCCGGAAGTGCTCGCCCAGTGCCTCGTAGCACGTGTAGAAGTTGAGGTCGGCCGACGCCGTCCAGCCGTGCAGCAGGATGACCGTCGGGGCTCCCGGTGGCCCGGGCAGCTCGCGCAGTCGCACGGTGCCGGCGCTCAGCGCGACGTCGAGAGCCGGCGGCAGCGGCGGGGCGACGACGGATGGCGGCGGCGCCAGATCGAGCGGCGCGTCGAGCGCCGCCAGCTCGACCGGGGAGGCCGGCGGCTCGATCAGGCCGGCTCCACGCCCACGACGCGGACGCGCAGCTCGCCGTTCGGCGCCTCGTAGGAGACGGTGTCTCCGGCGCGTGCACCGAGCAGGGCGGCGCCGAGCGGTGCCGACGGGCTGACCACGGTCAGTCCGTCGCGTTGCTCTTCGATGTGGCCGACGAGGTAGCGCTCGGCGTCATCCTCGTCGTCGCCGTCGTAGACGATGGTGACGATCGTGCCCGGGGCCACGACCCCGGGCGCCGCCGGCTCGATGACCTCGGCGTTCTCCAGCAACGCTTCGAGCTGGCGGATGCGGCCCTCCATGTGGCCCTGCTCGTCCTTCGCGGCGTGGTAGTCGCCGTTCTCGGAGAGGTCACCGAGCTCGCGGGCCCGCTCGATCTTGTCCGCCACCTCGATGCGGCCCCGCGTCGAGAGGTCGACGAGCTCGGCGGTCAGCCGATCGAACGCCTCCTGGGACAGCTGGTTCGCTTCCATGGTCGCACGATGCTACCGGCGGGGTGTCCGGGCGGGATCGGTGAACCGTCGCGGCCGAGCCGGGGGTGGGCCCGGCAGGTGTCCGGAGTAGCTTCGCCGGCCATGTCACCACACCGCATCGCCGTGATCGGCGGCGACGGCATCGGCCCCGAGGTCACGGCCGAGGCGATCAAGGTCCTGCGCGCGGCGGGGGTCGGGATGGACACCGTCGAGTTCGACCTCGGCGGGCAGCGCTACCTGCGCGACGGCGAGATCCTGTCCGACGAGACGCTGGACGAGCTGCGCAGCTTCGACGCCATCCTCCTCGGCGCGGTCGGCACCCCCGAGGTGCCACCGGGCGTGATCGAGCGGGGGCTGCTGTTGAAGATGCGATTCTCGCTGGACCTCTACGTCAACCAGCGACCCTTCGCCGGCGTCAGCCCGGCGGGCACCGGAGCGACCCACGACTTCGTGGTGATCCGGGAGAACACCGAGGGTCCGTACGTCGGCGAGGGTGGGGTGCTTCGCCGGGGGACGCCGCACGAGGTCGCCACCCAGGGCAGCGTCAACACCCGCATGGGCGTCGAGCGCTGTGTCCGTTACGCGTTCGAGCTGGCCGCGACGCGGCCGCGCCGCCACCTCACGCTGGTGCACAAGACGAACGTGCTGCAGTTCGCCGGCGATCTCTGGCAACGGACGTTCGACGAGGTGGCGGCCGACTTCCCCGACGTCGGCACCGCCTACCACCACGTCGACGCGGCGACCATCTACTTCGTGCAGGACCCCGGGCGCTACGACGTGATCGTCACGGACAACCTGTTCGGCGACATCCTCACCGATCTCGGCGGAGCCGTCTCGGGCGGTGTCGGGCTGGCAGCGTCGGCGAACCTCAACCCGGCGCGGACCGGCCCGTCGATGTTCGAGCCGGTGCACGGTTCGGCGCCGGACATCGCCGGCACGAACACCGCCGATCCGCGGGCGGCGATCCTCTCGGCCGCGCTGATGCTGGACTTCCTGGGCGAGCCGGTCGCCGCCGAGCGCCTGCGCACGGCGTGCGCCGAACCGGTTGCCGGGAGCACCACGTCCGTGGGTGACGCCATCGCGGCCCGGGTGGGAGACTGACGCCATGCCGATCACGCCGACGCCGAAGATCTGGATGAACGGGGACCTCGTCGACTGGGACAAGGCCCAGATCCACATCCTCACCCACACGCTGCACTACGGCACCGGCGTGTTCGAGGGGATCCGCGCCTACGAGACGGCTCAGGGGCCGGCCGTGTTCCGCTTGACCGACCACATCGTGCGCATGCACAACTCGGCGAAGATCATGGGGATGGACCTGCCGTACTCGGTGGGCGAGCTGGTCGAGGCGACCAAGGCGACGGTGGCCTCGACCGGCCTCGGGTCGTGCTACGTCCGCCCGATCGCCTACCTCGGCTACGGCGAGATGGGGCTCAACACGCTGCCGTGCACGGTCGACGTCGCCATCGCCTGCTGGCCGTGGGGGGCGTACCTCGGTGACGACGCGGTGACGAAGGGCGTGCGGATGAAGATCTCGTCCTGGCAGCGCCACGACCACAACACGATGCCCCCGGCGTCGAAGACGACTGGTAACTACGTCAACTCGTCGCTGGCCAAGGTCGAGGCCCTCAAGGCCGGTTACGACGAGGCGATCATGCTGGCCCCCAACGGGCTCGTCGCCGAGTGCACCGGCGAGAACATCTTCGTGTCGCGCAACGGGATGCTGTTCACGCCGCCCTTGACGGCGGGCGCGCTGGAGGGCATCACGCAGAGCTCGGTGATGACGATCGCCGCTGACCTCGGCATCGATTGCCGGGTCGACAACGTCGCCCGCAGCGACCTGTACATCGCCGAGGAGATCTTCGTGTGCGGCACGGCCGCCGAGATCAGCTCGGTGAACTCGGTCGACGATCGCGAGGTGCCGTGCCCGGGGCCGAAGACGCTGGCCATCGCCGAGGTGTACGCCCGCGCCGTGCGCGGCGAGGAGGCGCAGTACAAGGAGTGGTGCGAGCTCGCCGTCTGACGCCCGGCGACATCAGCCGCCCTCGGCGGCGACCGCCCGCTGCTCCCAGATGACGTGGTCGTACGCGTCGTCGTGCGCCTCGTCGACGGGCTCACCGTCGAGCACGACGTCGTCCACCTCGAACGACAGGTTCCACAGGTAGTTGGCGGCGTAGCTGCCGTAGAACCCGGCCCCGCCGACGGTCTCGACGTCGGCGACGTGTCGGAACTCGTGGGCGATCAGGTCGTCGCCGACGTCGTCGGCGTCGTCCTCGGCGATCAGCACGCTGTGGCCGAACGTCGTGGCCGATGCCCCGGGCAACGTCCGGGCGCCCGTGATGCACTCGCCGGCGGTGCCGCACCGACCGTCGTCGTCGCCCATGTAGAGCTCGCCGTCCTCGACGAGGATGGCCTCAGCCGCGGCGGCCTGCTCGAGGAGGAACGTCCCGGAGGAGACGTCGCGCACCGTCTGCACCGGGTCGCGCATCATCCGCATCCCCGACTGGGAGAGGTACTGCCCGTACGTCGAGAGGCGATCCCAGGCGGCGCCGGCGAGGTCGCCGATCGCCCCGGTGACGCCCTCGTACCACCCGACCTCGTCGTCGATGCCCTCCCACGCCTCGTCGCTGTCCACCAGACGGCCGGCCACGGCCGTGACGGTCG
>JBEVOM010000239.1:0-12156 GCA_040507575.1 Ilumatobacteraceae bacterium
ATGCTGCCGTTCGTGTCGAAGCGGGGCATCGTCCGCGCCGCCGCCGGACCCGAACCAGCCGTACGAGCACCCGCTCGGGGAGCGGATGTCCACCAACGACGTCGGTGCCGCCCTCCCCGACCCACCGCAGCACGGCCCACCCTCCGCCGGCGCCGCATGAGGCGCCAGTAGCGTCGCCGCGGTGCCGGTCACGCTCTTGCACACGTCCGACTGGCACGTCGGCAAGGCGATCCGCGGCGCGTCGCGCGCCGACGAGCACCGCGCCGTGCTCGCCGAGATCGCCGAGATCGCAGCCGCCGAATCGGTCGACGTGGTCGTCGTCGCCGGCGACCTGTTCGACACGTCGTCGCCAGCGCCGGAATCGGAGGAGATCGTCTATCGCGCCCTGCTCGACCTCGCCGGGACCGGAGCCATCGTCGCGGTGATCGCTGGCAACCACGACAACTCCCGCCGTCTGCGAGCGGTCGCGCCACTCCTCGGTCTCGGCAACGTCCACCTCGTCACCGAGCCGACCCGGCCCGCCGCCGGTGGTGTGCTCGCGCTCTGCGCGCGCGACGGCACACCGATCCGGCTGGCGATGCTGCCGTTCGTGTCGAAGCGGGGCATCGTGCGGGCCGCCGACCTGATGGACGGCGAAGCGTTCGAGAACGCCCAACGGTTCAGCGACCGGATGCGCCTGCTCGTCGAGGCGCTCTGCGCCGATTTCCGCTCGGACACCGTGAACGTCCTCGCCGCCCACGCCTACGTGCTCGGCGCGACCACGGGCGGCGGCGGCGAGCGTCCGTCTCATGTGGTCGAGGAGTACGCCGTCACTGCGGCGTCGTTCCCGCCGACCATCGGCTACGGAGCGCTCGGTCACCTCCATCGGGCGCAGCGCGTGCCGGCCGGAGCGATGCTCCACTACTGCGGGTCGCCGCTCACGCTCGACTTCGGTGAGGACGACGGCCGCCGGCAGGTCAACGTTGTGACCCTGGAACCGGGTGCGCCCGCCGACGTCACCGGGGTGGCGCTGCGCTCTGGTCGGCCGTTGCGGACGATCACGGGCACGTTCGACGAGCTCGCCGCGCTCGCCGGCACGCTGGCGTTGGCCGACGGCGCGTGGCTGCGGGTCGTGGTGCGCGGCACGCGACGCGCCGGGCTGGCCGACGAGATCCGGCAGGTCATCGGACCATCCGTGGTCGACGTGCGCGTCGACGCGCCCGACGACGAGCGTCGCGCTCGCCCCCGGGATCACCGTGGTCGCAGCCCGCACGAGTTGTTCGACGAGTACCTGGCCGGCGTCGGTGTCGTCGACGACCGCGTGCGGGTGCTGTTCGCCGAGCTCCTCGACGACGAGCTGGGTTCCGAGCGAGACGCCTCATGAGGTCCGTCTGATGAGGCCCGTGACGCTCGAGATGGAGGGCTTCGGCACGTTCCGCGAGCCGTGCACGGTCGACTTCGAGGACATCGAGCTGGTCGCTCTGGTCGGCGCGACCGGCTCGGGCAAGTCGACCATCATCGACGCCATCACGTTCGCGCTCTACGGCAGCGTCGTGCGCTATGACGACAACCGGGCCGTGGCGCCCGTCATCAACCAGACGAGCCAACGGGCGAGGGTCCGCCTGGACTTCCGGCTCGGCGATGCGACGTACACCGCCGTGCGCGTCGTCAACCGCACCAACACCGGCGGCGCAACGACCCGCGAGGCGCGCCTCGAGCACGGTGACGACGTCCTCGCCGCCGATGCCCGCACCATGTCACGCGTCGTGGGCGAGCTGCTCGGTCTCGACCTCGAGCAGTTCAACCGGACGGTGGTGCTCCCGCAAGGCCGGTTCGCCGACTTCCTGCACGACAAGCCCGCCGATCGGCAGGCCACGCTGCGTCAACTCCTCGGTCTGGAGGTCTACGTGCGGGTCGGTGCCGCGGCCCGGGGCCGCGCTGCGGCGTTGCACGCCCAGGCCGATGCGTTGCGGCCCGACCTCGAGGACGGCGAGCAGGACCTGACGGACGAGCGGCGCGCTGGGCTCGTGGACCGGATCGAGCTCGTGCGATCGGCGCGTGAGGCGTTCGTCGAGGCGGCCGCCGAGCTGCAGCGCGCCAGCGGCGAGCTGGCGACGATCGACGCACGGTTGGCGACCGTCGACGCTCATCTGCTGGTCGTCGCCGAGGTTCGTGCGCCGGCCGGCGTCGCCGAGCTCGACCGTCGCGCCGCCAGTGCAGATGACGACGTCACGAGGGCCGAAGCTGCGGTGGTCGCCGCCGTCGCCGCCCGGCGGTCGGCCGACGCGGCGGCTGCCGTCGGCCCGGACCTCGCGTCGTGCACGACCGATCTCCGTCGACGCCACGAGGCGACGGCGGCGGGAGCAGAGCTCCGCCAAGCCGAGGCCCAGCTGGCGTCGGCGGTCCAAACGTGGAGCGATGCCGAGCAGGCGGCCACGACGATCGGCCTCCGCCGGGCCGGTCTCGTGGCGGCGCGGGACGCGGCGGCGACCGCACTCGACGCAGCCCGCGCCGCGCTCGATGAGGGGTGCAGCCACGTTCAACTCGAGCATTGGAAGGCGAGACGGGCCCGCCGTGTCGTGGCCACATCGGAGCTGGACCTGGCGGGATCAGCGGCGGGCGCTGCGGCGGCCGCGGTCGCGGCTGTGACCGATCGCGCCGGCGCCGCCGCCGACGCAGTGGCGGCCGCCCGCTCTGTGCGCGACGACCTCAAGGACCGGGCGGGGGCCGCGGCATTTGCCGGGCTGCTCACGGTCGGCGCACCGTGCCCGCTGTGCCTGCACGACGTGGTCCACCTGCCGGAGCACCATGTGTCCGACGATCTGGCGGCAGCGGCGGGGCGCCTTGCCGACGCCGAACGCGATCTGCGGGTGGTGTCGACCGAGCTGGCCGAGGTGACCGAACGGGCGGCCGCCTGCCGCGCCGACGTGGCCTCCCGGGAGCGGGAGCTCGCCGCGATCGACGCCGATCTGGACGGCGTGCCGGACGACGACAGCCTCACGCTGCTCCTCGCCGCGGCCGTGGCGCGTCGCGACGCCGTCGTCTCAGCCGCGGCGGCCGACGCGTCCGCGGCGGCCCGACTCGCCGATCACGACACCGACCCGGTGCACGTCGAGGCCCTCGCCGCAGCGGCTTGCGCCGCCGCTGCCGTGACGGCTGCTACGGCCGTCCACGAGACGACGCGCCATCGCGCCGAGCTCCTCGACGCCGAGGTGGCAGGTCTCCCCCCGGTCGGGGAGTTGGAGCGCTCGATCGCCGAGGCGGACCGGCTCGCCGAGGGCCAACGGCGCGCGGCGGCGAGCCAAGCGACAGCCGAGCAGGCCCGCGATGCCGCTGTCGGCACGCGGGACGAGGTGGCCGCGCAGGTCCGCCACGCGACGTCGGCGCTGGTCGCGGCGCGTGACCGCCTAGCTCCACTCGGTCCGCCGCCGGCCGATCCGACCCGTGGGCTGGCAGCCGGGTGGTCGTCCCTGGCGGCATGGGCGCACGACGCCGGATCCATCCTCGAGCGCACCCGCCGGGAGGTCGCCGCGGAGCGCGAGGAGCTGGCGAGACGACGCGAGGACATCGACGCGGCGGCCCGCGAGCGCTGCGCCGCCGTCCTCGGCTGGGCGACCGGGGACCTCGCCGGACTGCGCGACGCGCTCGTGCGGGCCGAGGAGATCGCCGGCGGCGCCGTCGCGAGGTTCGACGCCGACCGCGAACGTCTCGCGATCTTGCGCGACCGGATCGAGCACCTGCTGACCGACGCCGCAGTGGCCACCGAGCTCGGCAACCGGCTCCGGGTCAACGGGTTCGAGGCCTGGCTGATGCGGGCCGCGCTCGAGGATCTCGTCGACGACGCCACGGTCCGACTGCGCGAGCTGTCGAGCGGGCAGTTCTCGTTGGAGCTCGTCGACGACGAGTTCGTCGTGCGCGACCACGCCAATGCCGACGAGGTGCGCAGCGCCCGCACGCTGTCGGGAGGTGAGACGTTCCTGGCCTCGCTGTCGTTGGCGTTGGCCCTGGCCGACGCGACGAACGAGCTGTCGACGGCGACCCACGAGCGCAGTGCGCCGGCGATGGAGTCGATCTTCCTCGACGAGGGCTTCGGCACCCTCGATCCCGGCACGCTCGACGTCGTCGCCGCGGCGATCGAGGAGCTCGGGTCGCGCGGTCGCATGGTCGCCCTCGTGACCCACATCCGCGATCTCGCCGACCGGATGCCCGTGCGCCTGGAGGTGACGAAGACGGGAGCGACATCGCGGGTGGAGCGGGTCGACACGTGATGCGCTTCAGCGTCGAGGCGTGGGCACCCGAGTACGGTGCGTCGGTCGAGGCCGACGCCCTCGACGACGTCTCCGAGCGCGTCGATGCGACGATCGAGCGAGCGCTGGCCGACTGGGCGCCGATCGTTCCTGCGTCGTCCGAGCGACCGGAGCGGATCATGTTCGTCGACGGCGTCCGACGGGTCGACGCCCGGGTGTGGATCCACGACGGCGCTCGGTCCCACCCTGCGGTGTGCGCGTCGGTGGCGGCCGGCGCCGTCGAGTGCTGCGGTCCCGTCGCCAGGGTGATGGATCGGCCGCGCATCGAGCGGGTGCTGGTCGCGCCCGAGGTGGCGCGGGCCGAGGCGATCGTGACCCGCCACGCCGGCTACGTGGTCGTGCCGACGCTGGGCGACGATCCGAGCGCCGTGAACCTGGCCATCCATGGCCGGATGACAGCCCTGGAGCAGACGATCGCAGGCGAGCACGGGTGCGACCTGGTCGTCTTCGACGGCCCCCTGCGCGGTCGCAACGACCCGACGGGCGTCGGCTACGTGAAGACCCAGCACGTGCAGTACCTGCCCGACGACGTCGTCGCGGTGCTCGGTGCGTTACGTGACGGCGAGCGCACCCCGCTGGTGCTGATCGGTGATGGCGGGCCGTGGTCGCGGCGCAGCTGGTACCTGCGCCTGCCGGGGCCGCGGACCCACCCACTCGCCGGCGTGGTGCGTTGCGAGCTACCCGCCGACGGTACTGTCGCCGGCGCCGTCACCCGCGCTGACGTCGTGTCGTCCTCCCTGCCCCGCTTCGCCAGCCAGGCTCACAAGGAGTCGCGGGCACCGCAGAACCTGACCCCGATCGCCGGCCTCGAGCGCCGGCTGCGCCACCTCCTCGGCGACGCCCGTTTCTTGGAGCGGACATTGCGCGCCGCCACCCGCTGACCGCAGGGATCCTCGACGGTCTCGTGCGCCCCGCATCGCCGACCGCTCGTCACGAGGGAAGCGTCGACGCCGCGTCCGCGCGTCTCCCTCGTGACGGTCATCCGTCGATGGCGAGCACGAACGGCAGCACGGCGGATGCGCCGGCGCGGCGCAGGGTGCGGGCGGCGACGGTGAGGGTCCAGCGGGAATCGGTGAGGTCGTCGACGAGCAACACGGGGCCGTCGAGGTGGACGAGCTCGGCCGCGAGGTCGGGCGGCACGACGATGCGGTCCCAGACGGCGGCGAGGCGGTGGGCACTGTTGCCACCGCGACGTCCGATCGGCCCGCCGCGGGCGTACTCGAGCGACCCGAGCATCGGGAGCCGGCCGATCGACGCGATCGATCCGGCGACCGACGCCACCAGTCGCGGACGCGATCGAGACGGCATGGCCACGACGGCGACCGGCCGCCGCTCCCAGCCCCATGCCTTGAGCACCTCGACGACGGCTGCGACGACTCGGGGTGACGCGTCGGCGTCGGGCTCCTCGGCCGTGAGGACATCGCGTAGCCGGGTGCCCCAGCCGATGTCGGAGAGCCGGGCGATCGCCCGGCCGGTCGCGGCTCGCTCGTTGTCGGCGATGCGACCCTTGACGTCCACCCCGAGCGCCGTCATGCTGGTCGGCCACGTCGTGCGGGCATCGATGTCGACTCCGGCCCGGTCGACCGCCGCCCGGGCGGACGCGACGGCGGCGTCGGAGACCGCGGTCGGGAACCACGATCCGGCGCAGACGTCGCACCTACCGCACGGCTCGGCGAACGGGTCATCGAGGTCGCGGCGCAACATCTCCATGCGGCACGTCCCGCCGGCGATGTACGCCCGCATCGCCTGCTGCTCGCGGGCCCGGGTCTCTGCGACGCGCCGGTAGCGGTCCCGGTCGTAGTCCCACGACCGGCCGGTCGCCTCCCAGCCGCCCGACACCCGCCTCACCGCACCGTCGACGTCGAGGACCTTGAGCATCATCTCGAGCCGGGCGCGACGCAGCGGGACACGGGTCTCCAGCGCCGCGGTCGACAGTGGCCGCGACGCGTCGGCGAGCACGTCGAGCGCCAGCCGCACGACGTCCTCGTCGGGGAACGCGAGGGAGCCGAAGTAGCGCCAGATCGCCTCGTCCTCCCGCCCCGGCAGCAGCAGCACGTCCGCCCGCTCGACCGCGCGACCGGCCCGGCCGACCTGCTGGTAGTAGGCGATCGGTGACGCCGGCGCGCCGACGTGCACCACGAAACCGAGGTCCGGCTTGTCGAAACCCATGCCGAGCGCCGATGTGGCGACCAGGGCCTTGACCCGGTCGGCGACGAGGTCGGCCTCGGCGTCGACCCGCTCGGCCGTGTCGGTGCGCCCGGAGTAGGCCACGACGTCATGGCCGGCCGATCGCAAGAACGCGGCGATGTCCTCGGTCGCCGCGACGGTGAGCGCGTAGATGATCCCGCTGCCGGGCAGGTCCCCGAGGTGCTCACCGAGCCAGGCCAGCCGATCCTCCGGTCGGTCCAGCCGCAGCACGCCGAGCCGCAAGCTGTCGCGCTCCAACGTGCCGCGCTGCACGAGCACGTCGTAGACCGCCCCGCCGACCCCGACGGCCAGTTGCTCGGCGACGTCGTCCACGACCCGCTGGTTGGCCGTCGCCGTCGTCGCCAGCACCGGGATGTCCGGGCGCAGACGCGTGAGCGCGTCACGGATGCGGCGGTAGTCGGGCCGGAAGTCGTGCCCCCAGTCCGACACGCAGTGCGCCTCGTCCACGACGAGCAACCCGATGTGCTCGGCCAGCGAGGGCAGGACGCGATCTCGGAAGTCCGGGTTGTTGAGCCGCTCGGGGCTGATCAGCAACACGTCGACGGACGAGCCTTCGAGTGCCGCCTCGACGGTCTCCCACTCCTCGGTGTTCGACGAGTTGATCGTGTGCGCCGTGATCCCAGCTCGAGCGGCGGCGTCGATCTGGTTGCGCATCAGCGCCAGCAGCGGCGAGACGATGAGGGTCGGACCGGCGCCCCGGGCCCGCAGCAGTCCCGTCGCCACGAAGTAGACGGCCGACTTCCCCCAGCCCGTTCGCTGGACGACGAGGGCCCGCCGCCGATCGACGACGAGCGCCTCGACGGCCGCCCACTGGTCGTCGCGCAGCGCGGCGTCGGAACGGCCGACGAGCGCCCGCAGGATCGCTTCGGCTTCGTCCCTCACGTGCCGGACGCTACCGAGCGGCGGTCACGGCGCGGCCGTGGATCGACACCGCGTAGCCGCCGCTCGCCGCCCACGGCTGACGGTCCCAGGTCGCGAACCGCCGCTCGAGCACCAGCCCGGCGGCCGCGCACCACTCGTCGTAGTCGTCGATCCCCGGCCACCCGTCGTGCAGGCCGGCCCCAGTCACGAGGAGGCCGCCCGGCGCCAGGTGACCGGCGCACGACGCCACCACGGTCGGCCGCGACGGCGGGTCGACGAACGGCAGCACGTTGCCGGCCATCACCACGACGTCGAACGTGCGCCCGAGATCGACCACCGCGAGGTCGGCTGCGACCCACACCAGGTGGGGCGCCTTGCGACGAGCCCGCGCGAGCATGTCCGGGTCGCCGTCCACGCCGACGACGTCGATGCCACGCCGGGCGAGCTCGATCGCCACCCGGCCGGTCCCGCAGCCGGCGTCGAGCACCGAGGCGGGGTCGAGCGCGGCGACGAGGTCGGCCTCACCGTGCACCAGCTCACCGTGAGCGGCGAGGCGATCCCAGCGGGCGTCGTACTCGTCGAGGTCGATGCGGGACCGGGCTGCGCGCCAGGCGTCCGATGCGCCGTGTTCGGCGCTCACTCGTGCCGGTGCTCCTCCGGCACACCGAGGCGCACCGTGGTCGTCGACTCGAAGTCGACCTCGATCAGGACGGCCGGGTCGTCACCGATGACCCATGCGTCGTGCCCCGGTGCGACGTCGACGACGGCCGGGGCAACAAGCTCGACGACACACCCATCCGCGTACTGGAAGCGCAGCGCGCCATGGGCCAGGAACCCGACATGGGCGTGATCGCACCGTTCGGTGCCGACGAGCGGGCGGAGGTCGACGGACCACTGCAGCCCGGCCGGGTAGATCGTCCGCTTGATGCGGGCATCGCCGACCTCGGCGAGGTCGATCTCGACCGGCCCGAAGGACTGGTGGACGGTGCCGGCGATCGGACCGAAGAGCACCTCGCTCATGGTGTCACCGTAGCCGCCGCACGGACCGACCCGATCCGGGGGCGTCTGCCGCGCCTGGTTGCCGGCCAGCACCGGGTCGACGTCGCCGCGCCGATCAGCGCCGCGACACGACGCGCTCAGGTCGCGCGTGGTCGCCGAGCCACCAGCCACAGCACGGACCCGGCAACCAGCGCGATGGCCGCGATCGCGCTCGTGGCGCCCGTGGCGGAACCCGTGGCGGGCAGCGCGTCGGCGCCTGCCGCCCCGGGCTCGGGCCCAGCGAAGATGCCGCTGGCGGCGGACAACAAGCACGTGCCGGGCAGCGTCGTCGACGGCGGCGGGCTGCCGATCTCGACGACCACCTCGACCGAGCACGCCGGCCCTCTCCGGGCGGCGGGCACGGAGGCGGAGGCCGGCGGCTCCTGCGCCCCGGCGGACGGCGGGGCGACACCGACGATGATCACGAACGCAAGCATCGTGCCAGCGGACCAACGGGTCAGCCGCGATGCGCCGTCGGTCCTGACGTCGGCGTCATGACGCACGCGAGCGGTGCGGACGGCCGGCCCGATGCCGGCGCTCATCCACTGCTCCTCGTCCGTCGGGCCCGATGTCCGGGTCCCGGCCCCGAGGTGTCGAGGAGCGTGGGCCGATCGGCTCCCGTGCGAATGCGGTTCACATCGTCGACCTCGTCGTTGAACGTTCCGAACTGGAACGTCGCCATGGTCTCGAGCGACGTGTGCCCGTCACCGTACTGCGCTGCGGACACGTGGGTCGTCGGGAACTCCCACACCCGAGGCCCGACGGTCGGCGCGCTAGGATCGCAGGACACGTCGAGGTGGCCGTTTCGGTCCGGACCCAGCCGTTCCCACGTTTCGAGAGGAGAACGGCGTTGCGCGGTTCGAGGAGCGGTACCGGGAGCGTCCACCATGGACGCTGAGCCGTCGCGGCGCATCGCGATCGCCTTCGCCCGGCAGGCCGCGTCATCGCCGAGCGCGCTCTGGTGCCTGGCCTGCATCGACGTGCTCGCCGTGTCCGGCGCGGCGATCACACTGACCGGGCCAGACGATTCCGGACCGATCTGCACCTCGAGCCCCGGCGTCGCCGCGCTGGAGGATCTCCAGTTCGTCTCGGGTGAGGGCCCCTACCGCGATGCCCAGCGCACCGGTCGGCGAGTCGACGCACCGCACCTGGAGGCGACATCGGAGTGGCCGTCGTTCGCCGAGCTCGCCCAGTCGCACGGGTTCGCCGCCGCGTTCGCCTACCCGTTGACCGTCGACGGCGCGACGGTCGGCGTGATGTCGGTGTACCAGTACGCGGCCGGCGACCTGAGCACCGACCAGCACGACGATTGTCGGGCATTGGCAGATGTGCTCGCCGCCACGATCCTCAGCCTGCAGGCCGACGCACCGGCCGGGGAGCTGGCCGACGCGCTCGACGACGCCATCGCCTACCGGGCCGAGGTGTACCAAGCCTCGGGAATGCTCGCCGTCCAGCTCTCGATCCCGCCCGCCGAGGCGCTGCTGCGGATCCGCGCGTACGCGTTTGCGGCCAGTCGACCGCTCGACTCCGTCGCCACCGACATCCTCGCCCACCGACTCCGACTCCCGGACGACCGACGCGATCGACCCGGCCGAAAGGTGTGACCGTGCCCGCTCACGAATCGAAACCGACCCTGCGACTGGAGCGGACGGCCGACACCTTCGTCGAGATCGTCGACACGCTGGTTCGCGACTTCGACGTCATCGAGGTCCTCACGGTGCTGACGTCGCGCTGCGTCGAGCTGCTCGACGCCGCGGCGGCCGGGATCCTGCTCGCCGACGACGCCGGCAACCTCCGCGTGGTCGGTGCGTCGACCGAGCAGATCCACCTGCTCGAGCTGTTCCAGGTCCAGAACGAGGAGGGTCCGTGCCTCGACTGCTTCCGGACCGGTAAGCCCGTCATCAGTTCCGACCTGCGCTCGATCTCCCCGTGGCCGACGTTCGCCGCCGAGTGCATCGCGGCCGGGTTCTTGTCCGTGTGCGCCGTCCCGCTGCGCCTGAAGGGCGCCACACTCGGGTGCCTCAACCTGTTCATGCGCCAGGCGGCGGCGCTGTCGGACGCCGACGTGGCGCTCGCCCAGGCGCTCGCCGACGTCGCCAGCATCACGATGGTGCAAGAGCAGGCGGCACGGCAGGTAGCCACCCAACACGCGCACCTGCGCCGGACGCTCAACGGCCGGATCGCCATCGAACAGGCCAAGGGCATGATCGCCGAGTCTGCGGGCCTCGGGATGGACGCCGCGTTCGCCCGCCTCCGCCACCATGCCGAGGCCCGCCACGAGGGGCCGACGGCCATCGCCGAGGCCCTCGTGTCGGGCGCGATCACGGTCTCGGACGTGACAGGTTGACGCTGCCGCCGACCGGATCTGCGGCGCATATTGCGTGCAAACACGTCCACCCACGACTGATCAACGGTTGAGAGAGCAGGTCTGACGGACGGCAAATTTCGTCCAGATCGACTTGCGAGCCGTCACCATTCATGCAAGAATGCCGACACCGGCCAAGACCCTGCCGTCGATGGAATCACCTCGTCAGCAGGAGCAAACAGTGTGAACGACCCGTTACTGCGACGCACGTCGCATCGATCGCCCACCTGGAAGGCCGCGCCCCCCGCGTCCTTGCGGGTCGCTCGATCCTGACCCCACGTCTTGGCCGCATGTGCTGTCGTACCCATCGGTGTGGCGCGAGCACGTGACGATCAGCGCCATCTGACGTCCGATGGCGAGTGGTCCTCCCCCGATCAGTGACGGTCGGCGGACATGTCGATCAGCAGTACGGATCGCCTGAGACCGGAGCTGATCAGTAAATGCATTGGGTGTGATCGTTCGATCACACCCAAGTAAGGGCTCACAACCCGCTCTTCATCTGCACGCCATGGCACGACGAGTTTCGAATGATCGGGCTCGGGACATCGGCCATTGGTGACGTGCAGGATCGTGTCGGCGGACGCGATTCGGAGCGGGTGACAGCGGGGCCGTGGCGTGACGACGAGGTCGTCGAGGCCGCGGCGAACGCGCGTGCACCGGGATGGACGAGGGAGCGCGTCGGCCCTCGCCCACCCGGATCGATCTGCGGGCCCCCAGAGACAGGAGAACAGATGACCAACAGCCGCAGACGGCGCGCTCGAAGCCCGGGGAGGGCCCAAGTGGACCTTCGGACGGACTCGAGGCGCGCGCCGCCATCGCGTCCGCAGCGCGGCTCTCGCGAGTCCCACGTGCAGAGCGGACCGACGTGATCCTCAGACGCGTGATCGCCGCGAGCGCCGTCGCGGCGAGCGCCGGCCTGCTGGCGGCTCCCGGCCTCGGGCAGGCGATGGCTCCCACCGGCGGTGGAGGCCACGGCCGCGGAGACTGCTCCTACCCCGGCTGCGGACCGCCTCCGCCGTGGTGGTGTCCTCCGCCGCCGCCCTGCGAGTGCCCGCCTCCGCCTCCGCCGCCCACGACGACGACGACAACGCCGCCGCCACCAACGACGACGCCGACGACGGCGCCTCCGCCCCCACCGACGACGACGCCCGACGTGACCAGCACCACGGCGCCGCCGCCGCCGCCACCGGAAGTGACCACCACGACGGCACCCGACGTGACGACGACGACGACGACACCACCGCCGCCGCCTCCGCCTCCTACGTCGACGACGACGACGCCACCGACGACGACGCCACCCGTCGTGACCACCACGGCGCCACCGCCGCCCCCGCCGCCGACGACGACGCCACCGGAGGTGACGACCACCACGGCGCCACCGCCGCCCCCGCCGCCGAC
>JBEVOM010000260.1:0-53610 GCA_040507575.1 Ilumatobacteraceae bacterium
TTGGGTGCTAGAAAGTGGCGCCGTGACCCGCCAGCGACTGATCGCCGGTCTCGTGATCATCGCCCTTGCAGGTTGCGGCGGTGGTGGCGACGACCTCGTCCTGCCTCCACGCGACACGCGACCCGAGACGACAATTCCGGCCCGGACCACGACGTCCACGACGGCCGGGACACCGGGCACGACGGCCCCTCCGGTCGCTTCCACGCCATGGGAGCCGGTCACGGGCAACCTCGCCGGCCTGCCGTCGGAGTGCGGCACCGTCGGCATCGTCTCGGCGCAGCCCGGCACCGACCTGGTCGTCGCCGGCGTCGCCCGTCAAGGTCTGTGGGCGCTCGGTGGTGCACCGGCCGAGTGGGTTGCGCTCGGCGGCGGAGCCACCGTCGACAACCGTCCGACGTGGATCCAGTGGGATCCGGCGGATCCGGCGAGGTTCTGGGAGTCGGGCATCTACACGGGGTCGGCCGTCTACACCACGGCCGACGGTGGGAACACGTTCGAACAGCTCGGCGACATCCGGCACACGGATACGGTGTCGGTCGACCTCAGCGACCCGGCACGGCGAACCATGCTCGCCGGAGAGCACGAGTCGCCGGTCGTCTTCAAGTCGACCGATGGAGGGAGCAACTGGACGGCCGTCCCGGACGGCCCCACCACGATCATCGGGCAGGCCTTCGCCCCACTCGTCCTCGATGCCGAGACCTACCTGGTCGGCACCAAGGGTGGCGCCGGCAGCGGGGTCTTCCGGACCACGGACGGGGGCGACACCTGGGCGCAGGTCCACGAGGGAGCGATGTCGAGCCAGCCGCTCGTCGCCGCGGACGGCTCGATCTTCTGGATCCTCGAGGCCGGCGGCATGATCCAGAGCACCGACCAGGGTGCGACGTGGATCGACCTGCCCGGTCGGGTGGGCGGCTCGTTGGGCCTCGTCCAGCTCCCGGACGGCCGGTTGGCGGCGGTCAGCGGCGAGCACGTCGTCGTGTCGGCCGACGAGGGCACGTCGTGGACCGCGATCGGGCCCGACGTGCCGTACAGCCCGCTCGGGTTGACGTACTCGGCGGTCCGCAAGGCGTTCTACATCTGGCGGCTCGACTGCGCAGAGGGCGAGATCCCGGTCGGTGCCGACAACATCATGAGCATGGCGTTCGACGGCGGCTGATCCGCCAGGTCGTTCGCCGCGCCGATCGACAACCCGCTGACCACCTCCGGTCCGGGGAGGAGGTCGGAGGTGGTCGCGGGCCGTGGCCGACGGCCTTGGCGTGGGGCGGATGGATCCGCCTCGACCATCCACGCCCGACGCCGACCGATGGTTCGGCTCGCGTCGAGCGGCGGATTGGTCGCCCACGGACGTCGCCCATCGAGATCGTCGGACGCCGCGCCACCGTTAGCCTGACGGGGATGGCCGCCGACCCGTCCGCCGACGACCACCGCGACGCACTGCCGGATGACCTCGACGCCGCCGGCTACGTGGGGCCGTACATGTTCCCCGACAACTCGCGCCGGCGGATCCCCGGGATCATCTACCTGTCGATCGCCGCGCTGTGCGTCGCCGTGTGGTTGGTGTGGCGGGATTCGTCGCCGATCGTCAACGACGGGTGGCTGTGGGGCGCGGCCCTGCTGGCTGCCGTCGGGACGTTCTCGATCACGTCGGGCTGGCGCATGCACGTGGACGAGCGCGAAGCGCTCGTGAAGGCGCAGCAGGCCCTCGCGTTCCCGGTCGGGCACGCGTCCGCGCAGCAGGTGTGGCGCGGGTTGCGCAGCCGTCCGACGTGGCGTGTGCTGTGCTACTCGGTCGAGGAGCCGCCCGAGCGTCGCGGGCTCGTGCTCGTCGACGCCGTCGACGGCGAGGTTGTCGAGCACCTCGTCGAGGACAACCCCGAGCGCTGGAACGCGTCACCGCCGGTCGACGAGACCCGCTGAGCCCGGACCCAGGTCTCGCCGGTCAGAGGTCGAGGCCGGTCACGGCGTACCAGACCGCGGTGGCGCCCGGGATCGTCCTGTCCTCGCCAAGGGGCGCGCTGGACACCAGCACGTCCGAGGTGCGCAGCAGCTCGTCGTGGACGACGAGCGGACGGTCGCCGATGTTCACGACGCACGCGAAGCCCGGCTGACGGTGGAACGCGATGGCACCTGGTCCGACGTCGAGCCACGTCATGTCGCCGTCCCCGAGCGCCGGGTGATCGCGACGTAGCGCCAGTGCGTCCCGATACAGCGACAGCATCGAGGTCGCGTCCTGCTCCTCGCGCGCGACCGTCAACGCCGCCCACTCCGCCGGCTGGGGCAGCCATGGGGTTCCGCCCGGTCCGAACCCGAACGGTGGCTCGTCGCCCGACCAGGGGATCGGGACCCGACAACCGTCGCGGCCCTTGACCTCGCCACGGGTGCGGGCGAACGTCGGGTCCTGGCGCAACTCGTCCGGGAGGTCGACCACCTCGGGCAAGCCGAGCTCCTCGCCCTGGTAGACGTACGCACCGCCGGGCAGGGCGAGCATCAGCAACGCCGCCGCGCGCGCCCGGCGGACACCGCGCTCCCCGCCGCCGTAGCGGGTGACGTGGCGCGTGACGTCGTGGTTGGAGAGCACCCAGGTCGGCGGGGCGCCGACCGTGGCGAGCGCGCCGATGCTCGTGTCGATCGCATCGCGCAGCGACTCGACGGTCCAGTCGGCGAGCAGGAAGCCGAAGTTGAACGCCGTGTGGAGCTCATCGGGACGCAGGTAGCGAGCCAGCCGCTCGGGCGAGGCGACCCAGACCTCGCCGACGAACGCTCGGTCGCCGTCGTAGGAATCGCTCAACGTCCGCCACTCGCGGTAGACGTCGTGGACCTCGTCGACATCCCAGTGAGGGTGACCTTCGGGCGCCGGTGCGGCAGCCGGCCACGCGCCGGCGAGGTCGGGCATCGCCGGATCCTTGGCCAAGCCGTGGGCGACGTCGATGCGGAAGCCGTCGACGCCGCGGTCGAACCAGAACCGCAGGATCGACATGAACTCGGCCCGCACCTCGTCGTTCGTCCAGTCCAGGTCGGGCTGCTTGGTGTCGAACAGGTGGAGGTACCACTGCCCGGGCCGGCCATCCGTCTCGGTGACCCGCGTCCACGCCGGTCCGCCGAAGTTGCTGGTCCAGTCGTTGGGGGGTGCCGCGCCCTCGGGGCCCCGACCGTCGCGGAACATGTAACGGGCCCGCTCCGGGCTTCCCGGCGCGCTCGCCAGCGCCGCCTGGAACCAGGCGTGCTCGTCGCTCGTGTGGTTCGGGACGATGTCCAAGATGACCCGCAGGCCGAGGGCATGGGCGTCGGCGACCAACCCGTCCATGTCCTGCAGCGTGCCGAAGCGGGGATCCACGTCGCGGTAGTCGGCGACGTCGTAGCCGGCGTCGGCTTGCGGCGACGGGTAGCACGGGTTCAGCCAGACGGCGTCGATGCCGAGCCGGCGCAGGTACGGCAGCCGCGACCGGACTCCCGGTAGGTCGCCGAGCCCGTCGCCGTCGGCGTCGGCGAAGCTGCGGACGTAGGCCTGGTAGATGACCGCGTCCCGCCACCACGGGTTCGCGGCGGGCACCTGGGCCGGACCAGGTGCCGTCGAGGTGGGTGGCACCCTCAGCCCTGCGCCGCTTCGACGGTGGCCGCGATGCGCCGCAGGACCGCCCCGACATCGAGGGCCAAGCGGCGCAGCTCGTCGAGGGTGGGCTCGTCCCAGCTGTCGGCCGGTCGGGCGGCGATCGCGGCAGCGACCGACTCGGCGTCAGCGGCCGAACCGACCGCCGACGCGGCCGCATCCACGTGACGCTGCAGGTCGCCGCTCAGGACGCCGACGATCGCGGGATCGGCATCACCGATCGCCTCCCGGCGGCGGCGGTCCAGGGACCGGAACGTCGTCGCCAGGTCCGCTGGCGTCGACGCGCTCACCGGCACCCGCGCATCGAGGGCGCGGTCGGCGTCGTCCGGCAGCTGCGTGCGGAGCCGAGGCGGGAGGCGGGAGTCAGCCGAAGACCGTGTCGATCAACCATGGCGCCAGCCTGGCAGGCTCCTACGGTCGTCCGTGCACACGCGTTAACCTGGATCCGGTGTTCGACGGCAAGTTCCGCAAGCCGGTCGACCAGGCGGTCCGGCCGCTCGGTGCGGCCTTGCGCAAGACCGGGTTGACGCCCGACCACCTGACGGTCGTCGGGCTGCTCGTCGGCGTCGGCGCAGCAGTCGCTATCGGCGCCGGCTACCTCCTGCTCGGACTGTTGCTGGTCGTGCTCGCCGCTCTGCCCGACCTGCTCGACGGCGCGCTGGCCAAGGCCAGCAACTCGGCCAGCCAACGGGGCGCCTTCTTCGACTCGACCGTCGACCGGTTGACCGATGCCGTCCTGTTCGGCGGTGTCGCCTGGTACCTCGCCGGCAGCGACTCGCCCCACCTGTCGGTGCTGGCGTTCGCGGTGATGGCGATGTCGTCGATCATCTCCTACCAGCGGGCGAAGGCCGAGTCCCTCGGGCTCGACGCCAAGGGCGGGCTGATGGAGCGGGCCGAGCGAGTGGTGCTGCTGTGCATCGGGCTGCTGTTCGAGCCGCTGCTGGTGCCGGTGCTGTGGATCATGCTCGTGCTGACGTCGATCACGGCCGCCCAGCGCTTCGCGAAGGTGTGGCGGCAGGCTCAGGTGGCGCCGGTCACCGCGGCGCGCATCGAGCTGCGTCGCTCGCGCCGTCAGAGCCGCCGGGTGGCGCGCGGCGAGCGGCGCCGGACGCGCGTGCCGCGGCGCCGCGGCTGACCGTGGCCGAGGCTGGCGGGCGTCGGCGCCCGCTGCAGCAGCGTCTGACCGACGCGGTCACGCTCGCCGGGTTCCGCACCGGGGCGGCGATCGCCGGCACGCTGCCCGGCTTCCTCCTCGAGGGCCTGGCGCCGCCGATCGGGTTCGGGGCGAACGTCGCGAACGCGGAGCGCCGGGCGATCGTCGAGCACCACCTGCGCCGGGTCAACCCGACGTGGTCGAGCAGCCGGATCCGTCAGGCCGTGCAGCAGTCGTTCGACTCCTACACCCGCTACTGGATCGAGAACCTGCGACTCCCGTCGCTGTCGGCGCGGACGATCGCGTCGGGGATCGACATCGTCGGGTTCTCCCAGGTCACGACGGCGCTCGAGGGTGGGAACGGCGTGATCCTGGCGCTGCCCCACCTCGGAGGGTGGGAGTGGGCGGGTCGCTGGCTCACCGACCAGGGCCACCGCGTGACGGTCGTCGTGGAGCGGCTGGAGCCGCCCGAGCTCTTCGAGTGGTTCGTCAACCTGCGCAGCGACCTCGGCATGACCGTCGTCCCGCTCGGGCCCGACGCCACTGGGGCCGTGATGCGGGCGCTGCGCAACAACGAGATCCTGTGCCTGCTGAGTGATCGGGACATCCAAGGTGGCGGCGTGGAAGTCGAGTTCTTCGGGGAGGTGACGACGCTCCCGGCCGGACCGGCGACGCTCTCGCTGCGCACCGGCGCCCCGATCCTTCCCGTCGCGGTCTACTTCACGCGGCGCACGAACGGCCACCACGGTGTCGTGCGGAGCCCGCTGCCGGTGGCCCGGGAGGGCGGGCTGCGCGACGACGTGCGCCGGGTGACCCAGCTCTTGGCCCAGGAGCTCGAGTACCTCATCCGCCGGGCCCCCGAGCAGTGGCACCTGTTCCAGCCCAACTGGCCGAGCGACCCGGGCTACGCGCGCTGAGGCGCCTCGTTGGTCGGCCAGGTGGCGATGGTGCCGGCGACGACGGTGACCGTCGCCCCGCCGATCCAGATGTCGCCGCCGTCGTCGCCTTCCTCGATGTCGACGTGGACGCGGCCGTGGCGCCCGATGGCGGTGCCCTGGCGGGCGACGTAGGGAGCCGTCAACCGGCCCGAGGACGTGAGCCACTGGGCGAGCGAGGCGTTGAGGCTGCCCGTGACCGGGTCCTCGAACAGCTGGCCCCCGCCGGGGAAGAACCCGCGCACCTCGATGGCCCACGGCGCGCCGTCCGGGTGGAGCGCGACGAGGCCGACCTTGTGATCGGTGTACGACGGCTGGGCGGCCAGCACCGTCTCGACCGAATCGAGCAGCAGGGCCACCCATCCCGGGCCGTTGTCGACCCACTGGGCGGCGACCACCTCGGCCGGGCCGATGCCCATCGCCGCCGTCACCAGCTCGAGGTCGGCGTCGTCGACCGGTCCTGACCGCACGAGCGGTGGCGCCGCGAACGCCAGGCGGGTGCCCGCCGACCGGACCGGCACGAGCCCTGCTGGACACTCCTGCACGATCACGCCGGGCCGTGCCGGCGCGCCGCCCGACGTGAGCCAGGCGTGACAGGTGCCGAGGGTCGGGTGGCCGGCGAACGGCAGCTCCTCGGTCGGGGTGAAGATGCGTACCCGGTAGTCGGCGCCCGGTGCAGTGGCGGGCACCACGAACGTGGTCTCCGAGAGGTTCGTCCACTGGGCGATCGACGCCATCTGCTCGTCGGCGAGCCCGTCGCCGTCGAGGATGACGGCTACAGGGTTGCCGGTGAAGGGGGTGTCGCCGAACACGTCGACCTGGTGGAAGCGGCGCAGCACGCCGCTGAGCATGGCAGCGCTACACGAACGCCTTGGCGAGGGTTTCGCCGACCATCGCGATGGCCTCGGTGTCGTCGCCGTCGGCGGTCAGGCTGACGACGACGCCGTCCAGCCCGAGGGCCAGCACGTCACGGACGCCGGCGACGCATTCGTCGGGGTCGCCGTAGATCGCGCGGCCGAGGACTTGCTGCTCGGCCGCGCCGCCGTCGGCGATGACCGTGTCGAGGTCGATGCCCCGCGTGGCCAGGCTGGTCCGCAGTTTCTCGACTGCCTGGTCGTGCGTCGGAGCGGTGATGACGTACACGAACGGCGTGACCGTGATGTCCTCGCGCGGCCGTCCGATGTCGTCGAGGTGGCCCTGCAGCGCGTCGAGCTTGCGGGGCATGTCGCGGAACGTCGCCGGGGTGTTGAGCTCGTCGGCGTGTTCCGCGGCGAGGCGGAACGTCTTCTTCTCGCCCTGCCCGCCGATCATGATCGGGATGTCCCCGTTGATCGGCGCCGGCATGTTGAACGCGTCGACGACCGAGTGGTGCGCGCCCGTGTACGTCGTCGTGGCCTGGGTGAACATGCCGCGGCAGATCGCGAGGGCGTCGACGAGGTGCTCGTAGCGCTCCGTGAGTGGCGGGTACTCGAAGCCGAGCGCCTTGTGCTCGTACTCGAACCACGCCGCGCCGATCCCCAGCAGTGCCCGCCCGCGGGAGATGACGTCGACGGCGGTGACCTCCTTGGCCAGCAGCGCGGGCGTGCGGTAGGTGACGCCGGTGACCAGCGTGCCCAGGCGGACCGCGCTCGTGCGGGCGGCCAGCGCCGCGAGCAGCGTGTAGGCCTCGAACATCTCCTGTTCCGGACGGCCGTTGTTCGGCAACTGGAAGAAGTGGTCCATGACGAACACGGTGTCGAAGCCGGACTGCTCGGCGGCGACCGCCTGGGCGACGACGCGCTCGAACAGCTGGCCCGGCGCGACCCCTGGGTAGGTGAAGTCGGAGATCTGGAGAGCGATCCGGGTCCGGTGCAGCGCGCGGTCGGGCATGAGCGAGACGCTAGAGCTGACGGCGGGCTCGGCATCGACCCGACGGGCTGTGCAGGCATGGCACGGGTGCAGGATGACTTCCTCGCGGCACTCGAGGCCGCTCAGCGCGAGTCGCTCCGGGCGATGTCGCGAGCGGTCATGCCACCGCGTCTGGCCTGGTCGGCCGGGCTCGCACCACTACGGTGAACGGATGGTGACCAGGGACTCCGACCGATCCCTGCGGATCGGCCTCGTCTGCCCGTACAGCCTGACGGTCCCCGGTGGTGTCCAGGGACAGGTGCTCGGCCTCGCCCGGCAGTTGCGTCGCCTCGGCCACGAGGCTCGCGTGCTCGGCCCGTGCGACGGGCCGCCGCCCGAACCGTTCGTGACCCCGCTCGGCAACAGCTTGTCGACAGCGGCGAACGGCTCGATCGCTCCACTGGCGCCCGACGCGTCGTGCGCGCTGCGGACCATCCGCGCGCTCAACGACGAGGAGTTCGACATCGTCCACGTCCACGAGCCGTTGGCGCCCGGGCCGACGCTGACGTCGGTCCTGATGCACCCCGCGCCGATGGTCGGCACGTTCCACGCCGCCGGGCGATCGTCGAGCTACCAGGTCTTCGCCCGTCAGCTGGCGTGGGCCGCCGGGCGGATCGAGCGCAAGGTCGTCGTGTCCGCCCAGGCTCGCGAGCTCGTGCACTCGCACCTCGGCGGCGAGTACGACGTCCTGTTCAACGGCGTCGAGCTCGACGCCATCGCGTCGACCTCACCGACGCCGACGGCCGCCCCGACGATCTTCTTCTGCGGTCGGCACGAGGAGCGCAAAGGCCTCGCCGTGTTGCTGGAGGCGTTCCGCGAGCTGCCGGCCACGGTGCGGTTGTGGATCGCCAGCGACGGGCCGGACGGCGCCCGCCTTCGGGCCGAGCACGGCGACGACAAGCGGATCACCTGGCTGGGCCGGATCAGCGACGCCGAGAAGTTCGCCCGGCTCCGGGCTGCGGCAGCCTTCTGCGCGCCGTCGCTGCACGGGGAGTCGTTCGGCGTCGTGCTCATCGAGGCGATGGCTGCCGGCACGCCGGTCGTCGCCAGCGCCATCGACGGCTACCGCGACGTGGGAACGAACGGGCTCGACGCGTTGCTCGTCGAGCCCGGCGACGCCACGGCGCTGGCCGAGGCGCTGAGCGCCGTCATCGACGACACCCTGCTCGCCGACTCGCTGCGCGAGGCCGGACGGCGCCGGGCCCAGGAGTTCTCGATGGCGACGCTGGCGGCTGCGTACACCGCGATCTACCGGGAGCTGCTCGTCGCCGCGCCGGTCGACGAGCCCTCGTCGCGGCGACGACGCGCGTGGCTCCCGGCGCTGCGCGCCGTCGCCGCCGGGGTCGCCGCACGCCGGCCCCGCTGACCGCTCGGCGGTCCCAGCCGGCGGACCCATCCGCCGGAGTCGGGGGGACGCGCTCGTACACTCCACGTCATGACCGTCGCCCTCATCGTCATCGCCGTCGTGGTGGTGCTGCTGATCGTCTACCTGATCGCCGTGTACAACGGCTTGATCCGCCGCCGCAACCAGATCGAGAACGCCTGGTCGCAGATCGACGTCCAGCTGAAGCGCCGCCTCGACCTCATCCCCAACCTCGTCGAGACCGTCAAGGGCTACGCCGCCCACGAACGCGAAACGCTCGACGCGGTGATCAAGGCCCGGAACTCGGCCATCGCCGCCCCCGACACCCCGCAGGCCCAGGGCCAGGCCGACGCCGCGCTGACCGCATCGTTGCGCCAGGTCTTCGCGTTGAGCGAGGCGTACCCGGACCTCAAGGCCAACCAGAACTTCCTGGCCCTGCAGGAGGAGCTGACGGCCACCGAAGGCCGTGTCGCCTACGCCCGCCAGTTCTACAACGACAGCGTCCTGGACTACAACAACAAGATCCAGGCGTTCCCCGGCAACGTCGTCGCCGGCCGGATGAAGTTCGAGGCGCGCGAGTACTTCGAGGCCGACGAAGCCGCTCGGACCGTTCCGACCGTCGAGTTCTGAGGCCTCCGATGGCTTCCCGGCACCTCTCCTTCGCGGCGCGCGTCCCATGTTCGAGCTGATCCGCGCCAACAAGCGTCGCTCCGTCCTGCTGATCGCTGCGTTCGTCGGCATCGCCGTCGTCATCGGCGCCGTCGCCGGCTGGCTGGCCGGGTTCGGGTGGATCGGTGTCGTGCTCGGCCTCGTGATCTCGGGTGCGGTGGCGTTCGCGTCGTACTGGAAGGCCGACAAGATCGCGCTCGCCGTGAGCCGGGCCCGGCTCGCCGATCCCGACGAGTACCGCCGCCTCCACAACCTCGTCGAGGGGCTGTGCATCGCCGGCGGACTGCCGAAACCGGCGGTGTACGTCGTCGACGACCCGGCCCCGAACGCGTTCGCCACCGGCCGCAACCCGAAGCACGCGGCGATCGCCGTCACGACCGGGTTGCTCGAGAAGCTCAACCGGGTCGAGCTGGAGGGCGTCATCGCCCACGAGCTGTCGCACATCCGGAACTACGACATCCTCGTGTCGACGCTGGCGGTGACGCTCGTCGGATCGATCGCCATCACGACCGACATCGCCATCCGCATGATGTGGTGGAACGGGGGCCGGGAGCGCCGTGACGGCGACCACGACAACGGCACGAACCCGCTCGCCTACCTCGGCTTCGCGTTGCTGATCCTCGCCCCGATCATCGCCAAGGCCATGCAGGCGACCATCTCCCGGCGTCGCGAGACGCTCGCCGACGTGAGCGCGTGCCAGCTCACGAGGTATCCACCAGGACTGATCTCGGCCCTGGAAAAGTTGCGTGACGACAAGACGGTGACGCATTCGGCGTCGACCGCTACGGCACACTTGTGGATCGAGCAGCCCATGAGCGGGGTCGGCGACGAGGGTCGGCTCGGTTCGATCCACAAGCTGTTCGACACCCACCCCCCGCTCGACGAGCGGATCAGCCTGCTGAGAGAACTATGACCTCAACCCGTCCCACCAGCTCGTCCGCGACCCGTCGCCGGCGTGGCCTGGGCGACACGTCGACCCGCCTCGCCGCCTTGACGTTGGCCGGAGTCCTGATGGTCGTCGTTGCAGCCTGCTCGGGCGGCGACGACGACGACGCTGCGGCCACGACCACCGAGCCCGCCGTCGAGACGACCGAAGCCACCGTCGAGACGACAGACGCACCGACGACGGAACCGGCGACGACCGAGTCGACGACCACGACGACGATGGAGCCGACCACGACGACCGAGGCCGTCATCGCTCGGATGCCGCTGACCGGCGTCCCCTTGGCGTTCGGCCAGACCGTGCCCGATCGACCGGCCCTGGCGGTCAAGATCGACAACGTGGAGTGCGCCCATCGCACCCAGGTCGGCCTCAACCTCGCCGACATCGTCTTCGAGGAGATCGTCGAGGGCCGCCTCACGCGCTTCGCGGCGATCTTCCACTCGCAGAGCGCGGACCCCGTCGGCCCGATCCGCAGCGGTCGCAGCCAGGACGTCGACATGCTCGGTGGGCTGAACCGGCCGCTCCTGGCGTGGAGCGGTGGCAACCCCGGCGTCAACCGGGCCATCGCCGAGTCCGACCTCATCGACCTCTCCTCGCAGCGTGGAGCGTCGGGGTACTACCGCGGTCGCAACTGCTCGGCACCCCACAACCTGTTCAACACGACCGACGATCTGTGGGCCCAGGCGCCCCCCGAGGCCGGGCGGCCGACCGCGCTCTTCCAGTACCTCAACCCTGATGAGGTCGCCGCCGGCCCCGACACGTCGTGGGCCCAGCTGATGGTGGGCATCCGCGCCGTCCGCTGGGACTGGGACCCGGCCAGCGGCACCTACCTGCGCCAGGAGGGCGGACGACCGCACGTCCTCGCCGACGGCGAGCAGGTGTCGACGAACAACGTCGTCGTGCTCGTGAACGAGTACCGCCCGACGCCGTGGAACGCCATCAGCCCCGAGGCGGTGTCGGTCGGGACCGGCGACGCGTACGTCTTCACCGGCGGCAAGCTGCAGGTCGGCACGTGGTCGCGGGCCGACCGCACGTCCCCGATCAGCCTGACGACGCCCGAAGGCGCCGTGATCGAGCTGACCCCGGGTCGCACGTTCGTCGAGATGGCCGACGTCCTCGATCACGGCACCGTGTCGGGCTGAGGGCGTCGGGCACCGAGAACACCTGCTGACGGCGGGTGGCCGCTCGTTAGCATGAACGACATGTCGTCCCCCTCCGACCGCCGGACCACCGGCACGTTCCCCGTCAAGCGTGGGCTCGCCGAGATGCTGAAGGGCGGCGTCATCATGGACGTCGTCACCGCCGAGCACGCCAAGATCGCCGAGGATGCCGGCGCCTGCGCCGTCATGGCCCTGGAGCGGGTGCCGGCCGACATCCGGCGCGACGGTGGCGTGGCCCGGATGAGCGACCCGGAGATGATCGAGGGCATCGAGGCGGCGGTGTCCATCCCGGTGATGGCCAAGGCCCGCATCGGGCACTTCGTCGAGGCCCAGATCCTGCAGGCACTCGGCGTCGACTTCGTCGACGAGAGCGAGGTGCTCACGCCGGCCGACGAGGCCCACCACATCGACAAGTACGCCTTCGAGGTTCCGTTCGTGTGCGGGGCGACGAACCTGGGCGAGGCCCTGCGGCGCATCTCGGAGGGCGCGGCGATGATCCGCTCGAAGGGTGAGGCCGGCACCGGCAACATCGTGGAGGCCGTGCGCCACCTGCGCTCGATCACCGGCGACATCCGCACGCTGACCCAGGCCGACTCGGCCGAGCTGTTCGAGTGGGCCAAGCGCCTGCAGGCCCCACTGCCGCTCGTGCAGGAGGTCGCCGAGACCGGGTGGCTGCCGGTCCCGCTGTTCTGCGCCGGCGGCATCGCGACACCGGCCGACGCCGCGCTGGCGATGCAGCTGGGCGCCGAGGCCGTGTTCGTCGGTTCGGGCATCTTCAAGAGCGACGACCCGGCCCCGCGGGCCAAGGCGATCGTCGAGGCGACGACCCACTTCCAGGACCCGGCGATCCTCGCCAAGGTCAGCCGCGGGCTCGGCGCCCCGATGACCGGCATCGGGATGGACGACGTCACCGAGCGGTACGCGGAGCGCGGTTGGTGAAGCCGGAGCCTCCAGGTGCCGACGCCATCGGACCCAGCTCGCGGATCGGACGCGTCAGAGGTGGTCGGCGTCCTCGCGCTGCAGGGCGCCTTCCGCGCCCACACCCAAGCGCTCGCTGAGGTCGGCGTCGCCACGCGCGACGTTCGGGTCCCCGCCGACCTCGCCCGCGTCGACGCACTGGTGATGCCGGGCGGGGAGAGCACCACCATGTCGGCGCTGCTGTCGTCGAGCGGGCTGTTCGACGAGATCAAGGCCCGGGCGTCCGACGGCATGCCGGTGTTCGGGACGTGCGCCGGCATGATCCTGTTGGCCACCGAGGTGCTCGACGGCCGGCCGGACCAGCGCAGCTTCGGATCGATCGACCTGACCGTGCGCCGCAACGGCTACGGCCGCCAGCTGCAGAGCTTCGAGACCGAGCTCGACGTCGACGGCCTCGACGGACCGTTCCACGGTGTGTTCATCCGGGCGCCGCGGGTGGAGGCGTGCGGTCCCGGCGTCGAGGTCCTGGCCGAGCACGAGGGCGTTGCCGTCCTGGTCCGCCAGGGTGGCATCCTGGCCGCCTCCTTCCATCCCGAACTGACATCCGACATCCGCCTCCACGCGCAGTTCGTCGCGATGGTGCGGGCGGCCGACGAGCAGGAGCACTGACATGTCCGGTCACTCCAAGTGGGCGACGATCAAGCACAAGAAGGGCGCCGTGGACAAGGCGCGGGGCAAGCTCTTCAACAAGCTGGCCCGTCAGCTCGAGGTCGCGGCGCGTGCCGGCGGCGGAGACGCCGACGCCAACCCGACGCTGCGCACCGCGGTCCAGAAGGCCAAGGCGGCGCAGATGACGAACGACGCCATCGACCGGGCGATCAAGCGGGGCACCGGAGAGGGCGACACCGGCACGTACGAGTCGATCATGTACGAGGGATATGCCCCCGGGGGCGTGGCCATGCTGATCGACGTCCTCACCGACAACCGCAACCGCACCGGGGCCGAGATCCGCGGCATCTTCAACAAGATGGGTGGCTCGCTGGCCGAGCCGGGTGCCGTCAGCTGGCAGTTCGCCCGGCGGGGCGTGCTGCACGTCAACGGGAACGCCGACGAGGATGCGTTGCTGCTCGCCGCACTCGAGGCCGGCGCCGACGACGTCGCCGACGACGGCGGCACGTGGCGGGTCACGACCGACCCGTCGACCACCTTCGACGTCCGCGACGAGCTGGTGGCCGCTGGGTTCGACGTCGAGTCGGCAGATTCGCCGATGGTCTCGGAGAACCTCGTGCCGGTGGCGACGGTCGAGGACGCCAAGAAGGTCATGCGGATCATGGAAGCGATCGAGGACAACGAGGACGTGCAGGACGTCTTCGCCAACTTCGACATCCCCGATGACGTGATGGATGCGGTGATGGAGGCCGCCCCGTGAGCATCGGGATCGGGGACCGGGCACCGGCGTTCACGCTGTCGGGGACCGGCGGGCGTGACTACTCGCTGGCGGAGTTCGCCGGGCAACCGGTCGTGCTGGTGTTCTACCCGGGTGACGACACGCCGGTGTGCACGAAGCAGCTCAACACCTACAACGACGGGCTGGACCAGTTCACGGACCTCGGCGCCCAAGTGCTGGCGATCTCGGCCCAGGACCTCGCCAGTCACGAGAAGTTCTCCTCGCAGCAGGGCGGGTTCGACTTCCCGCTGCTCGCTGACACCGACAAGGCCGTGGCCGGCGCCTACGGCACGCTCGGACCGATCGGGTTCCCGCGTCGCAGCGTGTTCATCATCGACCGCGACGGCATCGTCCGCTACGCCCACCGGGCCATCGCCGGGCTGACGTACCGCCCGATCAGCGAGCTCGTGGGCGTCCTGGCCGCCCTCTGACGGCCGACGGACGCGGCCCGACGGATCAGCTGCCGCCCGGACGCGAGCCGGGGGCGTCGGGGTGGTGGGGGAGGCGCTCGGCCGGCAGGTCGGTCACCGGCGATCCACCGCCGGTCGGCACGACCACACTAACCTGCGAACCTGTGTTCGCAAGCGGGGCCAACGTCAGGGTGCTGGGCATCGATCCGGGCCTGACGAGGTGCGGGTACGCGGTCGTCGACGGGCAGGGTCCGACCGCGGTCAGCGCGGTCGCGCTCGGGGTGATCCGCACGCCGCCGTCCGATCCGCTGCCCAATCGGCTGGCCGCGCTGCGCACGGAGCTCGCCGCCCTCATCGTCGAGTTCCGCCCCGCCGCCGTCGCCGTCGAGCACGTGTTCTTCCAGGTCAACGTGCGCACGGCGATGAGCGTCGGCCAGGCCAGCGGTCTGGCTCTTGCCGAAGCGGCGGCCGCCGGGTGCGAGGTCGCGCAGTACACCCCGAGCCAGGTCAAAGACGCCGTCGCCGGTCACGGCGGCGCCAGCAAGGAGCAGGTGCAGAGGATGGTGCAAGTGCGGTTGCGGCTCTCGAGCCCGCCCCGGCCCCCCGACGCCGCCGACGCCGCCGCGCTCGCACTGTGCCATCTCGCGCTCGCTCCGATGCGCGCCAGCGTGAACGCGGCGCTGGCCGGTCGGCGACCGGGGGGTCGACCGTGATCGGCTCGTTGCGCGGGATCGTCCTCGAACGCGGACTCGACGGCACGGTCCTCGTCGAGGTCGGCGGAGTCGGCTACATCGTCGTCGTGTCGACCCGCACGCTGCCCGAGCTGGAACCGACTTCGTCGGTCTTCTTGCACATCCACCACCACATCCGCGAGGACGGCCAGACGCTCTACGGGTTCGCCAGCCGCGACGAGCGGGCGACGTTCCAGACCTTGATCGCCACTCATGGTGTCGGACCGGCGATGGCGATGGCCATCCTCGCCACCCATCCGCCCGTCGCGCTCGTCGACATCGTCGCCGGCGCCGACCTCAACGCCCTGACGCTCGTGCCGGGCGTCGGGAAGAAGACCGCCGAACGGCTGCTCGTCGAGCTCAAGAGCCGCCTCTCCGTGCCCGTCCTGGATCCGGTCGGCGGATCGGGCAGCGGCTCGGTGGTCGGCGACGTGCGCGAGGCGCTGTCCGGGCTCGGCTACGGCACCGACGAGATCCGGGACGCGTTGCGCGAGCTGCCGGCCGAGGCGGATGCCTCGACGCTGCTGCGCGACGCGCTGAAGCTGCTCGGGGCCCGGCGTGCGTGACGAGTTCCTCGACCCGGGGCTCACCGGCGGCGAGCCCGACGATGTCGTCGAGATCGGGCTCCGGCCCCGCATGCTCGCCGAGTTCGTCGGTCAGCGCGAGCTCAAGGAGCACCTCGGCATCGTGATCGAGGCGGCACGACGGCGTGGCCAGGCCGTCGACCATCTGCTGTTCGCCGGTCCGCCCGGCCTCGGCAAGACGACGTTGGCCGGCATCGCGGCGGCCGAGATGGGCGTCACGCTGCATGTCACCTCGGGCCCGGCGCTCGAGCGGGCCGGCGATCTGGCGGCGATCCTCACCAAGCTCGAGGAGCGCGACGTGCTGTTCGTCGACGAGATCCACCGGCTCTCGCGAGCCGTCGAGGAGATCCTGTACCCGGCGATGGAGGACTTCCAGCTCGACATCGTGGTCGGCAAGGGCCCGGCGGCGTCGAGCATCCGCCTCACGCTGCCGCCGTTCACCCTCGTCGGGGCGACCACCCGCACCGGGATGATCACCGGACCATTGCGCGACAGGTTCGGTCTCGTCGCCCGGCTCGATTACTACGACGCCGACGAGCTGGAAGCGATCGTGGTGCGGGCGGCCGGCATCCTCGACCTCACCCTCGACCAGCCGGGGGCCTGGGAGATCGCTCGGCGGTCGCGGGGGACGCCGCGCATCGCCAACCGGCTGCTGCGGCGCGTCCGCGACTTCGCCGAGGTGCGCGGTGACGGCACGATCAACGCTGGGACGGCTCGCCAGGGGTTGGCCGTGTTCGGTGTCGACGACCGGGGGCTGGACAAGATCGACCGGGCCATCCTCGGCGCCCTCTGCCAACAGTTCCGCGGCGGACCGGTCGGGTTGTCGACGCTGGCGATCTCGGTCGGCGAGCAGCCCGACACCGTCGAGGACGTCTACGAGCCGTTCCTCATCCAGCAGGGCATGCTGGCCCGCACGCCGCGCGGTCGGGTGGCGATGCCATTGGCGTACGAGCACCTCGGGCTGCGGACACCACCGCTCGGGAGCGGCCCGGCGCGCGGGCTGTTCGACGAGACCACCTGATCGCCGGTGGGCCACCCGGTGGCTCGCGACGGCGGTTGCCGTGCGAGTCGCTCAGCTGGAGGTGGTGACGACGACGCCGACGTCGGCGTACGGACGGTGGACCCGCTTGAGCGCGTTCATGGCGCCGGTCAGGAACGTCGACATCTTGGCCATGACGCCGTACTTGGCGACGATCCTCGAACGGATGTCGTCGAGCTCGGTCCCGGTCACGAGACGCGCCGTGCCCTCGGTCGACGACGTCCCGTCTCGCGGCCGGCCGCGCCGGTCGCACGGCTGGACGATCACCCGATCGCCGTTGCGGAGACGCTTCGCCTTGCCGGAGTCCGAGCTGGTCCAGAATCCGAACGTGCCGTCCGCCAACGGCGTGCACCACACCGGGCTGGCGACCGCCGTGCCATCACGCTTGAACGTCGTGAACAACACGTACTTCTCGCCGCTGACGTCCATGGACGCCGACCGTACCGCCGATCCGTCCGACGTGGACCGGCGCGTCGGGTGCGGTGACGAGCGGCCGTGGGCCCGGGCCGAGCGCGTGGGCGGCCGGTGTCGGTGGCGGTCGCCGCGGCACCTACTGTCGGCCGACATGGAGGATCTCGCGGACAAGGTCGCCGTCGTCACGGGTGCCGGTAGCGGCATCGGCCGGGGGATCGCGCGGGCGCTCGCCGACGCCGGCGTCGCCGTCGCCGTCGCCGACATCGAGCAGGGCGGTGCTGAGGCGGTCGCCGCCGAACTGGTGGGCGCCGACGTCGACGCCATCGCCGTGCGGTGCGACGTCGCCGACCGCGAGGACGTGGAGGCGCTCGCTGACGCGGCATGGGCGCACTTCGGCCACGTCGACGTGATGGTCAACAACGCCGGGGTCATCGGGACGACCCGGCGGTGCATCGAGGCCGACGAGCGCGATGCCCGCTGGATCTGCGATGTCAACGTGTTCGGCACCTGGCACGGCTGCTCGGTGTTCGGGAAGCGGTTCGTCGAGCAGGGGACCCCCGCCCACATCCTCAACACCGGCTCCGAGAACAGCCTCGGCGTGCCGCACACCGGTGCCGCGTTCTACACGGCCTCGAAGCACGCCGTGCTCGGCCTCACCGACGTGTTGCGCCACGAGCTTCCGGACTTCATCGGCGTCAGCATCCTGTGCCCGGGCATGGTCCGGACCAGGCTGTCGAGCGCCGCCCGCAACAGGCCCGACCAGTACGGCGGTCCGATCGAGAGTGACGCCCGCATCGAGATGGGGATGGACGCCGACGAGGTCGGCCGGCGGGCGGTCGAGGGGATCCGCGCCGGTGCGTTCTACATCGTCACCCATCCGCCGGTCCGCGAGCTGGTCGAGGAACGGGCGGCCGAGATCCTCGCCGCGTTCGACACCCAGGCGCCGCGCTACGCCGGCGACGAGGTGCTCGACACCCGCGCGACGATCCAGCGGATGCGCGAGCAGGCAGGGCGCCAGCGTTGACGCTCAGCGCGTCGGCAACACGTCGCGCAGGTCGGCCGGGAGGATGCGCCCGTCGGCGATCAGCCGTTGCGACACCACGACGACCGTGGGCTCGGCGGCCAGCAGTCCGATGAGGACGAGCAGCTGGGCAACGGCCGCCTCGGCCGCCGAACCACCACCGAGCAGCACACCGACGAACGCGCCCGGCAAGGTGACCAGACCGACCGTGCGGGTCTGGTCGAGCACCGGTGTCAGGGAGTCCGGCGCGTGGCGGCGATCACGAGCATCATCGAGTTCGGCCGGCCGCAGGCCGAGCGCCAGTCCGGCCTCGACCGGCTGCCGTCCCGACGGCGACGGTGTACATGACGAGGGTGAACAGCAACGATGCCCACGTGCGGGCGAGGACAGCGGCGATGAGCGCCGATACGGCGACGAGCTGGACGACCGCCCGCCCCGCGGCCACCACGAGCGCGCGATCGAGTCCGAGCCGGCGCGCCAGGGACGCCGCCACTGCGATCGCGAGCAGGAGCAGCAGGGCGAGCACCAGCGGCCAGCCGAAGGTGGGGGCGTACGTCACCGACCCACCGTCGAGACGACTGTGGTGGACTGACCCGGTGGGTGTGCCGGAACCCGATGCCATCGAGGTCGAGCAGTTGTCCGACGTGTACGAGGCCGCGCTGCGGCGCAACGACGTCGACGTGCTGATGGCGATGTTCTGGCTGCATCCCGATGTGCTGCGCTTCGGCATCGCCGATCAGCAGCACGGCGGCGACGAGCTGCGAGCCTGGCGGATGACGGCGCCGGCCGTCGCCCCGGACCGGATGACGCTGTCGCGACACGTCGTCGCCCTGGCACCGGGTGTCGTCGCCGTGGACATCACGTTCGCCGACGACGACGCCACGATCGGGCGGCAGTCGCAGACGTGGGTGCGCTTCCCGCAGGGCTGGCGCATCGCCCGCGCCCACGTGTCGGTGATCCCGCGCCCGTGATGGCGGGCCCGTGATGCCGCGCGCCGCGATCGTTCGGTGAACCGGCGTTCATCCGCTGTATACAGACGTGTACACACTGCGGAAACAAAAGCTGTCCACACTCGCCGCCGATGGCACGTCAGCGGGAGGGAGCCCGGTCGTCGACCGGGGGCGTGCCGAGGCGGAAGCGCGATCGCCCGGCGGCCGGAGCGCAGGGCGATCGTGCTTACCGCATGCTCAAGACGAGGTTGCTCGTCGGTGAGTTCCCTCCGAACGTGCGCCTCGGCGAGGAGCGCTTGGCGGCGATGGTCGAGGTGTCGCGGACACCGATCCGCGAGGCGCTGAAACGGCTCCAGGCCGAAGGGCTCGTCGGCGCCCACCCAGACGGCGGGTACCAGCCGATCGTCCCCGACGTCACCGTCATGCGGCACCTCTACGAGGTCCGCGCCGGACTCGAGCTCCAGGCGCTGCAGCGTCCTGCCCGGCTCGGTTCGCGCCATGACCCCGCCGTGCTCGAACCGCTCCGTGACCAGTGGCGGGCCATGGCCGACGAGCCGACACCCGAGCCGGACCCGAACTTCGTCCTGCTCGATGAGTCGTTCCACATCGGGCTGGCGACGGCCGCCGGCAACGACGTCGCGGTGGGCATGCTGCGCCAGGTCAACGAGCGCATCCGACTCGTGCGCATGCACGACTTCCTGACCCAGGCCCGGATCGAAACGACGATCTGCGAGCACCTCGACATCGTCGAGCACGTGCTCGTCGACGACGTCATCGGTGCCGAGGCCGCGTTCACCCAGCACCTCGGCGACTCGATGGCGGTCGTCGAGGAGCGCGTCCGCGGCGCCATCATCCGCATGCTCACCGGAGGTCCGTCGTGACGGCACTGCTCGAAGCCCGAGGCATCACCAAGCGGTTCGGCTCGCTCGTCGCCAACGATGCCGTCGATCTGACGATCCAGCACGGCGAGGTGCACGCCGTGCTCGGGGAGAACGGCGCCGGCAAATCGACCTTGATGAAGGTGCTCTACGGGCTGTACCCGCCCGAGGAGGGCACGATCGACCTCGATGGCGTACGGGTCGAGCTGACCTCGCCCGCCGTCGCCCGCCAGCACGGCATCGGCATGGTGTTCCAGGACCTCCGCCTGGTCCCGGCGTTGACCGTGCTCGAGAACGTCTCGCTGGCACTGCCCCAGAAGGGCATCTCGCTCGACCGCAGCGCGCTGGCGGCGCGGATCCGTGAAGCGGCCGAGCAGTACGGACTGGCCGTCGACCCGGGTGCCACGGTGCGCGACCTCTCGATCGGCGAGCGTCAGCGGGTCGAGATCCTCAAGGTGTTGCTGGCCGGCGCCCGCCTCGTGATCCTCGACGAACCGACGAGCGTGCTCGCGCCCCAGGAGGTCGATCACCTCTTCGCCGGACTCACGGCGTTGCGCAGCGAAGGCCTCTCCGTGGCCATCATCACCCACAAGCTCTCCGAGTCCCGCTCGATCGCCGACCGTCTGACCGTGCTGCGCGGCGGCAAGCTGATCCTCGGCGCTGCGGACCCGACCGATCTCGACGACCCGGCCTTGATCGAGGCGATGGTCGGGCGCAGCGTCGCCGCGCTGCCGTCGGGTCGGGTCGCCCCGACCGCCGGTCCCGTGCCGGCCCTGTCGATCCGCGGCGTCTCGGTGCACGACGCCCGGCGGGGCCAGCTGCTCGACGACGTCGACCTCGACATCGGCGCGGGGGAGCTCGTCGGGATCGCCGGAGTCGCCGGCAACGGTCAGCTCGAGCTGTACGAGGTCGCGATGGGCTTGCGGGTGCCGAGCGCCGGCACGGTGTCGATCGCCGGCGCCGACGTCACCAAGGCCTCGCCGTCGGTCGTGCTCGGCCACGGCGCCGTCGGCGTACCCGAGGACCCGATCCGTGACGCCGTCGTGCCGGGCATGAACGTGTTCAGCCACGTCGGGCTGGACGTGCTCGACACGGCCCGGCGCGGGCTCGGCATCGACTGGGCCAAGGTCAAGGCGCGATACCGCACCCGCAACGAGGCGAGCGAGCTGCGCGGCGCCGACGGCGAGCGGATCCTCGCCTCGCTCTCCGGCGGGAACATCCAACGGGTCATGCTCGTGCGCACGATCGCCGACGACGCGACGCTCGTCGTGGCTGCCTACCCGTCCCGCGGCCTCGACATCGCCACGACCCGCCGGACCCAGGAGCTCCTGCTGGAGCGCCGGGCGGCCGGAGCCGGGGTGCTGCTCATCAGCGAGGACCTCGACGAGCTGTTCGAGATGTCCGACCGCATCGCCGTGATGCACGGCGGGCGAATCGAGGGGATCGTCGACCCCCGCACCAGTGATCGATACGAGGTCGGCCGCATGATGCTCGGGGCCCACGGTCCGGGCGGCGCCGACGACGACGATGCGGAGGTGGCATGACCGTCCAGAGGGTTCCCCGCCCACGCAGGCCGCCGTTGGCCGCTCGCTCGCTGGCGCTCGCTCGCTGGCAGCAGCGCGCATCTGTCGATCGGGCGCGGCCATGACCGTCGTCACCCAGGACGGGTCGTTCGACCGCGTCGCCGACGCCGGTGCAGCGTCGCCCTCGCTGGCCGAGCGGCTCGACCGGCTGACCGGTGTCGCCCGTGTCCTCGCCGCGTTCCTCGCCGCACTCGTGTTGTTCGGACTGGTCATGATGCTCAAGGGCGTCAACCCGCTGACCGCCTACGTGGACATGGTGAGCTCGACGTTCAGCAGTTGGGACTCGGTCGGCGACATCCTCGTGCGTTCGACGCCGATCATGCTGGCCGGCCTCGCCGTGACGGTGCCGGCCCGAGCCGGACTCATCAACGTCGGCGGCGAGGGCCAGTTGATCATCGGTGCGGTCACCGCCTACGGCATGTCGATGATGGTCGACGGGCGGTTGGCCGGCGGACTGACGCTCGTCCTGATGGTGATCGCCGCCGCACTCGGAGGCGCCGTGTGGTCGGGTCTGGCCGCGGTCCTCAAACAGGTCGTCGGGATCAGCGAGTCGGTGACGACGCTGCTGATGAACTACATCGCCCTCGATCTCATGTACTTCCTGATCTACGACCGCTGGAAGGACACGGCCGGTTCGGGACAGCCGACCACCGAGGCCCTGCCGATCAGCGAGCGCCTACCGCTCGTCGGGCTCGGTCGGCTCCACGGCGGCATCTTCCTGGCCATCGGGGCGACCGTCCTGATCAGCATCGTGTTCGCGGTGACGACGTGGGGCTTCCGACTCAAGGTCGTGGGCGGCAACACGGAGGCCGCCCGGCGATCCGGGCTCAAGGTGGGACTCCTGCTGCTGTCGGCGATGGCCGTCGGCGGCGCGCTGGCCGGGATCGGTGGCCTGACCCAGCTGGCCGGAGCCGAGTTCAAGCTGCGGCCCGGCTTCGTCGCCGGTTACGGCTACATCGGGTTCCTGGCCTCCTGGCTCGGGCGCCACCGCCCCGTCTACGTGGTGCTGTCGGCCGCGCTGCTCTCGACCATCGTCGTCGGCGGCGACAGCTTGCAGATCGACAGCGGCCTCCCGGCCGCCAGCGTCAACGTCCTGATGGCCCTTCTGCTGCTGATGGTCTTCGGCTTCGGACGCAAGAAGGTCACGGCATGAACGATCGAAGGAGCACCCGATGAGCCTGGTGAGCGAGGTCCTGACGGGCGGCATCCGCGGCGGGACGTCGATCAACTACGCGGCGCTCGGCGAATCGGTGTCCGAGCGCGGCGGCGTCATCAACCTCGGCACCGAGGGCTCGATGCTGTGCGGAGCGCTCGCCGCGTATGCGGTCGCCGCCGAGAGCGGCAACCTGTGGCTCGGAGTGGCGGCCGGGGCCGTCGCCGGTGGGCTGCTGTCCCTCGTCCATGCGTACTTCGTGCTCTCCCGAGGGGCGAACCAGCTGGCGACCGGCCTCGTCGTGCTGTTCCTCGGCCTCGGGCTGACGTCGATGTTCGGGGTCGACTACGTGCAGGCGCTGGCGCCGACGTTCAAGCCCATCGACCTGCCCATCCTCGGTTCCATCCCGCTCATCGGACCGATCATGTTCGACCAGGACGCGCTGGTCTACGTCTCGTACGTCCTCGTGCCGGTCCTGTGGTGGGTCATCTACCGCAGCCGGTGGGGCGTGCTGCTGCGGGCCGCCGGCGAGCGCAGCGAGGTGCTGACCGCCAACGGCATCGGCGTCCTGCGGATCCAGTACATCGCCGTCGTCGTCGGCGGCATGATGGCCGGCGTCGGCGGCGCCCACCTGTCGATCGCCTACACCAAGGCCTGGTTCGAGAACATGGTCCAGGGCCGGGGCTTCGTCGCCGTCGCCGTCGTCATGTTCGCCGCCCGGCAGCCGTTCAAGGTGGCCGCCGGCGCCTACCTGTTCGGATCGGCACTCGCGTTGTCGCCTGCCCTGCAGTCCCGTGGCTACGGCATCAACCAGTTCGCCCTCGACGCCGTGCCGTACGTCGTCACGTTGCTCGCCCTGATCCTGCTCGGCCGGCGCCGGGCCAACGAGACGCCCGAAGGCCTGTCGAAGGTGTTCGACGCCCCGACGGTCGCCTGACCATCGCAGCGCACTCACCGCGCCACACCCCCAAGAACCCGAACCGAGGGAGACCCTGTGAAGATCCGCCGTCTGGGCATGCTCGCTGCTGCCGTTGCGCTCATCGCCGCCGCGTGCAGTTCGAACACGACCGACAACGAGTCGGCCGCGTCCGACGAGCCCGCCGCGACCACGACCCCCGGCGCGACGGCGGGCACCGGCGCCGCGGCGCCGGCCGGCGACGCACCGGGCGTGGGCGCCGCCAAGGTGGGGTTCATCTTCGTCGGGCCGAAGGACGACTTCGGCTACAACCAGGCCGCCTTCGCCGGCAGTGAGGCCGTCGCCGCGGCCCACCCCGACATCGAGGTGATCACGGCCGAGAACGTCCCGGAGGACGACAACGCGACCCGGGTCATGCAGAAGATGGTCGACGACGGGGCGAAGATCATCTTCGCGACGTCTTACGGACACCTCGATCCGGCGCTGAAGATCGCCGCCGACAACCCGGACGTGGTCGTCGTGCAGCAGGGCAACGTCATCACCGGCACCATCCCGCCGAACGCCGGGACCTACTTCGGCACGGTGTACGAGCCGGTGTACCTCGCCGGCATGGCGGCCGGCAGCGTCACCGAATCCAACAAGCTCGGGTTCATCTACGCCTTCCCGATCCCCCAGACGATCGCCAACATCAACGCGTTCGAGCTCGGCGCGCAGAGCGTGAACCCGGACGCCGAGACGTACGTCGTGAACACGTCGAACTGGTGCGACCCGGCCAAGCAGGCCGAGGCCGCGAGCTCCCTCATCGCCCAGGGCGTCGACGTGCTGACCCAGCACCAGGACTGCACGGCCACGATCACCAAGGCGGCCGAGGAGGCCGGCGTCATGGTCATCGGCTACCACGCCGACGCCTCGGCGCTCGCGCCGGAAGGCTGGGTCACCGGCTCGGAGTGGGACTGGGCGGCGCTGTACAACGACATCGTCGACACGGCGCTCGCCGGCGAGTTCACCGGTTCCAAGTACAACGCCAACTTCCGGGTCGGCTACAAGGACGGCGCCAACCCGTTCGTGCAGTCCGCATATGGTCCGATGGTCACCGACGAGACGCAGCAGGAGATCGCCGACGAGCTCGAGCTGATCTCGTCGACCGGCTCGCCGTTCGCCGGCCCGGTGACGGCCCAGGACGGCACGCTGCTGTTCGAGGACGGCGAGGTGCCGGTCTACGACGAGATCGAGAGCCGCAACTCGGCGTTCGTGGAGGGTGTCATCGGCGAGATCCCGCAGGGCTGACGTGGACGAGTCGGAAGTCGCACCCCGGCACGTCGCCAACACCGAGCCCTACGCGTGGCCCTATGACGGTGACCTCGACGCCGGCCGGTTCGCGCTCGTCGTCTGCGGAGCGCAGCGACGCTTCGCGGCGACGAGCCCGCGCAGCACGGTCGTCGAGCGCACGCTCGCCGAGGTCGCGGGGACGATCCGGGCCCAGGGCGGCCGGGTCGTGTGGGTGCGCCACGGCCGGCCGGCGACCTCGCCGGGACCGTCGCAGTTCCTGCCGACCCGTGACGATCCGGACTGGGCGCTGCTGGCCCCGCCGGCGGCCGACGACCTCGTCGTCGATGCTGCCGGCTGGGACGGTTGCTACTCGTCGGACCTGGATCACGTGCTGCGGTCGGCGGGCGTGCGCCACGTCGTCCTCGGCGGCCTGGCCAGCGAACTGACGGTCGACTCGACCGTGCGCACGCTCAACGACCGTGGCCACGAGTGCCTCGTGCTGACCGACGGCTGTGCGCCGCTCGACGAAGCGCTCGGCGCACGGGCCCACTGCAGCGTGACGATGTCCGGCGGGATCTTCGGCGCACTCGGCAGCGCGGATGACCTGGTCACCGCACTCAGCCGCCCGCTCGTCACGTCACTGTGAAACGCGATGCAACGACATACGAGGCCATGAACCCAAGGAGACGTCCATGATCACCGCCACCGTCGCCGCCGACCCGTACCCCTGGCCGTTCGACGGGGTCATCGACCCGGACCGGACCGCGCTGCTGTGCATCGACTGGCAGGTCGACTTCTGCGGACCCGGTGGCTACGTCGACACGATGGGCTACGACCTGGCCCTCACCAGGTCCGGTCTGGAGCCGACGGCGAAGGTGCTGGCGGCCGTCCGCGCCCTCGGTTGGACCGTCATCCACACCCGTGAGGGCCACCGTCCCGACCTCGCGGACTGTCCGCCGAACAAGCTGTGGCGGTCCAAGAACATCGGCGCCGGGATCGGCGACAGCGGGCCGTGCGGACGGATCCTCGTGCGCGGCGAGCCTGGATGGGAGATCGTCCCCGAGGTGACGCCGGTGACGGGCGAGCTGATCGTCGACAAGCCGGGCAAGGGCGCGTTCTACGCCACCGACCTCGACCTCCTGCTGCGTCGCAACGGCATCACCCACATCGTGTTCACGGGGATCACGACCGACGTGTGCGTCCACACCACGATGCGCGAGGCCAACGATCGCGGGTACGAGTGCCTGATCCTCAGCGACTGCACCGGCGCGACCGATCCCGCCAACCACGAGGCCGCGCTCAAGATGGTCACGATGCAGGGGGGCGTCTTCGGGGCCGTGGCCAGCTCGGGCGACCTGCTCGCTGCGCTCGGGGCGTGACGCTCGCCCTGCGCCATGCCGACCTCGACGCGGTCGCGGCGTCGGTCCGCGAGCACGGTGCGGTCGCGGTCGTCGAGGACGCGCTGGCCGCCCTCGCCGACGCTCCCGCCGGCGTGCTGATCGGCGCACCACTGGCCGAATCGGCCCGCGCCGAGGCGGTGCGCCTCGACGCGACCGATTCCGATGGCGCCGCCGCGCTGCGCGGCGTGCCGTTCGTCGTCAAGGACAACATCGATGTCGGATCCGTCGCGACCACCGCCGCGTGCCCGGGCTTCTCCTACGTCGCTGACCGGGATGCCGGTGTGGTGGCGGCCGTCCGGGCGGCCGGCGCCATCGTGGTCGGCAAGGCCAACCTCGACCAGTTCGCCACCGGACTGGTCGGCACCCGCTCGCCGTACGGCACACCCCCCAACGCACTGGATGCGCGCCTCGTGCCCGGGGGGTCGAGCTCCGGGTCGGCGGTCGCCGTCGCCCTCGGCTACGTGCCGTTCGCGCTCGGCACCGACACCGCCGGCTCCGGCCGCGTGCCGGCCGCACTCAACGGCATCGTCGGCTTCAAGCCGACGGTCGGCCGTCTCGACACATCCGGCATGGTGCCCGCGATCCGACGCCTCGACTGCCCCTCCGTGTTCGCCCGTTCCGTCTCCGACGCGGCCCTCGTGGCGAGCGTCCTCGAGCCCGCCGGTCCCGTCGTCAGTGCGCTGCCGACGAGGGACCGGTCCGACCCGCTGACGGTCGGCATCCCGATGTCCTGGCCGGCCGGGACCGAGCCGGTCGCGTCGATCGAGCTCGCGTTCCACGAGGGGTTGGCCCGGCTCGGAGCCATGGGGGCCGTGCTGCGCCCGGTCGACATCGCGCCGCTCCTCGCACTCGGACGGATGCTCTACGGCAGCGCGCTCGTCGCCGAGCGGACGCTGGCTGTCGGACCGGCGGTCGCCGCGGGTGTCGACGGGCTCGACCCGGTCGTCACCGCGGTCATCGGTCGCGGTTTCGAGATGACCGCGGTGGACGCCTACCGCACGGAGTACGAGCTCGTGGACCGACGCGCCGCCGCCCGCGCCGTGCTCGAGCACGTGGACGTCCTGGCGTTGCCGACGACGACGTTCGTCCCCACCCTTGCCGAGGTCGAGCGCGACCCGTTCGGGGTGAACGACCGGATGGGCACGCTGACGACGTTCGTCAACCTCCTCGACCTGCCGGCGGTGGTGGTCCCGATCCCCGGGCCCACGCCGATGGGGCTCCAGCTCCTCGGCGCGCCGTGGCAGGACGCGGCCCTCCTGGCACTGGCTGCGGCGATCTGATCGCGCTCACGAGGTCCGAGCAGCCGGCGCATGGCGTCGGCGGCGCCCCGGCGGGGCGGTCCTACACGATCGAGATGGTCACGTCGATGTTGCCCCGCGTCGCATTGGAGTACGGGCAGACCTGATGGGCCTTGGCGACGATCGCCTCCGCGGTCTCGGCGTCGAGCGCGGGCGCGTGCACGTCGAGCGCGACCTCCAACCCGAACCCGCCGTCGGGCCGCGTCCCGATCCCGACCGAGGCCGACACCTCGGTGCCCGTGACGTCGAGATCCTCACGCCCGGCGACGACCTTGAGCGCGGAGTGGAAGCACGCCGCGTATCCGGCGGCGAACAGCTGCTCGGGGTTCGTCGCGCCGCCCGGGCCGCCCATCTCCTTCGGAACGCGCAGGTCGAGGTCGAGGGTGCCGTCATCAGTCGATGCATGGCCGTTGCGGCCGTCACCGGTGGCGTGGGCAGTTGCGGTGTAGAGCACGTCCATGGGCCGATCCTACGAACGCCGGACGGCCGTTCTGGGCGCGGTCTCCGCCATCCGCCGATCTGGGCGGCGAGGGTGACAACACCTGTCACGGAGGCCGCCCAGATCCGAGCAGGTGCGGGGCCCACCGCGCCACCATCACGCGATGCGGCGACCCCAGCTCTGCACGATCTGGGCCGTCGACACGACGCTGTCGGGCCGGCGGGCGAGCGCATCGAGCGCGACCAGGATGGTGTCGACCTCGGCATCGTCGGTGACGCCGGCGGCGATCGCGGACTCACGGAGCGCGGCGAGCGTCAGCAGCTGGATCCGCTTGGCGTCGCCGTCGAGGGCCGCCGGCTGGGACGACATCGATGCCGATGTCGGCCAGCCCGGCCGCCCTGAGGTGGCGGGGGAGGGCCGGACCGAGGTTGGGATCCCCGCCGTTGGCCCGCACCGTCCGGCAATAGATGTCGAGGGACCGGGCGAACTCCGGCGACGGCGGCGAGCAGAAGGATCCGGAGATGCGCACGTCCTCGACGACCAGCCACCCACCGGGTGCGACGAGTCCGACCAGCGCGGTGACCCACGCCGACGCGTCGCACAGGTGGGAGAGCAGGAACCGGGCGTACACGATGTCGTAGGTCTGCCCAGACGTGACCGTGCGGGCGACGTCCTCCACCCGCAGTTCGACGTTGGCCGGCATGTCGGCGCGGGCGAGAGCGATCTTGACGTCGTCGCGATCGGTGCCGACGACGGTCCCGTCCGGCACCCGCGCCGCAAGCTGGGCAGTGACGTCACCGCCGCCGCAGCCGACGTCGAGGCATCGAGCGTCACGTGTGATCGGGATCCGATCGAGGAGCGCGCCCGTCGTCGGCGCGAGCACCCGGGACAGGACCGCCAGCCGGTCCTTTCCGGCCTGACCGCCACGGATCGAGTACGTCGTCGGTGTCATGCCCGAGCAGCATGAAGCGTCGCGGCCGGGATCGCGTGGAGACGGGCCGGAGAACCGCTGGAGATCGCCGGAACCCGTGGGCGCGCGGCCGTCGCGGCCTGGAACACTCTCGTCGTGGTGCTCGTCCTACCGGCCCGACTCGACTGGCTCGAGGCGCTCCAGGATGGCGACGACACGTTCGTCGCTCGTTTCGGTATCCCGGTCGCCGCCGGGTGGGCGGGGTTCCCCGAGGCCGTGGCTGCCGCCGTCGAAGCCGCACGGCGGCGGTCGGCGGATCCGTGGGGCACCCACCTGTTCTTCGACGACGGCGACGGTGATGGTGCGCTCGTCGGCTTCGGCGGGTTCAAGGGTCCGCCGCAGGACGGCGAGGTCGAGCTGGGCTATGCCGTCGCGCCGGCCCGGCGCGGTCGCGGCATCGCGACCGCCGTCGTGGCCGAGCTCGTCGGGCGAGCCGGTGCGGCCGGCGTGACCACCGTGATCGCCCACACGCTCGCTGAGGAGAACCCGTCGACGTCCGTGCTGCGCAAGGGCGGGTTCACCCGGACGGGCGAGATCGTCGACCCCGACGTCGGCATCGTGTGGCGCTGGGAGCGCCCCGCCGTCAGCTGACCGGAAGGTGCTCGGCGAGGAACGCCGAGGTCTTGGACCACGCGGCGCGGGCCGCCGGTTCGTCGTGGAACATCGGCGCCTCGTGGTTGTCGAACGCGTGGCCGGCGTCCTCGACGTTCAACACCAGACCGGGCCGACCGGCGATCGCTGCTCCGAGCGCCTCGACCCCCTCGGCGGGGATGTACGGGTCCGTGGCGCCGAAGTGGAACAGGGTCGGGCAGGTCACGTCGTCCAGTCGGCCGATCATGTCGGGTATGCCCGACCCGTAGTAGCTGACGCACACGGCCGGATCGCCGTCGGCGGCGATGCCGAACGCGATCGTGCCGCCGAGGCAGAAGCCGATCACGCCCGGGGCGCCGATGCTCTCGGCGAGGCCGGCGAGGTGATCCAGCGCGGCGAGCCCATCGGAGACGGCGCGAGCCGGGTCGAGGTTGGCAGCCTGCTGCATCGATGCGCCGAGGCCGGCTTCGTCGTGAGCGGCCGACCAGCCCGGAGCGAAGCGCCAGAACAGGTCGGGGGCGCCGACGACGTAGCCCGCCTCGGCCAGGCGTTGGCCGACGGCGCGGATGTACGTGCCGACCCCGAAGATCTCCTGGATCAGCAGCAGCCCCGGTCCCGAGCCAGCGTCGGGGATCCACGTGGTCATGGTCATCTCGGCGCCGTCGATGGTCACCGCTTCTGCGCGCTGGGTCGTCACGGCGCGAGATGCTTGCACACGGAGCCTGCGCTCCGGCTCCGTACCCTCCAGGCGTGCACCTCGCCGAGTTCGACTACGAGCTGCCGCCCGAGTGCATCGCCCAGGTGCCGGTCGAGCCGCGCGATGCCGCCCGCCTGCTCGTGGACCGCGGGACCGCCGCGCCGCAGCACGCGACGGTTGCCGACCTGCCCGAGCTCCTGCGCGACGGCGACGTCGTCGTGGTCAACGACACGAAGGTCATCCCGGCCCGGCTGCGGCTGCGGCGGGCGACCGGGGGAGCGGCGGAGGTGCTGCTGCTCGAACCCGAGTCGCCGGACCGCAGGACGTGGCAGGCGCTGGTCCGCCCGGCGCGGCGCCTGAAGACGGGCGAGGTGCTGTACTCGGTCGACAGTCGACCCGTGCTCTCGATCGGCACCCGTACGTCGGCCGGCGACACGTTCCGTGTCGAGCTGCTCGGTGGGCGCGATCCCCTCGACGAGCTCGCCGAGCACGGCGAGATGCCGCTACCGCCGTACATCACGGCGCGCTTGGAACGTCCCGACCGCTACCAGACCGTCTACGCCGCCGAGCCGGGGTCGGCGGCCGCCCCGACGGCCGGTCTGCACGTCACGCCGGAGCTGCTCGCGCGGCTCGGTGCTCGGGGCGTGCCGGTGCTGCCGGTCGAGCTCGTGGTCGGCCTCGACACGTTCCAGCCGGTCACCGAGGCCGACCCGCTGACGCACCGCATGCACAGCGAGCGCTACCGGGTGCCCGACGCGACGTGGGAGACGTGTGAATCGGCCCGTCGGGTCGTCGCGGTCGGTACGACGAGCGTGCGGGCACTCGAGAGCGCGGCCGTGACCGGCCGTCGGGAGGGGCGCACCGAGCTGTTCTTGCACCGGGGCTCGACGGTGCAGGTCGTCGATGTGCTGATGACGAACTTCCACCTGCCTCGCACGACGCTGCTGATGATGATCGAAGCGTTCGTCGGCCCGCGATGGCGGACGCTGTACGCCACCGCGCTCGCCGAGGGCTACCGGTTCTTGTCGTTCGGCGACGCCATGCTCCTCGACCGCCACGCGACCTGACCGCCCCCAGCGTGGCGGTGCCGTGTCGGATCGAGGTCGCCGGTAGGTTCGCTGGCTTGCACCCGGTGACGATGCGGATCGACGCGACGGACGGAGCAGCCCGCGCCGGAGTCGCGACGACCGCTCGAGGGACCTATCGCACGCCGTGCTTCATGCCCGTCGGCACCCGGGGTGCGGTCAAGTACCTGAGCGCGGCTGACTACGAGTCGCTCGGCGCCGAGATCGTCCTCGGCAACACGTACCACCTGATGTTGCGCCCGGGGGCCGCGGTCGTCGCCCGGTTCGGTGGTCTCGGGCGCTTCGCAGGGTGGGAGGGCCTCACGCTGACCGACTCGGGCGGCTTCCAGATCTTCTCGCTCGACCCCCACGTCGACGACGACGGGGTCACGTTCCGGAGCGTCTACGACGGCTCCACGCACCGGCTCACCGCCGAGTCCGCCGTCACCACCCAGGAGCTGATCGGCGCCGACATCCAGATGGTGCTCGACGTGTGCCCGCCGCTGCCCAGCGCGCCCGCCGTCGTGGCCCGGGCCGTCGAACGCACTTCGGCCTGGGCGACCCGCGCCCGCGCCGCCCACCGGCGCGACGACCAGGCGTTGTTCGGCATCGTGCAAGGTGGTGTCGACGAGGCGCTGCGGGCGCTCAGCGCGGCGCGCACCGTCGACGTCGGCTTCGACGGGTACGGGATCGGCGGCCTGTCGGTCGGCGAGCCGCGCCACGAGATGCTCCCGGCACTCGCCGCGGCGGTCGCCCACCTGCCGGCCGACCGACCGCGCTACTTGATGGGTGTCGGCGACCCGGTCGGTCTCGTCGAGTCGATCGCTCTCGGTGTCGACCAGTTCGACTGCGTGATGCAGACCCGTCTCGGCCGCCACGGCACCGCGCTCACAACGGCCGGGAGGATGTCGGTGAAGGCGGCCCGGCACGCCGACGAGGACGGTCCGGTCGATCCCACGTGCCCGTGCTCGGTGTGCGCGCGGCACAGCCGCGGCTACCTGCGCCACCTCTTCGCCGTCGGGGAGCCGAGCGCGTCGAGGCTGCTCAGCATCCACAACGTGGCGTGGACGTTCGATCTGATGGCCAGGGCGCGGGCCGCGATCGTCGGTGGGACGTTCGAGTCGTTCCGCGCCGCGGTGGGCGCAACCTGGCCCTGACGGGGCCTGCTGTCCGGCCGAACGTCGGCCTCGGTAGGATCCTCCGCCGGTCCGGACCCCTCCGGCAGTGATCGGAAATGACTGATGAACGTTCTCACCACCCTGGCGGCCGACAGTGGCGGCGGCGGGTCCAGCCTCGTGTCCTTCGGGTTGCTGCTGCTCATCCCGGTGGCCATGTACTTCCTGATGATCCGCCCGCAGCGGCGCCGCATGCGCGACCAGCAGGCGATGCAGAAGGAGCTCGACATCGGCGACGAGGTCATGACGGCCTCGGGGATCTACGGCTTCATCACCGGCTTCGAAGACGACCGGATCTGGATCGAGATCGACGAGGACGTGCAGATCCGGGTCAACCGCGGGTTCGTCCAGGGCAAGGTCGACACGGCTGGGGCGGGACGCCCGGCCAGTGAGGACGCAAGCAAGAAGGTGGACGGGCCGGCCGGAGACACCGCATCCGGCGACGCCGCGGAATGATCCGCCGTCGCCTCTGGGCGTCGTTGATCGGATGCGTCGGGATCACGGTGGTGCTGCTCGCCCTCAACCTGGCGTTCGGGAACACCCCGGTACTCGGCCTCGACCTGCAAGGCGGCATCTCGGTCGTCCTCTCGCCGACGGAAGGTGCGGGTGGCGACGACCTGCTGGTCATCCGTGACCTGATCCGCTCCGAGCTCGAGAACCGCGGCATCGCCGAACCGGACGTCCGCACGGAGGGTTCGAACATCGTCGTCGACCTGCCCGGCGTGAAGGACCAACGCGATGCGCTCGACGCCGTCGACGTCGCCGGCATCGTGACCCTGCGGCCGGTCTACGTGTGCACCGAGGGCTCGCTCGGCACCGACACGTCCGTGCCGGGTTCCAGCGTGCCCGGGAGCACGCCCGACTCGGCTGTCGTCGACGGGTCGACGTCGCTGCCGTCGACGAGTGCGCCGGCCGCGACCTCGACGTCGGCCGCACCGAACGGGCTACGGGCTCCCGCCGGCATGGCCCGGCGCGCCGCCCCGGCCCAGACCGTGCCCACCGACCCGACCAGCGCCACGACCACGTCGACGCCGGCGACGACCGTGCCCGGTGCCGAGGCGCCCACCACGACGGCGGCTGGCGAGCCCTCGGCGGCGACGACGACGACGACGATCCCGGCGGGCGCGCCACAGACCGAGGTCCTGCGCAAGGTCGACGGTGGCTCGTGCGTCGTCGGTCCCGCCGGCGGGGCCGGCGACGAGGTCTTCCGGCGCGACAGTGCCGGGGTCGACCTCAGCCAACAGGAGGGGTGGCGGGTGACGGTCGGCCTCAGCTCGACCGGCGAGTCGGCGTGGAACGCCCTCGCCACCGAGTGCTACAACGGCCTCGACGCGTGCCCGAGCCACCAGTTGGCCATCGTGCTGGACGATGTCGTGCAGTCGGCGCCCGCCGTGCGGCAGCCGTCGTTCACCGACGAGGTGTCGATCACCGGCCAGTTCACCGAGGGTGAGGCCCGTTCGTTGTCGCGTGTGCTCAACCGCGGCGCGTTCCCGACCGACGTCGAGGTGCTCCGTGTCGACACCGTCTCACCGACGCTCGGCAAGGACTCGATGCGGGCCTCGATCTTCGCCGGTCTCGTCGGCGTGGGGCTGCTGATGCTGCTGCTGATCGTGTTCTACCGGCGCCTGACGTTGCTGATCCTGGCCGGGATGATCGTCTGGGGGATGCTGATCTACAGCGTGTCGGTGTTCATCTCCCAGACGACGAACTACGCGCTGACGCTGGCCGGGGTCACCGGCATCATCGTCTCGATCGGCATGACCGTCGACAGCTACGTGGTCTACTTCGAGCGGATGAAGGACGAGGTGCTGCACGGCCGCACGTTCAAGAACTCGGCGGCGCGAAGCTTCCGGTCGACATGGAAGACGATCCTGGCCGCCAACCTGGTCTCGTTCATCGCCGCGGCCGTGCTGTTCGTCCTCAGCGTCGGCTCGGTCCGAGGCTTCGCGCTCTACCTGGGTGTGACGACGGTGTGCGACGTCATCGTGTTGTGGTTCTTCACCCGGCCGGCCGTCATCCTCCTGGCCTCGACAGGACGCCTCGACCGCCACGACCAGTTCGGGATCGGAGCACCGCCGACATGAGCACCCCGACCGTCAGCCTGATCGGACCGACCGTGGGGATCCCCGGATGAGCGACATCGACACCGGCCCGCGCCCGGGCCCGTCGACCGCCGCGCTACGCCCGATCGGCCGCAACGGCTGGCGCCGCTTGATGCTCGGCCAGACGTCGATCGACTTCTGGGGCCGGCGGCGGATCTGGATGGCGATCTCCCTCAGCGTGCTGGCGTTGAGCGCGCTGTCACTGTGGCAGCGCGGCCTCGTGCTCGGCATCGACTTCGAGGGCGGTGTCGCGTGGGACGTGCCGGCCGGCAGCCTGTCGGTCGACGACGCCCGCCAGATCCTGGAGGACAACGGCCTCGAGAGCGACCAGGCCAAGATCCAGGAGCGCAACTCCGATAGCGGCGACATCATCAAGGTGCAGGTCCAGGACCAGCCCGAGGAGGTGCGGGTCCGGATGCAGGAGACGTTCGCCGCGGCCGCCGGCGTGCAGCCGGCCGACGTCAGCGTGGCGTCGGTCAGTGCCACGTGGGGTGACGAGATCACCCGCAAGGCGATCTACGCACTGGTCGTGTTCCTCGCCCTGATCGCGGTCTACATCTCGCTCCGGTTCGAGTGGCGGATGGCCCTCACCGCGCTCATCGCGATGGTCCACGACGTGGCCATCAGCATCGGGATCTACTCGATCTTCGGCTTCGAGGTCACCCCGGCGACGGTCATCGCCTTCCTCACCGTGCTCGGCTACTCGTTGTACGACTCGATCGTGGTGTTCGACCGGATCAGGGACAACGAGAAGCGGGTGGCGGCCGCCGGCCTCACCGCCGGCGACCTCGTGAACATCTCGATGAACCAGGTGCTGCTGCGCTCGATCAACACGTCACTGGCGTCGTCCCTGCCCGTGCTCTCCCTGCTGCTCATCGGGGCCGGGGTGTTCGGCCAGGTCACGCTGCGGGAGTTCGCGATCGCCCTGCTCGTCGGCATGATCACCGGCGCGTATTCGTCGATCTTCGTGGCGTCGCCGCTCCTCGGGTGGCTGAAGGCCCGCTCGCCGGCGTTCGCCGGACACGGCGCCGGGCCCGCCGACCATCTCACCGGCGTGGATCTCCGGGCCGTCGTGATCAGCGGGCCATCGGGAATCCGCCCCGTATCGGACCGTCGCCGCCGCCGTGCGGCCGCCGGGCCGAGCGGCGAGGGTGGCGACGAGGGTGCGGGTGCGCCGGGCACGGCGGCGTCGACCGTCGTCGAGGCCCCGCCGGAACGCCTGCTGACGCACCCGCCGCGGCCCCGCAAGACGAAGCGGCGCTGACCGGGACCGGTATCCTCGGTCCATGACCGGGGAGATCGCCAGCACGCTCGACACCGCGGGCGCGGCGGTCGACGGCTGGTTGCGGGCCCTGGTGCGCGATGTGCGCGACTTCCCCGAGCGGGGTGTGACGTTCCGCGACATGACACCGCTGCTCGGCAACGCCGAGGCGTTCCACCGCGCCGTCGATGAGCTGGCCGAGCGCTTCGCCGACGCCGAGATCGACCGCGTCGTCGGGATCGAAGCCCGCGGGTTCATCCTCGCCGCGCCGGTGGCTTACACGCTCGGCGCGTCGTTCGTGCCGGTCCGCAAGGCCGGCAAGCTGCCGTGGGCCGTCGTGCGCGAGGAGTACCAGCTGGAGTACGGGGCCGACAAGCTCGAGATCCACCGCGACGCCATCCACCCCGACGAGCGGATCCTGATCGTCGACGACGTGTTGGCGACCGGCGGCACGTCGGCGGCGACGGCCCGGCTCGTCGACGAGCTCGGCGGATCGGTCGTCGGCATCGGCATCCTCATCGAGCTGTCCGAGCTCGGTGGGCGGGCCGCGCTCGGCGACCGGCGCGTCGAGGCACTGGCCCGGTACTGAGGCGGCGATGGGCACCGTCGACCGCGTCCTGCCGTGGCGGCGCCATCACGAGGCCGCCGCCCCGGCCGAACTGACGCCCCTGCTGACCAGCTACCGCCGTCGCCACCCGAAGGCGCCGGTGGCCACGATCAGCCGGGCCTACCAGGTCGCCGCCGAGGCCCATCGCAGTCAGCTGCGCTCCAGCGGTGAGAGCTACATCAACCACCCGCTGGCGGTGGCCCGCATCGTCGCCGACATCGGCCTCGACGAGATCTCGGTCGCCGCCGCGCTCCTGCACGACGCGGTGGAGGACACCGAGATCACGCTCGGTGACGTCGAGCAGCACTTCGGCGGCGAGATCGCGGCCATCGTCGACGGCGTCACCAAGCTCGAGCGCATCCAGTTCGACTCCCGCGAGGCCCAGCAGGCGGCGACGATGCGCAAGATGCTGGTCGCGATGGCGCGCGACCTGCGGGTGCTCGTCATCAAGCTGGCCGATCGGCTGCACAACATGCGGACCATCGCCGCGATGCCGGCGGCGAAGCAACAGCGCATCGCCCAGGAGACGCTCGACATCTACGCCCCGCTGGCCCACCGCCTCGGCATGCAGGAGATCAAGCAGCAGCTCGAGGACCTGTCGTTCGCCTCGCTGCACCCCAAGCGCTTCGCCGAGCTCGACCACCTGGTCAGTCGGCGCAGCCCGGAGCGCGAGGTGTACCTGGCCAGCGCCATCTCCGAGGTCCGCAGCCGGCTCGCCGAGCTGGGCATCGAGGCCGAGGTCACCGGGCGTCCCAAGCACCTGTGGAGCCTCTACGAGAAGATGGTCGTCAAAGGCCGCGAGTTCGACGACATCTTCGACCTCGTCGCCGTCCGGGTGATCGTCGAGTCGATGAAGGACTGCTACGCCGCGCTCGGGTGCATCCACGGGCGCTGGCGGCCGGTCGTCGGCCGCTTCAAGGACTACATCGCGATGCCCAAGTTCAACCTCTACCAGAGCTTGCACACCACGGTCATCGGGCCGGCCGGCAAGCCGATCGAGGTCCAGATCCGCACGCGCGAGATGCACCAGCGGGCCGAGTGGGGTGTCGCCGCGCACTGGGCGTACAAGGACGGGTCGCCGTCGAGCGACATCGACTGGCTCAACCGGATCATCGACTGGCAGGCCGAGGTCAGCGACCCGGCCATGTTCATGCAGAGCCTGAAGACCGACCTCGAGCAGGACGAGGTCTTCGTGTTCACGCCGAAGGGGCGGGTCGTCACGCTGCCTGTCGGGTCGACGACGGTCGACTTCGCCTACGCCGTGCACACCGAGGTCGGCCACGCCTGCATCGGGGCCAAGGTCAACGGTCGCCTCGTGTCGCTCGACCATCAGCTGTCGAGCGGCGACACGTGCGAGATCTTCACGTCGAAGGTCGAGAGCGCCGGCCCGTCGCAGGACTGGCTGGGTTTCGTCGCCTCGCCGCGAGCCCGCAACAAGATCAAGCAGTGGTTCAGCCGCGAGCGGCGCCTCGACATGATCGAGCAGGGTCGCGACGAGCTGGCCGGCGAGCTGCGCCGCGAAGGTCTTCCCGTCCAGCGCATGTGGGCGTCGGACCAGTTGGCCGCCGTCATCACCGAGTACAGCTACGTCGACCTCGACGCGCTGCTGGCGGCCGTCGGCGAGCATCACGTCTCGGCCCGCGGTGTCGCCCAACGGGTCGCTCGCGGGTTCCGCGGTGGCGACGATCCCGAGCAGCTGCCGGCCACCGTCCTGCGGCCACGACGACACCGCACCCAGGCCGATCGGGTCGGCGTCCACGTCGAGGGCCTCGACGACGTGCTCGTGCGACTGGCCAACTGCTGCACGCCGGTGCCGGGCGACGAGATCATCGGCTTCGTCACCCGTGGCCGTGGCGTCAGCGTCCACCGCGCCGACTGTGCCAACGCGGTGTCGCTGATGAGCGACCACGCGACGCGCATGATCGAGGTCGACTGGGACGGCGAGTCCTCGGGAGCCGTGTTCCGCGCCGGCGTCGAGGTGGTCGCGCTCGACCGTTCACGCCTGCTGCGCGACGTGGCCAACGCGCTGTCCGACCACCACGTGAACATCGTGGCCTGCGACACCGCCACGGGCAACGATCGGGTGGCCAAGATGCGCTTCGAGTTCGAGCTCGCCGATCCCAACCACCTGGCGGCGGTGTTGCGCACGATCAAGAGCATCGATGCCGTGTACGACGCCTATCGGCTCGTACCGGGTGTGGGGGGCTGAACCCGGCCGTCAGGAGCGGCCGGCTGCGTGATCTCGGGCGTCGCTCGGCGACGAGCCCGTGACCTGGTTGCGGCGGTCGCGGTTCCCGACGCCACGTGATCTCGGTGTCGGCGGCGTCACAGGCGCTCGAGGTTCTCGATCGCGGCAGTTCGGCGTTGGAGCAGCATCCGCACGAGGGCGTCCATCGCCGGTCCTACGAGGTGCTCTCCGGCGTGGCCGAGCGAGCTCAGTCGACACGTGCCGAGCTTGACACGCGGCTCAGATTGTATCAACGTGTCGATACGATGACGTGGGTCCGTACGCCGAGCACGCCGCCGCAGGCGTTGGTGGACGAGATCCGTCCTGGCCCGGTCCGGCGGTTCCGGGTCGTGGCGGCGATGGTGGCGGTCGGCGTGGCCGGGCCCATCGTCGGCGCCGTGCTGTCGGACGGAGCGGTCGACCGCGGCCTGGTCGGGCTCGTGGTGTACGACGTCGCCCTCGCGGCGGTGGCCGCGGGCATCGCGCTCCGCAGTCCGTCACGTGTCGAGCTGGGCTGGTTCGTCACCCTGCACCGCGTCGCGCTGACGGCGCGGAACGGAACGATCATCGTCGACTACCTCGCCCGGACGCGGCGATGGCGGGCGTATGGCGTCGTCGGGAGCGTGGGTGTTGCCCAGGGCATCTCGCTGGCCTCACCCGCTACACACGTGAACGGTTGGGCGATCCTGTTCGCCGGCTGGTTCGTCGGTGGGATCCTGGCCGAGGTGCCGGTCGGTCGTCGCCACGTGGGAGGCGTGCGAGTCGCCAGCCTCCAACCTCGCACATTGTCGAGGTACCTGAGTCCCGGGGTCACCGGCTGGCTCCTGGGCTGGGCGGTCGGCACCGTCGGGGTGTTGGCGGTCTACGGCGCAGCGGTGTCACCGCTGGGCACCAGGCGAGTCGTCGGTGGGGCGGCCGTGCGCGCCGTCGTGTCCATGGTCAGCGTGTGGTCGATGCTCGTCATCGTCCGCCGGCCCCAGCCCGCCGCGCCCCCAGACGTCGTGGCCGCCGACGATGCAACCCGGCGAGCGGCCGTCCGACGCATCGCGGCGGGATGGGGGGTGCTCCAGTGCATCGAGGCGATCGTCGTCGGTCAGTGGCTGAGCAGCGGTCCTGGCGACGACCTCGTGGCCGACGTCGGTGTGGCCGCCTGCGTGCTCGGCCTCGTCGGTGTGCTGGCCAGCTGGCTGATCGTGCCGACGCGGATGTCCCCGCCACGGGACACCGACGACCGTGTGATCGTCTCGTGATCGTCTCGATCGATCCGGAATCGACGTTGCCGCCCTATGAGCAGCTCAGGGTGCAGATCGCCGGGCTCATCGGCGGCGGGTCGCTGCCGCCAGGCGCCCGACTGCCGGCGGTACGTCAACTGGCCGCGGACCTCGGCGTCGCTCCCGGCACCGTCGCTCGGGCCTACCGCGAGCTCGAACGCGCAGGCTGGATCGAGGGGCGCGGTCGGCACGGCACCGTGGTGCGTCCGAACCGACCGGTCGAGCCGGCTGCCCAACGGCAACGTCGGCTGCGCGCCGAGTCCGAGATCCTCGTCGCCACCGCTCGATCGCTCGGCGCCTCCGATGCCGAGGTCCTGGACGCTCTGCGAACGGCGCTCGGCCGTTGACGCCCCCCACCACGGCGCCGGCTGCGCGCAACGAGTCGCCGACGCGTAGGGTTCCGTCCCGCCACCCGACCGGGTGGCGACGATGGGGGCAGGACTGGCCGTGAGATCACGAGAGGGCGACCGACCCGCAGTTCGTCCCAGCACTGGCCTCGATCGGCGATGACCGAGGAGACCGACCGCGAGGATCTGGCGGCGCGCCCGACCGATCGGCGGCTGCCGATCCTGTTGGCGATGGCCATGTTCGTGCTGGTGGTCGACACGTCGTTGATGAACGTGTCGATCGCGGCTGTGGTCGAGGACCTCGACACGACCGTCAGCAGCGTGCAGGCGGCGATCGCCCTCGAAGCACTCGTCTCGGCGGCGTTCATCCTGATCGGCAGCAAGGTCGGCGATCTGATCGGTCGCAAGAAGGCCTACGTGCTCGGCCTGCTCGGCTACGCCGTCGGTGCCCTGTCGATGGCGTTCACCCAGTCCGTCACCGCGATCGTGATCTTCTGGGCCGTCATCGGAGGGCTCGGCGCGTCGCTCCTGCTCCCGGCGATGCAGTCGCTGGTCCACGGCAACTTCGACGGGACGGAGCGGCGCCGTGTGTACGCGCTCGTCGGCGCCGCCGCGGCGATCGCCGCGGCGGTCGGCCCGCTGCTGGGCGGGTTCATCACGACCTACCTGTCGTGGCGGATCGCCTTCCTGCTCGAGGTGGTCGTCATCGCCGTGGTGCTGTCGGGCATCGGCCTCGTCCGCGACGTCCCGTACACAGGGTCCCGACGTGTCGATGTCGTCGGTTCGGTGCTGTCCGTGGTGGGCATGGGCGGGCTCGTGCTGGGCATCCTGGCGTGGCAGGAAGGTGGTGAGTCCGTCGGGGCTCTCCTGGCGTTCGGCGCGATCGCGATGGGCGGGCTGGCGTGGTGGCTGGCCCGCCGCAAGCGCGAAGGCAGAGCGGCGCTGATCGACCCCGACCTGTTCCGATCGACGGCCTTCCGTCTCGGCATCAGCGGACAGCTGCTCCAGCAGATCGCCCTGGGCGGCGCCATGATCGTCCTGCCGATCTACCTCCAGATGGTCTTCGAGTACAACGCGATGCAGGCGGGCCTGTCGCTCGCCCCGCTCTCACTCAGCATGTTCGCCGTCGCGCTCCTGGCCGGGAAGCGAGCCGGGAACCGACGCCCGAGCAGCATCATCCGCGCCGGCTTCGCGCTCCTCGCCTTCGGGCTGGTGATCCTGTTGCCGATCGTGCCGCGCGCCGACTCCGGCTGGGCGCTCGTGATCCCACTGATCATCTCCGGCGGCGGGTTGGGCCTGTTGGTGTCCCAACTGAACAACTACACGCTGTCGCCGGTCACTGACGAACGGGCCAGCGAAGCCGCCGGCGTGAACTCGGCGGCCGGGTCGTTCGGCCTGTCGTTCGGGCTGGCGTTCGCCGGCGCGATCATGCTCGCCACGCTCTCCATCTCGTTCACCGACATGGCGCAGGACAGCGCCGTGCTGCCGCCGGCCGAGCAAGAGCAGGTCGCCGACGTCCTCGAGGACGATGCCGAGGTGATGACCAACACCCAACTCGCCGAGCTGCTCGCCGGTCAACCGGCCGACATCCAAGCCGAGATCATCCGCATCAACACCGACGCCCGTCCACTCGCCCTGCAGGTCGCCCTCCTCATCCCGATCCTCGCCAGCGCGCTCGGGTTGCTGCTGTCGTTCCGCATGAGGCGAGTGCCAGATCCGACTCCTTCCGGCTCCGCCGAAGGGCTGGTCCTCGGCTTACCGGGGCGTTTCGGTCCGGATTTTGGTCGCAGGTGCGACAATTATCCGCACCAAGACCGGGGATCAGCGGACGTCGGCCAGGGCGACGACCTTGCGGACCGACAAGGTGCCGCGGGGTCCGGCGCGGTAGCTGCCGGCGGTCGGGGCGACATCGCGGTAGTCGCGACCGACCGCGACGGTGACGTAGCGCAGGTCGGTGCGCCGGCCATGGGTCGGGTCGAACGCGATCGCATGCCCGACGCGCTCGTCGTGCACCTCGACCCAGGCGTGGCTGGCGCCCTCACCGAGGAGGTGGCCGGAGACGTAGCGGGCCGCCAACCCCCGGGCTCGGCACATCGCCACCATCACGTGGGCCATGTCCTGGCACACCCCGCGCCTGCCCCGCCACGCGTCGCCGGCCGTCGTCCGCACCGTCGTCACGCCCCACTCGTACGTCATCGCATCGTGGACCGCGTCGCAGATCGACGTTGCCAACCCGGCGCCGTCGGCATGCGGTTCGATCCGCCGGGCGGCGTCGCGGAGATCGTCGTCGGCGGCAGTCAGGTCGGTCGGCCGGCTGTGCCAGTCGGCCCATCGACGCTCGTGGCCGTGGTCCCGCGAGCGGTGGACGATCGCGCGCATGGCGAACGAGATCCGAGCGGGCACGACGGCTGCCTCGAGCTGCACGACCGGGTTGCCGAAGCGGTCACGACGGCGCTCGACCGAGCAGGCGGCCGGCACGTCGGCGTGCAGCCGGTGCAGCAGGCGGCGTTGGTCGCCGTGGCGCTGACGGGGGACGACGACGAGGCGGTGGCGCAGGGCCCGGATGGGCGCCGGGTACTCGTAGGTGAGGTCGTTGCGCAACACGTACGTCGCCTCGCGGGCCGTGGCCAGGTCGACGCTGCGGTGGTCCAGCGTCAGCGCCGACGCGTGGTCGTCGTCGAGGAGCCGGTCGAGCTGCACGTCAGGAGACCTCCTCGGCGATCACCGTCATCATCTCGAGCCCGACCTTGCCGAACGTCGTGACCATGGCGACGTCCGCCGCGTCGCGGCCCCGTCCGATGACCGTCCGACCGATGCGGTGCTGGTTGTTGCGAGGGTCGAACGTGTACCAGCGATCGCCGACGTAGACCTCCATCCAGGCGCAGAAGTCCATCGGCGAGCCAGGGTCGGGGACCTCGATGTCGGGCAGGTACCCGAACACGTAGCGGGCCGGGATGTTGAGCGCCCGGCACAGCGCGACGGCGAGGTGGGCGAAGTCGCGGCACACGCCGTGGCCGTCCTCCAGCACGTCGACGGCGGTGTACGTCGGAGACGCGAGGCCGTAGTCGAACGCGATGTGGTCGTGGACCCACTCCGAGATCGCCTGCACCCGCGACCATCCCGGCGTGACCTGACCGAACGTCGAGAACGCGAACTCGGCAAGCCGGTCGGACTGGCAGTAGCGGCTGGGGAGCAGGAACAGCAACGCCTCGTCGGGCAGGTCACCGGGGATCCGCTCCGGCGCCGCGGGATCGATGACGTCGGGCGTGCCGGAGTCGCTGACCGTGGCGGTGAAGGCCAGCTCGACCGAACCGGCGGGCAGCGTGACCCGGCGACATCGGTTGCCGAAGCTGTCGGAGTAGATGCTGGTCGCGGTCTCCGGCGTCATCTCCCAGCGCGACTGCGAGACCTTCCAGTGCTCGTCCACATGGGGCTCGACCAGCACGATGGCGTGGGTCGCGACCGGCACCTCGAAGCGGAACCGACAGCCCACGGCGATCTCCACGGCGCAACCGTTGCACACCTCGGAGCGCACGGCTCGGGATACCCGTGACGGGCGTGTGAAATCGCTGCCGCGGGGGACATGGTCACGCCTCTGGCGCGGGTCGCGGTCAACCCTCCAGGGACCGTGTGACGGTCGCCGATAGCCTCGTCGGCCGTGCCCGAGTCGCCGTCCGTGTTCCAGACCAGCCCGGGGATGCGCGACATCCTCGCCCCGGACTCCGACCGCTGGCGCCGGTTCGTCGAGGTGTTCGCCGACGTCGTCGGGCCGGCCGGCTACGAGCTGATCATCCCGCCGCTGATGGAGGACGCCGGCGTGTTCCAGCGCGTCGGCGAGGCCACCGACGTCGTCGCCAAGGAGATGTACCGGTTCACCGACCTCGGGGGGCGCACCGTCGCCTTGCGCCCCGAGCAGACGGCCAGCGTGTGCCGGGCGTTCGTCCAGCACCGCCCGACGACACCGTGGAAGACCTGGTACGCCGGCCCGAACTTCCGGTACGAGAAACCGCAGCGCGGCCGGTACCGGCAGTTCGACCAGGTCGGCGTCGAGGTGCTCGGCGTGGACGACCCGTACCTCGACGTCGAGGTCATCGCGCTCGGGCACCGCTTCTACGAACAGCTCGGGCTGCGCCAGGTGACGTTGCTGCTCAACTCCCTCGGCGAGCCGGCAGACCGGGCCCGCTACGTCGAGGCGCTGCGAGCCCACTTCGTCGCCGATCTCGACGCGTTGACCGCCGAGAGCCGACAGACGCTCGAGCGCAACCCGCTGCGGGTGCTCGACTCCAAGCGCGAACACGACGCCGCGATCGTCGCCGCCGCGCCGCCGTTGGCCGACTTCCTCAGCGACGCCGCGGCCGAGCACTTCGCGACGGTCCGGTCCGGTCTCGACGCGCTGGGTGTTCCGTACCGCGTCGAGCCGCGCCTCGTACGGGGTCTCGACTACTACCTGCGCACGACGTTCGAGTTCGCCGGTGGCACGCTCGACTCGGCCCAGGACGCACTCGGCGGTGGCGGCCGCTACGACGGCCTCGTCCAGGCGCTCGGCGGACCGCCGACACCGGGTGTCGGCTTCGCGCTCGGCCTCGACCGCACGCTCCTGGCCTGCGACGACGAGGGCGTGTTCGACGCTCGACCGTCCACGCTGGAGGTGTTCGTCGTCGACACGACCGGCGGGGCCGAGGCGCTCGCCGTCACCGAGCAGCTCCGCCGGGCCGGGCACAGCTCGGACCGCGCCTTCGACGGTCGCAGCATGAAGGCCCAGATGAAGGCGGCCAACCGCAGCGGCGCGACGTTCGCCGTGATCATCGGCGACGACGAGCGGCGCAACGGCACGGCCGTCGTCCGTGCCCTCCGCGCTGGCACCGACCAGACCGTCGTGGCCCGCACCGACCTCCTCTCGCACCTGGAAGCAGCCCTCCCATGACGAAGCAAACGAGCGCCACGTCGATGCGCACCCACCTGTGCGGCGAGTTGCGCCGAGCCGAGATCGGTGAGACCGTCAGCGTGTGCGGCTGGGTCGCCCGTCGCCGGGAGCACGGTGAGCACCTCGCGTTCGTCGACGTGCGCGATCACGCCGGCGTCGTGCAGTGCGTCGTCGACAACACGATCGACGTCCGCAGCGAGTACGTCGTGCGGATCACCGGGGTGGTGCGCGACCGGCCCGACGGGACGATCAACCTGAACCTGCCGACCGGCGAGGTCGAGATCGGCGAGTGCGCCGTCGAGGTGCTGCGCACGGCCACGCCGCCGCCGTTCCCGATCGACGCCCGGGCCGACGACGTCGACGAGAACGTCCGCCTGCAGTACCGCTACCTGGACCTGCGCCGGGAACGGATGCAGCGCAACCTGCGGTTGCGGGCGGCCGTCAACACCGCCGTTCGCGATGCGATGGTGGGACAGGGCTTCGTCGAGGTCGAGACGCCGATGCTCGTGCCCTCGACGCCCGAAGGCGCCCGCGAGTTCCTCGTCCCCTCGCGCAAGGAGCCGGGTTCGTTCTACGCCCTGCCGCAGTCGCCGCAGCTGTTCAAGCAGCTCCTGATGGTCGCCGGTGTCGACCGCTACTTCCAGATCGCCCGCTGCCTGCGCGACGAGGACCTGCGCGCCGACCGCCAGTACGAGTTCATGCAGCTCGACGCCGAGATGAGCTTCGTGTCGCAGGACGACGTCCTGGACGCCATCAGCGAGGCAGTCCTCGCCGCCGCGGAGGCGGCGACGGGGGAGCGACCGCCGGCGATCGAGCGCATCACGTGGCACGAGGCGATGGAGCGCTTCGGCGTCGACAAGCCCGACCTGCGCTTCGGCCTCGAGCTCGTCGAGCTGACCGACGTCTTCGGTGCCACCGAGTTCAAGGCGTTCGCCGGAGCCGCGTCGATCAAGGCGATCCGCGTGCCCGGCGCTGCCGCCGAGTACGGCCGCAACCAGCTCGACAAGCTGACCGACCGGGCCAAGTCGCTCGGGGCCAAGGGACTGGTGTGGCTGAAGGCGACGGGCGACGGCGCGTTCGACTCGCCGGTCGCCAAGTTCCTGTCGACCTCCGAGTCGGTGGCCGTGGCCGAGCGGGTCGGCGCCGAGGCCGGCGATCTCGTGCTCGTCGTGGCCGACGAGTGGGCGACGACGTGCGAGGTGCTCGGTCAGCTGCGCAACGATCTGGGCCGCCCGCCGGTGCACGAGGGCCCGTACCGCTACGTGTGGGTCGTCGACTTCCCGATGTTCGTCGGGCGCGACGACCAGGGTCGCCCGAAGCCGGGACACCACCCGTTCACGATGCCCCATCCCGACGACATGGCCCTCCTCGACACCGACCCGATGGCGGTGCGGTCGCAGGCCTACGACCTCGTGCTCAACGGGTGGGAGCTCGGGTCCGGTTCGATCCGGATCCACCAGACCGATCTGCAGCGCAGGGTGTTCGCCGCCCTCGGCATCACCGACGAGGAGGCCGACCGCAAGTTCGGGTTCTTCCTCAACCCCTTCGAGTACGGCGCACCGCCGCACGGCGGGTTCGCGTTCGGCCTCGACCGCCTGGTCGCCATCCTCGCCGGCGAGGAGAACATCCGAGAGGTCATCGCGTTCCCGAAGACGCAGTCCGGCGCCGACCCGATGACCCACTCGCCGCTGCCGGTGGATCCGGCGCAGCTCGTCCAACTGGGCATCCGCGTCGCCCCGAAGGCGTGAGCGCCCCGACCGGCCCGTCGGCTCAGCCCGGTGCCGTCCGGGGAATCGTCTGCTGGACGGCCCAGGCGTTGGCGTCCGGGTCCTCGAAGTACACGAACGAGCCCCACGGCTGGTCGTCGATGGGGCTCACGGTCACGCCGCTCGACTGGAGATCCGCGTGGGCCGCCTCGATGTCGGGGACGACGACCTGCAACGTGCGGATCGGGCCTTGCTCTCCCACGATCAGGCCTGTGCCGATGGCGATCGAGCACGCCGAACCGGGCGGCGTCACCTGCACGAAGCGGATCTCGTCGCTGACCACGACGTCGTGGTCGAGGTTCCACCCGAGCTGCCCGACGTAGAAGGCGATGGCCCGGTCGACATCGGCCACGGGAAGGGCGACCAGTTCCAGCTTGCAGTCCATCGTTCGGCTCCTCTTCGGATCGGGCGTCCGGCACGTTCGCCGGCGCTGCGACCATCATGCGCCGCTGAACTGGACAACTCATGTCCAGTTCTGGCGAACGCGCTCGGGACGACGCGTGGCGGTGACTATCCTCTGACCGTGGTCAGAGGAATGGCGGACTCGTCGGTGGTGGCGGTGCGACGGTTCAACCGCACGGTCACCGAGCGCGTCGGGGCCCTCGAGGACCGCTACCTCGGTCGGCGCCGTCCACTCGGGGCATCGCGTGTGCTGTGGGAGATCGGGGACGGCGGCTGCGAGGTGCGCGTGGTGCGGGCCCGACTCGGCCTCGATTCGGGCTACGTCAGCCGGATCCTGCGCAGCCTCGAGAACGAGGGGCTGGTGACGGTCCTCCCGGATGCCACGGATCGCCGCGTCCGGCGCGCCTCGCTCACCGCCGCGGGTCGGATCGAGCGCGACGCGCTCGATCGGGCCAGCGACGCGCTCGCCCGGTCGCTCCTCGCGCCCCTCGACGGCGGGCGCCGAGTCCGGCTGGTCGAGGCGATGAGCGTCGTCGAACGACTGCTGACGGCCGGGCTGGTCGACGTCGCGTCGGAGGACCCGACGTCGGCGGACGCCCGAGCCTGTCTCGAGTCGTACTACGCCGAGCTCGACGTCCGCTTCGACGGCGGATTCGACCCGGCCCTCAGCAACCTCACCGATCTCGCCGACCTCGCCGAGCCGGCCGGTCTGCTCCTGGTGGCCCGGGTGCGAGGCGAGCCGGTGGGCTGCGGGGCCCTGCGCTTCCACGGGAGCGGCCCGGCCGAGATCAAGCGGATGTGGGTGTCGCCGCGCTCGCGCGGCCTCGGCGTCGGCCGGCGGCTGCTCGGCGAGCTGGAGGCCGAGGCCCACCGGCGCGGCGTGCGGCGCACCCGGCTGGAGACCAACCGCGCCCTCGGCGAGGCGCTCGCCCTGTACCGCTCGGCGGGGTACCGGGAGGTCGAGGCGTTCAACGACGAGCGCTACGGCGACCACTGGTTCGAGAAGCGCCTCACCGGCTGAGCGGACCTGCCGTCAGGCGTCGCCGAGCCGCGCTCGATACGGTCGAGCCCGGCGCCGGCGCATCCGGACGGAGGTGAGGCCGGTGGTGAGGCCGATGGTGAGCAAGGGTGGTGCAGGAGGTGGTGAGGAGGCTGACCGAACACGCCGACGTCGCTCCCGACGTCGTCGGACGATTGGGCAAGATCTGCCTGGCCTTGCCGGAGGCGATCGAGGAGGATGCCTGGGTGGGGACGCGGTGGCGGATCCGCAACTCGACGTTCGCGCACGTGGTGGCGATCGATCACGGTCGACCAGTCGCGTACGCCGCCGCCGCCGGGACCGACGGACCAGCGACGGTCCTGACATTCCGTTCGGCCGATGACGAGCTGCACGCGCTGGGCGCGATCGGTGCCCCGTTCTTCAAACCCGTGTGGTTCCGGGACATCGTCGGGATCGTGCTCGATGGCGACACCGACTGGGTCGAGGTGGCCGAGCTCGTCACCGAGAGCTACCGTCACCTGGCGCCGAAGGGTCTGGCGGCGCGCCTGCGGCGCTGATCCGGCGGGTGCCGGGCGTCGGGCGCGCACCCCTTCGATACGGTGCAAGGACCGACATCCCCCGACCTGCGTCACGCCGGCGCCACGACCCCGCACCCGTGCGGCGGCCCGGCACGAAGGAAGGAGCACTCGTCATGAGCGAGCACAACGTGGTCGTCCTGCGCGGCACGGTGGTCGGTGAGTCGACCGTCAGGGAGCTGTCGTCGGGGCGTGTCGTCCTGCAGTTCGACGTCACCACCCGCGACGACGGAGGCACCCAGTCGGTCCCCGTCGCCTGGTTCGACCCCCCGGCCGCCGGGCGCGATCTGGCCGCGGGTACCGAGGTCGTCGTGATCGGCAGCGTCCGGCGGCGCTTCTTCCGGGCCGGAGGCAGCACGCAGAGCCGCACCGAGGTCGTCGCCGAGCGGGCGGTCGCGGCCCGCCGGGGCAAGGAGGTGCGCCGGATGCTCGACGCCGTGAGCGTGCTGCTCGAGCCGGCGACCACCGGCCCGGGCGCGCCGTCCGGATGACGGCTGGGCGCGCTCGATGGAGGCGTCGGCGAGCTCGGCGGGCCCGCCGTCGGTGTGCTGAGTACGATCGTGCGTCATGAGCGCCATCCGCACCGACTTCGCCCCCGGGGTCATCACCGGCTCCGACGTGAAGGACGTCTTCGCGTTGGCGAAGGCCAAGAGCTTTGCGCTGCCGGCCGCCAACTGCACCGGGAGCAACACCATGAACGGCGTGATGGAGGCTGCGGCCTCGATCAACTCGCCCGTCATCATCCAGTTCTCCTACAGCGGCGCGGCGTTCATCGCCGGCAAGGGTGTGGGCAAAGGTGATCGGGCGTCCGTCCTCGGCTCGTTGGCCGGCGCCGCGCACGTCAACGCGCTGGCCGCGGACTACGGCGCCCGCGTCATCCTGCACACCGACCACTGCGCGAAGGACAAGCTCGGCTGGGTCGACGGCCTCCTGGAGGTCGGCGAGCAGCACTACGCCGAGCACGGCAAGCCGCTGTTCAGCTCGCACATGCTCGACCTCTCCGAGGAGCCGTTGGAGGAGAACGTCGCGATCTGCAAGACGTACCTCGAGCGGATGTCGGCGATCGAGATGACGCTCGAGGTCGAGCTCGGCATCACGGGCGGGGAGGAGGACGGCGTCGACAACTCCGGGGCCGATCAGGACGATCTGTACTCCAAGCCCGAGGAGGTGGCGTACGCCTACGAGCAGTTCATGGAGGTCAGCGACCACTTCACGATCGCCGCGGCCTTCGGCAACGTGCACGGCGTCTACAAGCCGGGGAACGTGCAGCTGCGCCCGAGCATCCTCGACGACAGCCAGGCGTACATCGCCCAGAAGTTCGGCACCGGGCCGCAGCCGGTCGACTTCGTGTTCCACGGCGGGTCCGGGTCCGAGCCGGAGAAGATCGCCGAAGCCATCTCCTACGGGGTCGTGAAGATGAACATCGACACCGATCTGCAGTGGGCGTTCTGGGACGGCATCCGCGGCTACGAGGCCGAGTACCACGACCACCTGCAGGGTCAGATCGGCAACCCCAAGGGTCCCGATGCCCCGAACAAGAAGCAGTACGACCCGCGGGTCTGGCTGCGCGCCGGTGAGGAGTCGTTCATCGCCCGACTGAAGCTGGCGTTCGCCGAGCTGAACAACGTCGGCACGCTCGGCTGAGCGCTGCAGCTGCCGGCACCGATCACGACGCCGTGAGCGCGTCATCTCTCGTCGCCAGGGCCGGCCGATGACCTTGCGCGTCGGGAGCACGGTGATCAACTGCGCCGATCTCGACGTCATGACCAGCTTCTGGGCCCGGGCGCTGTCGATGACACCCAGCTCGACCGGGCCGGACGACGAGTTCCGCAAGCTGCGCGGTCCGAACGTCAACGTGTCGTTGCAACTGGCCCGCACGCCGGTGACGGCTCGTGACCAGATGCACCTCGACCTGTATGCCGACGACAAGCCGGCCGAGGTGTCGCGCCTGATCGGGCTGGGCGCGACATGGGTGCGGACGTCGGGCGATCCTGCCGACGACTTCGACGTGCTGCGGGACCCGGAGGGCAACGAGTTCTGCATCGCTGCGCTCCCAGCGGACGAATGACGGTCGCGCCGCAGTCGGTGGCGGCGCCTCGGGTCACCAGTGCTCGATCTCCTCGACGACGACGTAGACGGCGTTGCAGCCGATGCTCGATGTCGCGTACGTCGACACCGCGAAGCCGGGGTCGGCGCTGACGCCGACTCGGCACGTGACCCAGATCGCGTCGTTGCGGACGACACGGCGAGCGGCTCGACGATCATGCCGTCGGAGACGCTGGCCGACCCGGCGACGTCGCGGGCCTCCGTCGGGCTCACGAGGCTGATGTTCCACTGGTCCACGAACCGCTCGGCGTCGGTGTTGAGGCCGCTGCCGTCGAGGTTGACGCTGTCGACCTTGAGACCGACGCTGCCGAGCGCCCAGGCCCGCCGCTCCTGTGGATGCTGTCGTCGTGGACGCGGTGCTTGAGCATGAAGGAGCCGTCGAACCGCACGTACGCCGGCCCGTCAGCGATCCGGGCGCGCTCAGACTCGATATGGAGACCGTGCGCGCCCAGATGTCGGGGTGGCGGCCGGCGCAACGACCCGCCAGACACCCGCCGTCACGAGCACATCACCGACTGGTCGCGGCGCGGAGGGTCGCCGAGCACGGACAGGAGCGTCTCGAGCGGGGCGCGCGCCCATTCGTCGTCGACGGCGACGCCGTCCCGGCGGGCGGCGGCCACGGCCCGCTCCCACGTCAGGGCTCGGGCGACCTCGGCGACGCGGCAGGCAACGTCGAGCGTGGCCGCCAGGTCCTCGTCGGGCGCCAGCGCGGCGAAACCGTCGAGGTAGGCATCGCGCGCGTCACGCACGCGGTCGTCGTGGATGTCGCAGTCGAGGAGGTGGGCCACGTACCGCAACGGCACGAGCATGGCGGCGAACGGGTGGGCGACGACGGCGTCGCCCCAGTCGTAGAACCGGGTGTCGGGACCCGCGCCGAGCACGTTGCCCGGGTGGAGGTCGTTGTGGTCGATGCTCGCCGAGAGAGACGACGACGACAGTCGGTCGCACCAGCCGGCGAACTCGCTGCGGAGGGCAACGACGCGCGCGTGCGCGGCGCGATCGGCTGGCGTCCCGTGGTTCTCGACGAACCGCTCGGTCGCGGCGACAGCCTCGTCGAAGCGCTCGCACATGCGGGCCGGGCGCATGTCGGGGACGCCGGCGTCGAGGAGGCGCGGCACCCCACCGCGGCAGGCGCGCTGCAGCGCGCCGTATCGGACGACGGCGTCGACGAGCCCGGCCACCTGCTCGGCCCGTCGATCTGCCCCCGCGGTGCGGTCGCCGAGCGTCGGCCCGCCGTCGGGCAGGAGCAGCCAGCCCCGCCCGGCGTCGGTGGCGATCGGGGTGATGACGCCATCGGGCACGACGTCCACGAGCACGTCGTAGAGCCCGACCTCGTAGGCCGTGTCGGCCGCGGCCGCCTTCATCCACACCGGCCCGATGGTCGTCGGGGCCCGCAGCACCGTCGCCCACGGGCGCACCCGCGGTTGTTCGACATCGCCGAGGCGGGCGATGCCGGCGGCCGCCAGCCGGTCGTCCATCCACGCCAGTGCCGTCACCCGCCAGGTGTCCGATTCCCAGACCGCGACGCCGCTCGGCCCGTCGAGGTCTGGCATCACGACATCGTCGCACCCGGCAGCCGGCCACGTGGTCCTGGGTGGTTGCGGCCGACGCGCCAGCCGATCGTCCCGGTGACGATCGCGGCCACACCGAACACGGCGAGCAACGGCACGCTCGCATCGTTCGGCTGCAACCCGTCCGGCAGGATGGGACGGATCGCCCGGTACGGCCATGCGGCGGTCGATGCGAAGTCGAACACGAGCGTGCGGCGGCCGGTCGAGGACTCGGCGGCCAGCCACACCCAGTTCAGCGCGCCGAGCGCACCGAGCGCGCCGACGGTGACGAGCCAGATCCGAGCGCGGTCGGCAGCCATCGACAGCCCCAGCACGGCGAGCGGCAGGACGATCACGATCTGGCGGCCCGGGACCCAGTAGCCGTGCATCGTCAGCGCGACGAACGTCGCGTTGAGCCAGCCGGCGGCGATCGCGGCGAGGACCACCCAGCGCCCGGGCCACCGCCGGGCAGCCAGCAGGCCGAGACCGAACGGGGCGAGGAACCACACCGGTGACCAGGCGGCGATGCCGAAATCGCGGTCCACGAGCAGTCCGATCAACCGTCGCGACCGGCCCAGCAGATCGACCTTCGTGCCGACGACGGAGAACTCGCCCGTCTCGGCGAAGTGGTCACCGGTCGCGTACACGGTCCAGCCTCCGTACCAGAGGCGGTGGGCGACGAGGTAGGCGACCCCGGCGACGACGAGGGCGCCGGCGAGCACCAACGCCCGTCGCGGGAACCGAACGTGGCGGAGCAGGACGGCGGCGGCGAGCACGGCGGCGACGGGCGCGTACTTGACCGCCAACC
>JBEVOM010000026.1:0-7976 GCA_040507575.1 Ilumatobacteraceae bacterium
GAGCACGAGGCCGTCAGCGTTGACGACGTGCCACTCGTGGGTGATCTCGCTGGCTTTCGGGGAGTAGGTGCGCATGGTCGTAGAGCCTTCAGAAAAAGGGAACCGGGAGATGATACCGCCGCACCGGGTGCGACACTCGCGCCGATGAGCAGCAGCGATGTCGTGAGGACCGTCACCGTCACCGGGTCGGCCAGCTCCAGCGTACGGCCCGACCGGGCCTCGCTGTCCCTCGGTGTGCAATCCCGCCGACCGTCGGCCCAGTCGGCGATGGCCGTCGTCGACGAGCGGTCCGCCACGCTCATCAGCGCCCTGCGCGACGCCGGCGCCCGCGACGACGACCTCCGGACCACCGGGCTCAACCTGTGGTTCGACCAGTCGGACCGGTCCTACGTGGCGTCCTACTCGCTGAACGTCGGGATCCCGTCCGACGACGTCGGCCGGTTCATCGACAGCGCCGCCGAGGTGGCCGGTGACGAGTTCACGCTCAACGGCGTGTCGTTCTCGGTGTCCGACCCGGCCGTCGTCGTGGCCCCGCTGCGCGAGCTCGCCGTCGCCGACGCGCTGGCCAAGGCCGAGGTCCTCGCCGCGGCCAGCGGGTGCACCGTCGGCTCGATCATCACCATCGTCGAGGGTGGCGGCGGCGGCGCCGTGCCCGTCTTCAAGGGCGTCGCCCGGGCCATGGCCGCGCCGATCGAGGCCGGCAGCGAGTCGCTCTCGCTGACCGTCACGACCACCTACGAACTGCTCCCCGAGTAGCGCCTTTTCGTCCGGATATTGGTCGCAGGTGCGACCGATATCCGGACGAAAACGTGATCGCCTGCGCCGTCCTACGCTCGGCGCCGATGCGCCACCTGCGACCAGAGGACGAGTACATGCTGCTCGCCCACTCCGCCGACTCCCCGATGCAGATCGGCGGGCTCATCCAGTACGAACGTCCGAGCGGCGCTGACGGCGCCTTCGCGGCCGCGGCGCGAGCGCACCTCGCCCAGCGCATCCCGGCGACGGCGCTGTCGAGCCGTCTCGTCGCCAACCCGGGGAGCTACGACACCGACGCGTGGTTCGGGCTGGCCAGTCCCGTGCTCGACGACGTGGTGGCGGTGGTCGACCACGGCGGGTCGATGGACACCCGCGAGCTCTACGAGTTGGTGGCTGGCGAGGCGATGCGCCCGCTCGACCTCGACGGCCGACCGCCGTTCCGGATCCTGCTCATCGATCGGATCAACGGCGGGCGGGCCGCCATGTTCCTGCAGGTCCACCACGGCTTCGCCGACGGGATCGGGTTCCAGTCGATCGTCCAGGCGTTGTCCGACCCGACTCCCGAACCGGTGGCGCGACCACCCCGCTACGACGTCGACGAGGTGGTGCCCGACGAGGCGACGTGGCGGGCGGCGTCCGACATCCGCTTCGCCGCCGAGGCCGCGGCCCGCGATGCCATCGACCGCGACGCGGCCAAGGCCGCGTTGGCGGCGTTCGTCGCCGATGGCCATGCACCGGCCATCTCCCCCGACCTCGGTGATCTCTCGGCGCCGACGTCGAAAGCTCGCTCGTACGACGCGCTCACCGTGTCGTTGCCGCGCGTGCGCAGCATCGGCCGGATCCTCGACGGCACGGTGAACGACGTGTTCCTGATGATCTGCGGCAGCGCCGTGCGGGCGCTGATGCTGGAGACCGGACGTCCGTTGCCCGACCTGCCCGCGGTCGCCCTCGGCTCGCGCAGCTACCGCAAGCCGGAGCACGGCGATCTCGGCAACTACATCATCCCGATCCGACCGACGCTCGGCACCGACATCGCCGACACACGGGAGCGGTTCGACGCGATCCGGGCCGCGGCTCGCGTCGAGCGACGCCGCAGCGAGCTGCTGGAGCCACTCATCACGGCGACGGCCGACGGGCCGTTCAAGTCGCGGGATCGGCGGGCCCGCCACGCCCAGGCCGGTGGCGGCAACGACCCGCGCATCGGCTCCAGCGTGACGCTGTCGAACGTGCCCGGACCGGACGGGCCGCTGTACCTCGCGGGATGCCTCGAGCTGTCCAACCACCCGGCGCCGTTCCTCGGGACCGGCAAGTTCCTGAACGTGACGCTACGTCGCTACCGCGACGAGCTCGACCTCGGCGTGATGACGGATGCGGCGAAGGTCGCGGAGGCATCCACGATCAGTCAGTTGATCGTCGGCGCGCTGGACGAGTTGGCCGCGCTCGCCGGCGTCGACTGACCGGGACGGGTCCTCCTCCACCTGCACTGATGTCTGGGTGCGCAGGGTCTCGACATCGGGACCCTGCGCTCCCAGTTCGCCGGTGTTGGAAGAATTTGAAAATGATATTGCCAAACCCCGCGCCATCCGCGCATGATGGTGCCATGGCAAAGATCTGGGCCAACTCCGGCGACTCCCACTTCCTCGAACCCGACAACCTGTGGCGGGACAACGTGCCCGCGCAGTACGCCGACCTGATGCCGCACGCCGTCAAGGACGACGACGGCGAGTACGAGACGGTGCACATCGACGGGACGTCCTTCCGCCGCAAGCTGCCGAGCAAGGCCCAGCTCGAGTTCATGGAGGCCTCCCACCGCGCCCCCGGCGCCGGCGACGCGCGGCTGCGCCTCGCCGACCTCGACCACGAGGGCATCTGGGGCGAGGTCGTGTTCCCGTCGCTCGGGATGTGGAACGCGTCGTTCCAGACCCGAGCTGCGCTGAAGGCAGCCATCCAGGTCAGCAACGACTGGGCCAAGAGCGAGATCATGAGCGTCTCCCCTCGCCTGATCCCGACCGCCCAGGTGTCGATGCTGTCCATCGACGACGCCGTCGAGGAGCTCCGGCGCACGGCCGAGATGGGGTTCCGCTGCGTGTTCCTGCCCACGACGCCGCCGAAGTCCGTCCCCGACTACAACCGCGAGGACTGGGACCCGTTCTGGTCGACGGCCGAGCAGGCCGACATCGTGATCGGCTTCCACATCGGCACCGACCCGCTCGACCTCGCGGCCGGCGAGGCCGCCGGCCAGGTGTACCGCGGTCCCGGCGGTGCCGTCCTCAACTACACCGAGACGACGTTCTCCGGCCAGCGGGCGACCATGAAGATGGTCGCGTCCGGTGCCCTCGACCGTCATCCTGATCTGAGGGTGCTCGTCTCGGAAGGTGGTGCCACGTGGGTGCCGTTCCTCGGCGACCGGATGACCGAGGGCTACCGCCAGCACAGCACGATGGTGCGTCCGAAGCTCGACCGCACCCCCAAGGAGATCCTGTACTCGCAGGTGTACGCGTCGTTCCAGCACGACGAGACCGCGGTCGCGGCGATGACCGCGATGGGCTACCGCAACGTGATGTGGGGATCGGACTACCCGCACATGGAGGGCACGTGGGGCCACACCCAAGAGACGCTGCACGGGTTGTTCGACGGCGTCGACGAGGACACCAGGTACCGCATCACGCGCGGCGCCTTCCTCGAACTGTTCCCCGAGGTCGGCGAGCCCGCCGCGCTCGCCGACGCCTGACCGCGGGCGCCCGGCCGTGACCGCTGAGCCGGTGGCCGCGTCCGCCGATGCCCTTCCGGGGATCCGGCGCCCGGTCGGTCGCCCCCGCCGCCACGACGACGACGCCGAACGCGAGTTGATCCTCGGTGCGGCATACGCCGCCCTGCGCGACGACGGCGCCGATTTCACGGTCGCCTCGGTGCTCGGCGCGGCCGGCGTGTCCACCCGCAGCTTCTACCGCCAGTTCGAGACGAAGCAGGCATTGCTGTGCTCGATGTACCGGCGCGACGCGCAGTGGGCGGCGCGCCGTCTGCACGCCCGACTCGACCTGGCCGGTGCCCCTGTCGACGCCGTGGTGGCGTGGATCGACGAGATCTTCAGCTTCACGCGCGTCGCCAAGCGCGCCGAGCGGGTCGCCGTGCTCGGCTCGCTCGCCGTCGGCCAGACGGGTGTCGCCGAGGCCGAGGCGGCGCACGCCAGGGCGCTGCTCGTCGCACCGCTGCGCGCCGCCATCGACGACGGCATCGCCGACGGGTCGTTCACGACGCCCGACGCCGTGGGCGACGCCGACCTCGTCGCCGCGGCTGTGCTCCACGCAGCTGGCCTCGCGTTGCCCAACCGCGGGACGACGACCCACGACCAGCCCGGCGTGACCGCATTCGCCCTCCGGGCGCTCGGCGCCGCCGATCCGAGACCGCAGCCGACCGGTCAATAGGATCGCCGGCCACGCGGCCCAGCAGGCCGACCCCACGCGCCGACCCGCGCGCCGACCCCACAGGCCGAACCCACAGGAGGGTGCGATGTTGAAGACCCAGGAGCTCGCCGACGTCGAGGTCGTGGCCGAGGGCCTCGAGTTCCCCGAAGGTCCGGTGGCCTGCCCCGACGGCTCGGTGCTGGTCGTCGAGATCATCGGCGGTCGGCTCACGCGGATCGACGCCGACGGCTCGAAGGAGGTCGTCGCCGAGCTCGGCGGCGGGCCCAACGGCGCGGCCATCGGTCCCGACGGGGCGGTGTACGTCTGCAACAACGGTGGGATGCCGGGCGCCGAGCGCGGCCAGCCCGGGATCCAGCGCGTCGATCTCACGACGGGCGAGTTCACGCAGCTCTACACCGAGTGCGAGGGCGCGCCGTTGATGGCCCCGAACGACCTCGTCTTCGACGCCACCGGCAACTTCTGGTTCACCGACCTCCACGGCGGCGCCATCCACTACGCCACCCCGGACGGCGCGTCGATCACGCCGGTCGTGCGCTACATCGCCGAACCGAATGGCGTCGGCCTCTCCCCGGCCGGCGACGTGCTCTATTGGGCCCAGACGCGCACCCGGCAGGTCTTCCGGCGCCGCATCACGGCCCCGGGCGAGCTGGAGCCGTCGATCGGACACAACACCCGCTCGTACGTGCGCCACGGAGGCATCGACCGCTTCACCCTCCTCGCCGGGCTCCCGGGTGCGACCGAGCTCGACTCGCTCGCCGTCGACGGATCGGGCGCAGTGTGCGTGGGCGGGCTCGTCGACGCCGGGATCATCGAGGTGCCGGTCGACCGTGACGGCACCGACCTCGAGCGGGTCGTGCGCTGGGTCCTGCCCGACGAGCTCGACGAGCACCTCGTGACGAACATCTGCTTCGGCGGCGAGGACCTCACGACGGCCTACCTCACGTGCTCGATGACCGGCCGGCTCGTCCGCAGCACGTGGCACCGCCCGGGCCTCCGCCTGAACTACTGAACCGCCGGCTGCGCCGAGCCGGGCGGACGTGGGATGATCCCGCCGTGCGCGCCCTGCTGGTGAGTGACCTCCACTACGACTTGCGCAAGCTCGACTGGGTGCTCGCCGAAGCGGCCGGTGTGGACGTCCTCGTCCTCGCCGGCGACCTCCTCGACATCGCATCGAGCGTCCCGCTGGAGGCCCAGATCGAGGTCGTCCTCGAGTACATCAGCCGGGCCTCGCGGGACACGACGGTGGTCATCTGCTCGGGCAACCACGACCTCGACCACCGCACGGCCAGCGGCGAGAAGGCGACGGCGTGGATCAACGAGGCAAGGGGCGACCGCGTCGCCGTCGACGGTGACAGCGTCACGATCGACGGCTTCACCATCACGGCCTGCGCGTGGTGGGAGGGAGCCGAGACGTTGCGCGCGCTCGAATCGGTGCTCGACGAGGCCGCGGCGACCCGCCGCGGCCCCTGGATCTGGGTCTGGCACGGTCCACCGGAGGGCCCCTTGTCGTGGACCGGCTCCCGCCACTACGGCGACCCGGAGCTGCCCCGGCTCCTCGATCGCCACCAACCCGACGTCGTGCTGTGCGGCCACATCCACCAGGCGCCGTTCGTCCCCGGCGGCGCCTGGGCCGAGCGCCGAGGTGACGCCTGGCTGTTCAACGGCGGCCACCAGCTCGGTCCCGTCCCCACGCACGTACGCCTCGATCTCGAAGCGCGCACGGCGTCGTGGTGGTCGTTCGAGGGCGCCGAGGACCTCGTGCTGGATCGAGACCGGGGATCAGTAGTCGGGTGAGCGGTCCGAGCCACCGTCGATCTGGATCGGCGGTCGGGTGGCCAGCCGGCTGAGCACGGCGTCGACCATCGCCAGGTGACCGCCGGCGTCGGCGTACTGCGTGCGGACGTCCGCGAGGTAAGACGTCAGGCGATAGAGGCGGCCGGCGAGCTGCCGGGCGAGCTCCAACGACAGCGCCGGGTGGGACTCGAAGAACGTCTGCGGATCGCCGACGATGCGCACCGTCGAGGGCTCGGAGGCCGTCACCGTGGCCGTTCGGGCGATCGCCAGCAATGCACCGACCTCGCCGACGAAGGAGCCCGGCAACGTCACGTCGGGGAGCCGATTGCCCTCGCTCTCGATCTCGAGGCGGCCGGCCACGAGGACGGCGACGGTCGCCGACTGCGCGGTGCCCTCCTCGTAGAGACGCTCGCCGACCGCGAGGGATTGCTCGGGCAACCCCTCGGTCAGCTCCACGACGAGCGGGCGTCCGTCCATCGCCGCATCGTAGGACGGTTGGCCGGTCAGCGTCCGGTGGATGCGAGCGCGGCGAGCAGCGCAGCGACGTCGTCGGGCAACGGGTCACGGAACGTGCGGTGCAGCACGGTGCGACGGGAGGAGGCGATCGCCACGTCGTACGTCAGGCCGTCGGCGCCCCGGTGGGGCGGCTCGGCCGATCGGCGCCGCTGTGACCGCAGCACGTGCAGCGCGGCGTCGTGCAGCGCGGTACCAGGGGCGACCGACTGCTGCGCCCGCCGGGCCACGCCGGCGAAGCCGCCCGAACGACGTACGACGACGGTCAGCGGGCGATCGGCGAGGATGGTCACGGCTCGCTTGGCCTGCTCGAGGACGGGTCGGGCGACCTCACGCCCACCGCCGACCCCTGCCGGAGGAACCGATGCACACGACGAAGCATCACCACGGATTCTGCTCCATCGTGCCGCCGTACGTGCTGCGGGCGATCGCCGAGCACGGCCGGCGCGGCCTGCGCTCCGCCGCGGCCCGGACGCTCGCCCACGACGAGGCGTTACGCCGACTGCGGGCGCTGCGGGCGCCCGGCCGCAGCGTGCCGCCGGCGGCGCCCGATGACGACGGGCCGCACAAGGACCGCACGGTCTCCGACGCCGCCAACACCATGCGCCTGCCCGGGCGCACGGTCCGCACCGAGGGGGACGCGCCGGCCGGTGACGTCGCCGTCGACGAGGCCTACGACGGCACCGGCGACACGTTCGACTTCTTCTGGGACGTGTTCGAGCGCGATTCCATCGACGGCGCCGGCATGGCGCTGCTGAGCACGGTCCACTACGGCCAGGGGTACGACAACGCCTTCTGGGACGGGTCGCAGATGATCTTCGGCGACGGCGACGGCACGATCTTCAACCGCTTCACGATCTCACTCGACGTGATCGGCCACGAGCTTGCTCACGGTGTCACCGAGACCCTCGCCGGGCTCCGGTACGAGGGCCAGCCGGGCGCGCTCAACGAGTCGATGTCCGATGTCTTCGGTTCGCTCGTCAAGCAGCGGGCCAGGGGCCAGACGGCTGCGGAGGCCGACTGGCTGATCGGCGAGGGGCTGCTGGCCGAGGGCGTCGACGGAGTCGCGCTGCGATCGATGGCCGACCCCGGCACCGCGTACGACGACGAGCGGTTGGGCGGCAAGGACCCGCAACCGGCCACCATGGCCGACTACGTCGAGACCGACGACGACGACGGCGGCGTGCACATCAACAGCGGCATCCCGAACCGGGCCTTTTACCTCGCGGCGACGGCGTTCGGCGGCGCGGCGTGGGAACAGGCCGGGCGCATCTGGTACGCCGCGCTCTCCGACCCGACGTTGAAGCCGACGTCCACGTTCAACGCGTTCGCCACCCGCACGAGCACCAACGCGGCGGCGCTGCTCGGCGCGGAGGCCCAGCGGATCGTCAAGGCAGCCTGGAAGGGCGTCGGCATCACCGCTCGCTGAGAGCCCTTCGGCGCGATGGCGCGCATGTTCGGTGACGCGTCGGGGACCGGCGGCTGCAG
>JBEVOM010000070.1:0-5283 GCA_040507575.1 Ilumatobacteraceae bacterium
GTCCCGCCCAGCACGCCGGTGGCGCCCTGAGAGGGCACAGAACCGTCGCGATGGGTATCACGACCGCTTACACAGACGGTCGGACAGTCCCTCGCGATCCGATCTGGTCGGGTGCGACTGATTCGGGCTGGTGCCGATGTCGCCCGAACAGGTTGTTGCGGTGGCGTCGACTCGGGCGGTGGAGGTGACGTGGCGTCGGTCGTGGCGGAGGATGAGGACGCCGAGTGAGATGAGCCAGATGCTCCACAGGATGTAGCCGGCGAAGTTGGCGGTGTCGATGACGGGGAGTTCGAGCGGTGAGAGGACACCGAGGAGGACGAGTGCGGCGGAGACCGCTCCGAGGATCTGGAACCAGCGGCCGGCGTAGCGGCGTCCGAGCGCGGCGATGACGAGCAGGGTCCATGCGGCGGTGAGGATGTACCCGAGGGTCTCGCCGATGATGGTGCCGAGGACGTCGTTGGCGGTAGCGAAGGAATCTTTGGCGGACCGGGCGGTGCCGGCGTTGGCGCTGTTGGCGTCGGCGGCGTAGCCGGGCACGAGGATCGGCCAGCGCAGGAGCCCGATGACTTGCACGGCGGCGGCGGCGATGCCGATGGGCACGGCGATGCGCATGGTGCGATTCGATGCGAGACGTCCGACGCCGATGGCGATGGGGGCGAGAAGCGCCGCGGAGATGGCCAGGACGAGGAACCATGTGGCGACGGTGCCTTGGGAGTCGCGGAACTTGGTGAGTACCTCGTCGACGGGTTGGTTGAGGACGTCGGGGTAGTTGAACACCGACCCGAGGGCGGTGAAGGCGATGTTCGTCAGCACGGCGGCGCCGATGAGGAGGAATGCTGTGAGCTTGTTGTTCATGACTGCTCCGTCAGGGGGTCGGCGTGGCCACGTCGACGTGCGACGCCGCGACGCGGTGATAGGACGCCAGGGTGGTTTGGACGATGTCGTCCCAGGCGGTGACGTGTCCGCCGAAGGCGGTGGTGAACGCGCTGTGGTCGGAGATGAAGGGTGCGTCGAACTGGTAGTAGGTCGAGAGCAGCTCGCGAACGTCACGGTTGAACAGCCCGACCACCCGAAGCATCGGCTTGGATAGGACGCTCAGGCGGGCCGGCTTGTCGAGCGCCGAGTAGACGTCGATGATCACGTCTCGGATGGTTCGGGTCGGCGGGTTGGGAAGATGCCAGACCCGTCCGTAGGCATCAGCTCGACTCCCCAGCAGCACGAGGTTGCGGCCGATGTCGGGCACGTAGCTGAACGAGTGCAGGGTGTCGGGTCGACCCATCGTGCGAGCCTTCTTCCCGGCGAGCGCGGAGCCGAACACGAACTCGCCCATCGCCGACGCGGTCACGCCGGGCCCGACGAAGTCGGCGGCTCGTCCGATGACGACCTCGACCCGCCCCGCGCGGTGGGCGTCGATGAGCTCGTCGGACATCTGCGCCCGGACCGCGCTCGTGGTGCCGGTCGGGTGGCACGGGGTCGATTCCGTCATCGGTGCGCCACCGGTGGGGCCGTACATGTAGAGGTTCTCGAGCACGACCAGTCGGGCCCCGGCGGCGCTCGTCGCGTCGACGACCGCGTATTGCAGCGGGGGGAACTCTTGGGCCCAGCGGTGGTAGTGCGCGGCGTTGAGGCAGAAGTACACGGTGCTCGCACCGTCGGTTGCCGTGCGGGCGAAGTGCGGGTCGGTGACGTCGCCGCCGAGGGTCTCGACACCGTCGAGCACCTGGCGGCCGCTGCGGTTGACGACCGTGGTGGTCAGTCCCTGGCGGGCGAGCTCGGTGGCGACGGCTCGACCGGCCGGGCCACTGCCGAACACGACGTGCAGCTCGTCACCCACCGGTGACCACCGCCCGGTTGGACGCCGTGGCGGGCACGAGGCGGTTGACGAGCACGCTCTGCAGGAAGGCGACCACGAGCGCTCCGGAGATACCGAACAGCGCCCATTGATCCTCGACCTTGATGCCCGCGCTGGTGGTCACGGCCCAGCCGAGCGCCCACAGCCCGCCAGTGGCGAGTGTCCAGGCGGCCGCATGGCGGCGCAGCGGAGCGAAGCTGACCGCCTGGACCATTCCGATGGCGATCCCGCACACGGCGCCCATCACGACGAGGGCGGCGAGCGATGCCTCGTAGTCGACGAGCGCCGCGCCTGCGGCCAGGCCGATGCCGAACCCGGCGGCCGTGGCGGCGATCCACCGTGGCGAGGCACCTCGGCGATGCAGGATCGCCCATTGCCCCGTGCCGAGGAGTGCCCCGGCGATGACGCCGGCGAGGAGTGCGGCGCCGACCCCGTCGACGCGGCCGGCGACCTGGTGGGCGATGTAACCGGCGGGTGGGAACGCGAAGGCGGTGACGATCCACAGCCACCACGGCCGAACACGTTCCACAACCGAGGGACGGCTGGTTGGACGGACGGTGGTGGTGCTCATGTCGCCTGCTTTCGCGTGTCGTGGCGGGCAGTTCGCCTCGCTGCGACACATCGTGAGCGGTCGTCGTGACACTTCGCTGACACCCAGCGCACCCTCGACCGGGGACCTGTCATCGCAGTGTCAGCGCCGCCGTCGACGCAAGTTCGAGATCACACCGTCGGGATCGGGTTCCATCGAGCGGTCGGCGGTGGGATCAGGTGGCCTCGTCGGATGCCACAACAACCACCGACATGATTTGCGTCGCACTCGCCGTCGAGCACGTTGCGGTCCTGGTGTTCCGTCCACGCCCCGAGGATTCCGAGTCCGACGACGACCAGGCGGATCGCTTGCACTCACACGACCGTGCTGGCGAAGGCCATGAGGCCGGTGATTCGTCGGATCGAGGACCGACGAATCGCGCCTCTAGCTGTTTTCCGCTTCGCCGTTGTCGCGGCGCGGCTTGGGATGGATGCGGTAGTGCAGGGTGAGGAACGGGAACCCGAACACCCAGAAGGCATGTTCGGCCCGGAGCTCGCCCTCCGTGACGTACACCTGGAGCTCTTCGGCGAAGCCGTGCACGGCGAGCGCGGTCAGCTCCCGCGTTTCGGGGTCGACGTAGGTCAGGTAGTGGCCGGCATGGCTGAGCTCGCTGCGGCTGGTCAGCGTCAGGCCGCCACCGTGACGGGCGCGGGGCGCCAGGGTGGCGGTGAAGTTGCCGTGCGGCACCGGAAAGCCGACGCTGACGTAACCCCGTCCGTCGTGGCGGTAGGTCGTGTAGATGCCAACGTAGATGGGCGCTCCGGTGTCGGCGTAGGAGCGGATCCAGCCGCGAACCTCGGGGATCCCGTCGCCGTCGACGTCGACGGTGTCGATGCGGCTGTGGACGCCTCGCAGCGCCTCGCGTTGGTTCATCGGGACGTTGGCTTGACCGAGGGGGCGGGCCACGAGCGTGCGATAGAGCAGGTACCCGGGCCGGACCCATTGGCGCCATTCGGGCACGATGTCGAGGGTGAAGCGGGTGGTGTGTTCGTAGAACTCGCGCACCTGCGGGTCGACGTCGGCCGGGTCGAAGTCCGGCCCCACCAGCTCATCGAGCGAGGCGACGATGCCGGCGTCGGCGGAGTCGCGCACGTAGGTCCCGCCCAGGACCTCGGCGAGGGCCTGGACGTAGTCGGTTCCGACATATCGGGTGCGTGCCTCCAACGGCACGATGAACGGCAAGTCCTCCGGGCGCACCCGCTCGGCGAGCAGACTCACCTGCTCGTCCCGGAACGTCGCCGCCGAGACGACGCGGGAGAGCAGGACGGTCAGGCTGGCGACCGCCGGCGCCGGCAGGCGCGGGTTGACGGCGGCCAGGACTCGACCTATGGCGAGGCCGAACAACGGGCCGAGGACCACCTTTTGGGGCCGGACGCCGGCCGCGCCGACCAGTGCGCCGGCGCCGGTGGCGACGGCGACCGGTCCGGCGGGAGTCAGTTGACCGGCCACCCATCCGAGCGGTGCGGCGAGCGCCGTGGTGGACAGGATCCGGTGCCACAGTGCCGGGATCTCGCCGGGGCGCTGGCGGTGTCGAGCAACCAGTTCCGACCCGACGAGCACGGCCGCTCCTGTGGCGGTCCCGACGATGCGCCACCGACGTGGTCCGCTCGCCGTGAGCGTCAACCCGCCGAGGGCGCCGACGCCGCCGATGAAGGCCACACCGCCCGCCCGGGCCGACGGCGACGGCGCACCTCCGTCTCCTCCCACATCGCGACGCTAACCCCCCGTGGTGCCGCCCGGACCCGCCCGACGCGAGCACGGATGATGGCGTTCGCGTCATCGTCGTCGCCGAGAGGTTCGCCGATTCGGCGCACGGTCGAATCCCGACCGCCACCCCTGTGATTGCCAGTCGAGGGGTGAGCATGGTTGACGCGGCTGCGAGCAGCCGCACCAGAGGATGTCGACGCACCGGCTGGTCGGCACCAGCGACGTTGTGTCACCCATGCCGGTTGGTTGCCGCACCCGGTTCCGACGTGAAGACGTTTCATCCCCTTTCGAGAAGGTCGCGGAGGCGCTGGAGGTCACCTCGCAGCCCGCGTCGTGCGGTGCGGGCGATGACCGGTCGGATCAGTCGGTTCATCCCCCAATGGGGTGATCTCGATCTGAGAGGTGAAGACCGCGTCGCACGGAGATTCCCCGGTGACGACGGTTCGACTCCCGGCGAGCTTGCCGAGTGTGCCGGACCCCTCGAATCGGTACGTCATGGGACCGACGTGCGTGACGATGGAGTCGGCCGCGTAGGAGCGTCCTCCCGTCGTGAGCTCTTCGTGAACCTTGGTCCCAACGGCGGGCGGGCCCGGGGGATCCGGCGTCATGTCGGCCAAGCCTTCGCGCCACGTGAGGTCCTTGCCAAAGGCGGGCACTGCCGACCAGACAAGTTCGGGCGAGCGAGCAACGGTCACTGACTCTTCGATGTGAATGGGGTGACACATCACAGCTGCCCTTCGGTTCGGTGATGCCGACGATCGATGCGAGCGAACAGCGATGGCCTACGCGTCGGTCGGCTCGGCGGTGTTGGCGCCGACGACCAGACCACGACCCGGCGGGGGGTGGTCCACGCCGAGCCTGCATTCTTGGTGGAGCGGGCGGCACGACCCCGACCGTCTGGCGGCCACGTTGGCCATGCCCGGGTACTGACTGGCACCGGCTCATCCACCGCCGAAGGACCTCTCCTCGCCGAGCCGATGGAGCGGGGCTGCGGCGTCGGTGACGCCGTGGGCCGATGTCGGTGACGTCGTGGGCGGCTGAGGGCGCTGGTCCTGGCGTCGGCGTCGTCGTTCATGGCGAGACCAGTGCGTCGGCCGCCACGATCTCAGGTGTCGGGGTCGGCGGGGTGGCCGGG
>JBEVOM010000098.1:0-29963 GCA_040507575.1 Ilumatobacteraceae bacterium
TGTTGGCCGAGCCGAAGCAGGGCCTGTTCGGGCGTTTGCGCGGGGAAGCCCGGGTCCGGGCGCGGGTGCGTCCGGCACCGGTGCGACCCAAGCAGGAGCGTCGCCGAGGTCGGGCCAAGACCGCGGCCGACAGCGGCGATGCGACGGTCACGACCGCGCCGACTGCGGCCCCCGCAGCCAGCGCGGGGAACGATGCAGCCGCGGCGCGATCGGGATCGCGCCGCGCCCCGGCCGCCCGGCGCAGCAACGGCGCCCGGCGCGGGCGCTCGACACCCGAGCCGGTGGACGCCGCCTCGCCCGCCCCATTGGACCCGTCCCCCGCCACCGACCCGAGCACCATCGCGATTGCCGACCGTGCCGGCCCTGCCGCTTCGACCGAAGGACACGCCATGACCGACGACCGCCCCATCGAGACCACCGACCTGGAGTCGGTGGAGACCGTCGACGTGACGGCCGTCGAAGCGGCAGCTGTCGACTTCATGGGGGGCCTGGCGTCGGCGTTCGGCTATGAGTCGTCCGTCGAGTCCTCGATCGACGGGACCGAGATCGAGGTGCGCGTGAACGGCTCCTCCCTCGGCTTGTTGATCGGTCCGAGTGGCCGCACGCTCCTGGCCATCCAGGACCTGGCCCGCGTCGCCGCCCAACGTCGCCTCGGTGACCACGACACGCGGCTGCGCGTCGACGTGTCCGGGTACCGCGAGAAGCGCCGAGCGGCCCTGGAGCGCTTCGCCGACACGGTGGCTGAGCAGGTTCGCACGTCCGGCGTGGCCCGCTCGCTCGACCCGATGCCGTCGGCCGACCGCAAGGTCCTCCATGACGCGCTCGCCGATATCGACGGGGTGACCAGCCGCTCCGAGGGTGAGGACCCGTACCGACGGGTCGTCGTCCTCCCGGGCTGACCGGGCGCCCACCGTCCAGATCTCAGCGAGGTGGGCGGCGTGACCGACCCCGAGCTCACTCACGCGCTTGCCTCGTCCCGACGGCTCGGGATGCTCGGGATCCGCCCGATCGACGAGGTCATCGATCACGCTGGCGCGTTCGTGGAGGCCCTGGCCTCGGTACGCGGGACCGTCGTGGATCTGGGGAGCGGCGGCGGCGTCCCCGGACTCGTCGTCGCCCGGGCCCGCCCCGATCTGCACCTGATCCTTGTCGAACGTCGTGCGACGCGGGCCGACCACCTGCGACGCCTGGTGCGGCGCCTCGAGCTGGGAGAACGGGTCGACGTGCACGACGGTGATGTCGCCACCCTCGCGCCCGTCGAGCTCGTCGATGCCGTGGTGGCGCGGGGGTTCGCGGCGCCGGCCGTCACGGCGGTAGCGGGTGCTCGCCTGCTACGGGTCGGCGGAGTCCTCGTCGTGAGTGAGCCGCCGGCCGAGAATTCCTCTGACAGCGGGGACGTGCGCTGGCCGCCCGAGCTCCTGCACGACGCCGGACTGGCCGTCGTCGCCCAGGCCGACGCCCGCGTCATCTGCCTCTGCCGCACCTCGGCCGCCGGCGCCACGACCGGTCCCGGCCGCAACGACTGAACGTTTCACGTGGAACATCTCGGCGGGTCGCGGTCGATCCGGGGTCGTGCCGCTGCCCTTCACCGGCGGAGGTTTCACGTGGAACATCGGCCCGCTACCGTCGAGGTCACCTCGAGGTTCCACGTGGAACGTCACCGCCGCCGGCGCCGGGTGCTTGACCCGACGAGCAGCGCTTGCCAGGCTGGTGCCGCCGCCGGACCCCGGCCCGACTGAAAGACGCCACCCGATGAGCTTTCCCGACCCGGCGTTCGCGCCAGCCGATCCGGGCGGCGCGCCGCCCGATCCGGAGATCGCGGAGGGGGCTGCCCCACCCCCTGAGCCCGTGCCGTTCAAACGTCCGCTCCCCCGGGTCATCGCCGTGGCCAACCAGAAGGGCGGCGTCGGGAAGACGACCACGACGATCAACGTCGGTGCCTGCCTCGCCGAGCTGGGTCAACGGACGCTGATCATCGATCTCGATCCGCAGGGCAACGCGTCCACCGGCCTCGGGATCGAGAATCGAGGGCTCGAGACCTCGATGTACCACGTGCTGATGAACGAGGTCCCCCTCGAGAACTGCGTCGAACCGACCGACATCCGGGGGCTCTTCGTGGCGCCGGCAAGTCTCGACCTGGCCGGCGCCGAGATCGAACTGGTCCCGGCGTTCAGCCGCGAAACGCGGCTCAAACGGGCCATCGACGCCGTCCTCGACGACTACGACTACGTGCTCATCGACTGCCCGCCATCGCTCGGCCTGCTCACGGTCAACGGGTTGAGCGCGGCCCGCGAAGTGCTGGTGCCGATCCAGTGCGAGTACTACGCGCTCGAGGGACTCGGACAACTGCTGCGCAACGTCGACCTGGTGCGCCGGAACCTCAACCCAACGCTCGAGGTGAGCACCATCGTGTGTGTCATGTACGACGGGCGGACCAAGCTCGCCGACCAGGTCGTCGCCGAGGTGCGCGACCACTTCGGCGAGAAGGTCCTGCGGACGATCGTGCCCCGCTCCGTCCGCCTGTCCGAGGCGCCATCGTTCGGCCAGCCGATCATCACGTTCGACCCGCGTTCGCGCGGGGCGATCGCGTATCGGGACGTCGCCAAGGAGGTGCACGATGAATCGGCGCAGCGGTCTCGGTAAGGGTCTCAGCTCGTTGATCCCGGTCGCCGAGGCGGCTCCGGGGGGTGATGGTGGCGAGGACGAGCAGGCGTCGTTGGTCGAGATCCCGACCGCCGACGTCGTGCCGAACCCGCACCAGCCGAGGGTGCACTTCGACGAGGAGTCGTTGGCCGAGCTGTCGGCGTCGATCGGTCAGATCGGGGTGTTGCAGCCGATCCTCGTACGCCGGGTCGGCGACCAGTATCAGCTCATCGCCGGCGAGCGGCGCTGGCGGGCCGCTCGGCGGGCCGGGCTGGCCACGGTTCCGGCGATCGTGCGACCCACGGACGACGTCAGTGCCGTCGAGCATGCGCTGGTCGAGAACCTCCACCGCGAGGACCTCACGCCGCTCGAGGAAGCTGCGGCGTACCAACAGCTGATCGAGGACTTCGGGCTGACGCACGAGGATGTCGCCCAACGGGTCGGCAAGAGCCGGTCGGCGGTGACGAACACGCTCCGCCTGCTCGGTCTGCCGCCGGCCGTCCAGCACCTGCTGGCTGACGGCAAGCTCTCTGCCGGTCATGCCCGGGCGCTGCTCGGAACACCGGACCGGGCGCTCCAGGAGCGGCTGGCGCGCGCCGCGGCCAGCGAGGGGTGGTCGGTGCGGACGGTGGAGGAGGCGGTCCGCAACGGTGGTGCGCCGGCTCCGGCGCCGGCTCCCGCCCCGACTCCTCGTCCTCCGGCCCCCGTCGACGGTGCTGGCCTCACCGAGGCGACGCGACTGCGCCCGCCCGGTCTGCTCGAGCTCGAACAGCTGCTGGCCGACGCGCTCGACACCCGAGTCGGGGTCAAGATGACCGCGAAGCGGGGCCAGGTGACGATCGACTTCGCCGACCTCGCGGACCTCGAGCGGATCTATCGGCTGATCGCCGGTGAGCGCTGATCGCCGGGCGGCACGCCGGGAGATGCGACGCCAGTGACCTGGTCCTGCAACCCTCACGTCGACGTCGATCCACTTCACCTCACCTCCACGGTTACACACAATGGGTGGACAACCTTGTGGATAACCCCCATTCCCCCAGCTCCGGGCGCTGATCGACAGGCATCGAACCTCGTTCGGCCGTCGCTGCCGACACACGAACGCGCGACGGATGGGTGAGGGTCGGCGACGGTCAGGCCGGTGAGACGGACCCCGTCACGGGTGCCGCGGCCCAGGCGGCGAGGGCGCTCAGCACGGCCTCGCTGACGGCAGGCGCGGTGTCGACGACGCGTTGCACCGGGCCGAGGGAGCACACGACTGCGGTCATGCGAGTTTCCCGCAGCACCGGCAGGCGCATTCCGCTGGATGTCGGGGTGGGCAGTGTGCCGACCGTTGCCAATGTTGCTTCCAGCCGCTCGGCGAGCGACCGTCCACCGGCGGACTCGAAGCCGGTCGTGGCGTAGTAGGCGATCGAGGCGTGGGCGTCGGAGCGGGGTTCGAAGCCGAGGTACACGGTCGCCGCGTAGCGGTTGGCCGCCGCGGCATGGATCGACGGGTCGAGCTCGTCGGCGGTGATGACCTTGGCGCCGTCCTGGCGCAGCCGTCGGGCGATCTGACGGGCCAGCGGTCCGAGCCCGCCGAACTGTCCGACGACGACGCGCAGCTGCTGGAGCGATGCGCCGACGGCGCTCAGTCGCTCGAGCTCGCGGATGGCCGCCACGCCGGGCCCGGTTCCGGTGCGGGCACCGTTGACCTCGAGGGCGCGGGCCGTCGCCGGTCCGCAGACGCCGTCGACGTCCAGACCGCAGTTGCGCTGGAACTCCTCCAGGGCCCGTGCCGTCGCGGGGCCGAGGATGCCGTCGACCCGACCGCAGTCGAAGCCGAGGCGTCCGAGCCACGACTGCAACGTGCCGACGTCATCGCCACGCTGGTGGGGAGCCATCAACCGGAGCGGACGATCGCCGAGGCACCAGGACGCCTCGACGAGCGCGAGCCACGTCGATTCGTCACAGCCTCCCGTCTCACGCAACCCGCGCTCGCGCTGGAACGCCCGCACCGCGGTCTCGGTCGAGTCCCCGAACTCGCCCGATTCGGCGCCAGCAGGGCCGAACCCGGCCGCGCCGAGTCGACGCTGGAGGTCTTTGATGGCCTCGCCGTGCTGACCTCGGGTCAGCGGCTGGAAACGAGGAATTCGTCGAGCTCCTGCAGCAGCTGGGACTTGCCCTTGGCACCGACGAGTCGCTTCTGCACCTCGCCGCCGTTGAAGATCAGCAGGGTGGGGATGCTCATCACGTTGTATCGCATGGCCAGGTCGGGGTTGTCGTCCACGTTGACCTTGGCCACCGTGACCTGGTCGGCGAGCTCGGTGGAGAGCTCACCGAGGATCGGGGCGATGGCCTTGCACGGCCCGCACCACTCGGCCCAGAAATCGACGACGACGGGCTTGTCGGATCCGGCGACGGTCTCGTCGAATGTGGCGGTGGACAGGTTGACGATTCCGGCCATGGTGGCGGCTTCCTTCTGGGTTCTGGCCTGGTTCGGCCTGCGAAGTGTACAAGTGGTGCAACCGACGGGAGCCCAGCGACATTCCCGTGTTTGGGGAACAGGTGTTCGCTCCGGGCTCAGTGGGGATGGTTCGCTTCCAGCCAGCGCTCGGCGTCGATCGCGGCCATGCAGCCGGAACCGGCCGCGGTGATCGCCTGACGGTACGTGTGGTCCTGGACATCGCCACAGGCGAAGACGCCTTCGATGTTGGTCCTGGTCGACCCGGGCTGGGTCACGAGGTAGTCGTTCTCGTCGGTGTCGAGCACGCCCTTGAACAAGTCGGTGTTGGGGCGGTGGCCGATGGCGACGAAGACGCCGGTGACGGGCAGCGTGGACGTGATCCCGGTGACGGTGTCGGAGACGACGATCCCCTCGAGGGTGTCGGTGCCGACGAGGTCGTCGACGACGGTGTTCCACACGAACTCGATCTTCGGGTTGGCGAACGCCCGGTCCTGCATGATCTTCGACGCCCGCAGCGTGTCGCGACGGTGGATCAGGCTGACCTTGTCGGCGAACTTGGTCAGGAAGATCGCCTCTTCGAGGGCGGAGTCACCGCCGCCGACCACGGCGATGTGGTGGCCGCGGAAGAAGAAGCCGTCGCAGGTGGCGCACGTCGACAGGCCGTGGCCGATGAGACGGGTCTCGGCTTCGAGGCCGAGCATGAGGGAACGGGCACCGGTGCTCACGATGACGGCCTCGGCCTCGTACACGGTGTCACGCACCCACACCTGGAACGGACGGGTGTCGAGATCGACCTTGGTGACCTTCTCGGTGATGAACTCGGCACCGAAGCGCGTGGCCTGGTCACGGAAGTTGGCCATCAGCTCGGGGCCCATGATCCCGTCCGGGAAGCCGGGGAAGTTCTCGATGTCAGTGGTCAACATGAGTTGGCCGCCGGGCTGGTCGCTGGTGCTGGACGGTTCACCTTCGATGACCAGGGGAGCGAGGTTGGCTCGGGCGGCGTAGATCGCGGCGGTCAGGCCGGCGGGTCCGGAGCCGACGATGACGACGTTGCGGGGGGTGGTCATGCTGGGGTGGTCCTGCTTCTGGCTGGTGGTGTGCGATGAGGTCGGTGGCGTCGCGTCAGGCGACTCGGCGCTTCCTCAGTACCAACAGTCCGGCGATGCACAGGATTCCCCCGACCAGGAGGTAGCTGACGTAGACGGCCTGCTCGTTGGTCAGCCCGATGTCGAGGAGGGCCTGCAGGGCGCGCGTGGCGGCGATCAGCAGCAGGGTCACAGCGACGATGCCGAGGATGCCGCCGAGCAGGCCGTAGACGATGCCCCGGGCGATGTGGACGACCGGCGTCGTCGCCTTCTCGCGAACTGTGCCGACGACCTTCTCGACGGTGTCGGCCAGGTCGGCGGCCCAGTTGGGATCGGTCAACGGGTTGCCCGGCATGGGCGGACTATAACCCGCGCCCTGCGACGGACTTCCGAGGACGGACCGTTCAGGGCGGGGTGCGGGTCAGGGCGGCATGCGGGCGACGACGGTGCACGAGTCGAGGGCGATCGCCGCGATGTCGCCGCCGTCGAGGCGCACGACCTCGACGGGCACCGGGCGGCCATCGACGCGGTACCGGGCGGTGCCGACGAGTCGACCCTGGCCGCATGCGGTGATGCCGTCGAGTGGCGGATGGTCAGCGGCGTCAGCGGCGAACGCGGCGAGCGCCGCCGGCGAGTCGAGCACGACGACATCTGCCGACGTCGCGTCCGTCGCGCCTGCTCCGCCGGTCGGCGGCGCCGTCGCCGACGAGGCGGCGTCGTCCGCTTCGGCCGGGGCGGCTGGGGCCTCGGGGATGGCACCGGCCGCTCGGTCGGCCGCACTCGCGGGGGCCGGCACGGATGCTGACAAAGGCGACGCGGTCGCCGCCGGCGCCTCGTCCTCGGCGACCAAGCTGGCGCTGTCGCTGTCGTCGGCGCCACCGCGGTTCAGCACGACCACCCCGCCGGCGATCACGACGACGGCGGCGGCGGCCGCCAGCACGGGGCCGTACCACCGGCGGTGGCGCCGGCGTGCGAGCGGTACGACCGGTGCCACGGGGATCGACGGGACCGCGGCTGCGGGCGCGCTGTCGAGCGCAGCCAACGCGGCGGCGATCACCGCATCGCGCTGGTCCGGGTCGGGTGCCGGGGTGTCGCGCAACGCGTCGCGGACCGCCTGGTACCGGGCGATCTCGGCGACGACGTCCGGGTCGGCGACAGCCCGCGCCCGCTCGTCGGTGGTGAGCGTGCCGTCGAGGGCGCCGCTGGCGAGGAGTCGTTGGTCGTCGTTCATGGTGTGCGGTCCGGGCCTCCGGTTGGACGTCCCGCTGGGTCGTCGTGGTTCCCGGCGTCATCGGCCAACAGCCCGGCGAGCTGACCGCGTCCCCGGGCGATCCGCGACTTCACGGTGCCGACCGGGATGCCGAGCGCCTCGGCGATCTCGGCGTAGTCGAGGTCAGCGACGTCGCGCAGGACGACGGCGGCCCGGAAGTCCTCGGGGAGGGCGTCGAGCGCCTCGTCGATCGACTGGCGGTCGGCCACGGCGTCGAGGCGTCGCTCGGCCGCCGGGTCGGCGGCTTCGTGTGGTCGCCCGTCGTCGTCGACGGCGTGCAACTGCGGCCGTCGCTTGCGGCGTCGCAGTTCGTCGAGTGCCGCGTTGGTGGCGATGCGGTAGATCCACGTCGAGAACGCCGAGCGGCCGTCGAAGCGGGCGATGGACCGCACGATGCTGATCATCGCTTCCTGCGTCGCGTCGTCGGCGTCCCGGGTCGAGCCGGCGATCCGCCGGCACACGGCGTGGACGCGGTCGTAGTGGCGACGCAGGAGCGCGTCGAGGGCGTCTCGGTCGCCGCCCTGGGCCTCCCGGACCAGCGTGACATCGTCCCTGCGGTCGAGGGGCGGCATCAGGTGAAGCGGAGCTCGCCGATCGCGCCGCGGAACGGGTTGGCCGCCGTGCACCCGGTGTCTCGGCCGAGCTCGCGGAACACGATGAGGAGGTGCATCGCCGGTGCCGGGGTGTCGACGGTGACCGCGCCCGGCTGGTCGGAGAACAGCTTGGGGGCGATGGGCGGCCCCCAGTCGGTGAACGCCGCGGGGACGCCAGCGGCGGTGGAGGAGAAGACCTCGACCTGGTACGGGGCCGTCCCGACGGTGAACGACAGTGCCCCGCTCGCAGGCGCCGACAGGGTCACCGCGAGGCCGACCCCTGCCTTGTCGCCCATCAGTGCCCTGGCGTAGCAGACGGTGCGCCAGCTGGTTGACGGATCACCGTCGACCAGCGCCGCGACGGTCTGGCTGTCGTTCTCCTCGCCATCACCCTCCGGGTCGTAGGCGGCGACGGTCGCGATCTCGCCCGTCGGGCCACCGACCGCCGGTGGCGCGATGGCGACTGCGGAGGTGGGCGCGGCGGATGCGCCCTCACCGGGGTCGTCGCGTCCGATCGTCGCCCAGAGCACCAATGCGACGACGAGCGCGATCGCCAGCAGCCCGAGCACGAGGACCATGGACGGGGCGGTGCGCGACTGCAGGCCGCGTGCGGGGCTGCCGCGCAGCCGGGCGCCGGCGTGGGGGGTGTTGTCGCGTGGCCGGCGGGGCACCGGGTTCGGCGGTGTCGCTTCTCCCGGGATGCGGGGTGCGCCGGGCCGGGTCCTTCCGACCTGGCCGGTGTTGCGGGGGACGCGGATGAACGGACCGACCGGACTGGGGACCGGTCCGGACGGCGGGGCTCCCAGCGGTGTGAGGTCGGGTGGGGGCTCCTCGGAGATCCGCTGCAGCTCGCTGCGCAGCTCGGCCCCGGAGCTCGGTCGGTGGTTGGGGTTGCGCGACAGCAGTCGGTGGATCAGGTTGACGAGGCCGCGCGGCAGCGTCGGGCGCAGCCGACCGAGGTCGGTCGGGTCGCGTTGCAGTCGGGCGAGGGCCGTGTCGGCATCCGTCTCACCGAGGAAGGGCACCCGGCCGGCCAGGCACTCGTAGAGCACGAGCCCGAGCGAGTAGAGGTCGGCGCGGCCGTCGAGCTTGCGACCGCGGACCTGCTCGGGTGACAGGTACTTGGCGGTGCCCATCATCACGTTGTCACTCGTCAGGTCGTCGTCGGACGTGTCGAGGCCCTTGGCGATCCCGAAGTCGGTGAGCAGCACCCGGCCGTCCGGCGTCACCAGGATGTTGCCCGGCTTGACGTCGCGGTGGACGAACCCGTGGCGGTGGGCGGCGTCGAGGGCCGAGGCGACGCAGATGCCGATGTGGATCGTGAGATCCGGGCTCAACCTCGTCTGGACGTCGAGGAGCTGGCGGAGGCTCTTGCCGTCGATCAACTGCATCACGACGGCCTGGCGACCGCTGTCCTCGAACACGTCGTGGACGGCCACGATGTTCGGGTGGGTCAGACCGGCGACGGCGATGGCCTCGCGCCGGAAGCGCTCGGCGACCACGGGATCGGTGGCCAGGCTCGGCTTGAGCCACTTCAGCGCGACCTTGCGGTCGAGCAGGAGGTCCGTGGCCAACCACACCTCGGCCATCCCGCCCTGCGCCAGCCGACGCTCCAGGCGGTAGCGCCCGTGGAGCACGAGCGGTTCGTCTCGCTGCGAGCCCGCGCTGGGAGGAGGGGGAGTGGTCGACGCCGGCATTCCGCGGGGGAACGCTAGTTGCGATTCCGTCGTCACCCGGGGACGGTCCGAGACACCGCCACTGCGATCCCAGGGGTCCGGCGCGGCGGTCAGCCGGTCGATTCCTGGAAGGCGACGCCGATCGTGCCGCGACCGGCGTGGGCACCGATCACCGGCCCGATCTGACCGACGACGATCTCGTCGTCGGTGAGCGGGCGCAGCTTGTCGACGAACGCGTCGACGTCGCTGCAGTCGGCGTGCAGCACGGCGAGGTGCTCGATGCGCCCCTGGTACGACGCGACCTTCTCGACGAGGAAGTTGAGGGCCTTGGACCGGGTGCGCTGCTTGCCGTGCTGCTCCACCACGCCGTCGGCGACCTCGATGATCGGCTTGATCGCCAGGGCGGTGGCGAGCAGCGCCTTGGCGTTGCCGATGCGGCCGCCCTTGCGCAGGTTGTCGAGCGTGTCGAGCGCGCCGAACACGCGGGTGCGGGCGACGAGCTGGTTCGCCAGCTGCTCGATCGCGTCGAGATCGGCGCCCTCGGCCGCCGCCTCGGCGCAGGTGAGCGCGATGGTGCCGAGCCCGAGGGACACGGTGCGGCTGTCGACGACCCGGACGGCGATGCCCTCGGCGGCGACGGTGCGGGCGGCCAGCTCGGCGCTCTGCATCGTCGCCGAGAGCGCACCGGACAGGTTGACGACGACGATCCCGGGCGCACCGCGTTCGACGAGACGTCGGTAGGCCTGCTCGAAGCGGCCGGGGGATGGCGCGGCCGTCGACGGCAGGTCGGGTGACGACGCGCAGCGGGCCCAGAACTCCGACGTCGTGAGCTGCTCGCGGTCGACCAGCTCCTCGTCGCCGAAGCGGATGCTGAGGGGCACGACCTCGATCCCCCAGCGCTCCACGAGCTCGTCGGGCAGGTCACATGCGCTGTCGGTGACGACACCGACCGGGTACAGCTCGGTCACGGGTCAGCGAGGCTATCGGCGGCGGTCTCCTCGCCGGGCCGGGGGAGCGGCCCGCTCGGATCGTCGGGGTCGAACAGCCGGAGCGCGGCGACCTCTGCGGCGTCGGGCGAGACGGTCGACAGGACAGCGGCCGGTGACGCGCCGTTGCCGTTCAGCGCGGCGAGGCGGGTGCGGCGGCGGCGACGGAAGTGCCCGTACCACCACGAGACGAGCACGAGCACGGCGGCGCCTGTGACCACCTGGCCGAGACCGGTGAGCGCGTTGACCCGGGCCGTCAGCACGATCGGCTCACCGACGTCCTGTCCGAACTCCGGCGTGACGATCCGGATCTCGACCGGGGCGGTGCCGTTGGAACGGGCCTCCACCGGGATGACCACCTCGGTGACGCTGTCGGGGGCGAGGTCGACCTCCTTCGCTCCCTCAGGGAAGCGCAGCTTGGGCGAGCTCGGCACGACGACGACGCGCAGCGTGTCCAGACCGCGGTTCCACAGGTTGAGCCGCAACGGGCTCGAACGTCCGGTCAGCGTGAACGTGAACGGGCGTGGCATCTCGACGTTGGCGCGGACGGCGTCGGTCTCGGTGCCGAGCTGCTCGAGCCCGGCGGTGAACTCGTCGTCGGTGAGTCCGGTGGAGAGCAAGGTGTCGAGCTGGCGGCGCCAGGCCGTCAGCTGCGTGTCGTCACCGACGATCATCGAGCCGGTGCTCTCGCAGACGATGCGGGCCAGCTCGATGGGGTCGCGGCGATCGCTCAGGTCGGGCCCGGCCGAGTCCGGGAGCGTGACGACGACGGGTCCGCTCGACCCGACGACCATCGTGTCGGTCGCCGCCGGCAACGCCGACAGCGGGGCGAGCGCGAAGTCGGGCAGCGCTGACACGAACCTGGCCAGCGTCGACGCCACGCCGGCGTCGGGCACCACGCCGTCGGGCGCCATGAGTACGGCGCTGCGGTCCAGCTCCGGGCCGAGCTCGCGGCGCGTCGTGACGAGGGAGGCGGCGATCTCGACCGCGGCGTCGACGGTGCTGCGCTCGTCGTCGATCACCGCCGGGTCGAGCAGTCCACCCGACACGTCGGGCACCTTGGCCGGGAGCGTGGACCCGTCGCCGAGGTCGACCTCGAGCGCAAGTGTGCGGTCGAAGTACCCGCCGATGGCACCGTCGAGCTCTTCGTAGAACTCGGGTGCGAGCACGAGCGAGCGAAACCCGAGGTTGCGCAGCATCGTGGCCGCCGGGGTGCTGATCGCCTCGGGTGCCATCCACGCCGACTCCCGAGTCGGCCGGACCGGCAGTGCCGCCGCCAGGCTCTCCTCGCCGGCGACGAGGTTGCGCGTGAACGTGGCCTGCTCGTCGATCGCGGCCAGCGACGACGGGTCCATCTCGTCCGCTGGCAGGGCCAGGACCTCGTCGCCGACGAGCGTCGTGCGCAGCGCGTCGGCGAGAGCGGGATCCTCGGATCCGATGCCGTCGAGGAGCGTGGGGGGGATGGCGACGGTGATCGGGCCGTCGACGGCTTCGGCGAGCGCGGCGATCGCAGCGACGTCGCGGCGCCCGGCCGCGATCGCGCTGGCGTCGGCGGCCGGACCCGGATCCGCGGTCGCCGCGACGATGGCGACGTTCATCGGACCGGCCCCGGTCGCCGTGCTGGTCGGGGGGTCGGTGTCGAGGCGCTCGACGAACGTGTTGTGCTCGGCGACGATCGCGTCGCCGACGACGACCGCGACATCGATCGGGTAGAGACCGGGCTGGCGCATCGTGAGGGCGCCGGTTGCTCCGATCTCATCGCTCGTCGGTACGTCGAGCGTGATCGTCGTCGTGGCGCCGCTCGTCAGGACCGGCGCAAGTGGGATCTCGATGCGGTCGGCGGCGGCCGGGCGTTGGCCGTCGAGGACCGCAGCGAGCTGGGCGCGCGTCTCCACGGGTCGCCCCGCGCTGATGACCACGGTGCCGACGGCACCGGCCGTCGCGTCGACCGGTGGGCCGGCGGCGGCATCGCCGCCGGGAGCCGTTGTCGCGGAGGTCGTGGTCGTTTGCGCGGTCGGCGCGGCGCGGAGGACGGCGGCGTCGCCGAGCACGTCGAACACGACGTGCCACGCCCCGCCCGGTGACACCGAGAACGTCTGGTCGGTGAGCACCATCACGAGCTCGGTCGGCGCCTGGGCGGTCGCGCCGGCTGGGACCACCGCGATGGCGAGCACGGACGAGCCGGCGGCGGCGGCGGACACGGCCGCTCTGGTCACACGTCCGGTCATCAGGAGGTCGTGTCGAGCTCCATGACGAGCAGCTGCTCGGGGAGGGCTCGGAACCCGAGCGACTCATAGAGCTGCAGGGCCCGTGCGTTGTCGATGGCGGTGTTGACCAGCCCGTGGTGCAGTCGCCGTGAGCGCATCCACTGCAGGGAGTCGACGGCGAGGGCCCGCCCGTGCCCGTGCCCCTGCTGCGCAGGCGTCACCGCAAGTCGTTGCAGGTACCCGTGCCCGGCCGCCGCGCCCGTGATCGCGAACGCCACGAGGGGCGACCGCCGGATGCCGGCCGGGCCGGGAGCGGTCCTGGCCCGGGCGCGGTGCACCGGCGTCGCCCGGCGGATCTCGTCGAGGTCGTCGGCGTCGTTGCCCCACGGATCGCCGAACGCCGCCCGGTCGATCTGCGATGCGCTGTGGTGCTGGCGGCCGCGCAGCGGCACCGTCCGCTGGTGGGTCGCCGTCTCGAGGGCCTCGTGGCGGTCGGTGAGGTCGATCCGCAAGAGCGCGAGCGTGTCGATGACGTCGAACCCGGCGTCGGCGAAGCGGGCGGCCGCATCGGGGAACAGGGCGCCGGTGCGGATGGCGCGCAGGGGCGTCGCGCCGGGCCGGGGCTGCTCGCCGAGCGCGTCGACCCAGGAGCGCACCTCGCCGGCCGTCGGCACGATGGCCTGGTCGGCGAGGACGAGGTGGATCACGGAGCTGTCGAACGCCCAGGGGCGGACGCGGACCCTGCGCCCGAGGCCCCCCGTCGCATGTCGTCGCACCTTCACCGGGTGCCGACCGTACTGGCCGCGCCGCGCTCGGACGGATCGCGTCGTCCTCGGCCTGGCCCGGTGGTCGTAGCCTGGTTGCCGTGACCAGGTGGCCCGGTTCCGGGCGGGACGTGAGGGCGCCGGCGTGACCGTGCTCTTCGCCACCCATCCGACGTTCCTCGAGCACCTCACGGGGCCCGGGCACCCCGAGCGCCCGTCACGCCTGCAGGCGGTGATCGACGGGGTCCGCCACCGCAGTGGTGGCGACGCGTTCGTGGCCCTCGATCCGGTCCCGGCGACGCGTGCCGACCTCGAACGGGTCCACCCGGCGTGGCACCTCGACCGCTTGGAGGCGATGTCCGCGGCCGGAGGCGGTTGGATCGATGCCGACACGTGCGTGAGCACGCACTCGTCGGCGGCCGCCGAGCTGGCGGCCGGCGCCGGCCTGACGGCGGTCGCCGCGCTGCGCGAGGGCCGCGGGTCGGCCGCGTTCTGCGCGGTGCGTCCACCCGGGCACCACGCCACACCGACCGACGCGATGGGCTTCTGCCTGATCTCCAACATCGCCGTCGTCGCGGCGTCGTTGGCGGCAGCCGGCGAACGGGTCTGGATCCTCGACTACGACGCGCACCACGGCAACGGCACGCAGGCGGCGTTCGTCGACGATCCACGCGTCCTGTTCGTCAGCACCCACCAGTGGCCGCTCTACCCGGGCACGGGCCGGGTCACCGAGACCGGCATCGGCGCCGGCGCCGGGACGACGATGAACATCCCGCTGCCGTCGGGGGCGACCGGTGACGTCTACCTGCGGGCGTTCGACGAGCTCGTCGCACCCGTCGTCGAACGGTTCGCGCCGACGTGGTTGCTGATCTCGGCCGGGTTCGACGCCCATCGTGACGACCCGTTGACCGACCTCGGACTGACGGCCGGCGACTTCGCGATGCTGACGGCGCGGGCGCTGGCCCACGTCCCCCCCGGTCGGTGCGTCGCGATGCTCGAGGGCGGCTACGACCTGGATGCGCTCGCCAGCTGTGCCGGTGCGGTCGTGGCCACGCTCGCCGGGGACGTCCCGGTCACCGACCTGCCGACCTCCGGCGGGCCGGGTGGCGGCGCGGTGGACGCGGCCTTGGCCGAGTGGGCTGTCACGCTCTCGTCGTGACCAGGCTCGTCGGTCGGGCGGGCGCCTAGCCTTTCCCCGGTCATGGTCCCCGAACGATTCGCCACGATCCTCGAGGAGCTGGCGCCGCTCGTCGAGCGCTTCACGGCGGCCGGCCAGCGGCTCTACCTGGTCGGCGGGGCGGTCCGCGACCTGCTCGTCGGCAGCGCGCACCCCGCCGGGGACCTCGACCTCACGACCGGTGCCCGCCCACCGGAGGTCAAGTCGTTGCTGCGGGGCTGGGGCGACGCGGTGTGGACGCAGGGCGAGCGGTTCGGGACGATCGGCGCTCATCGCACCCGGCCGGACGGCACAACCCGCACCGTCGAGATCACGACGTTCCGGGCCGAGTCGTACACCGATGAGTCGCGCAAGCCGCACGTCACGTTCGCCGACGACATCGAGGCCGACCTTGCTCGCCGGGACTTCACGATCAACGCGATGGCGCTCGAGCTGCTGCCCGGTGCGGCCGGCAGCGGCGCGGCCCTGATCGACCCGCACGGCGGCGCGGTCGACCTGGCGACCGCGACGCTGCGCACGCCGCTGGCTCCCGAGGTCAGCTTCGACGACGACCCGCTGCGCATGTTGCGGGCGGCGCGCTTCATCGCCGGTTACGGCCTGACGCCGGTGCCGGAGCTCGTCGACGCCGTCGTCGAGCGTGGGTCGCGGCTGGCGATCGTGTCGGCCGAGCGGATCCGCGACGAGCTCGACAAGCTCCTGCTTGTCGACGCTCCTGGCACCGGCCTGTGGTTCCTCGTCGACACCGGGTTGGCCGAGCACTTCTTGCCCGAGCTGCCCGGTCTGCGGCTCGAGCACGACCCGCTCCACCGGCACAAGGACGTGCTGAGCCACACGATCGCCGTCATCGAGAACGTGAAGCGGGACCTGTCGGGCGGGGCGTTCGACTTCCGCCTGACCCGGCTCGCCGCGCTCTTCCACGACATCGGCAAGCCGCGCACGCGCGGATACCAGGCGGGCAAGGGCACGACCTTCCACCACCACGACGTCGTCGGCGCCCGCATGACGAGGCGGCGGATGGAGGCGCTGCACTACCCGTCGGCCGACATCGCCGCGGTGTCCGAGCTCGTCTTCCTGCACCTGCGCTTCCACACGTACAAGATGGGCTGGAGCGACGCCGCGGTCCGCCGCTACGTGCGCGACGCCGGCAGCCTGCTGGAGGAGCTGAACGTCCTCACCCGCTGCGACTCCACGACGCGCGACGAGCGCAAGGCCGCCCGCCTCTCGCGCCGGATGGACGAGCTCGAGGAGCGCATCGGCGTGCTTGCCGAGCAGGAGGAGCTGGCGTCGATCCGGCCCGAGCTCGACGGCCGCCAGGTGATGGAGCACCTCGGCATCCCGCCCGGCAAGCTCGTCGGCGAGGCGCTGGACCATCTCCTGGAGATCCGCCTCGACGAGGGCCCGATCGGCGACGATGAGGCGATGAAGCGTCTCGACGCCTGGTGGCAGGACCGCCGCGCAGAATGAGCGGCGTGGGCGACGTCACCGACGGGCATCAGATCCGGCGGCGGGCGGCGACGTGGCGGTGGGTCGTGTCGGTGGTCGTTGCAGCCGCGCTGCTCGTGGCCCTCGTCGTCGCCGTGCTCCGGCTCGACGACGGACGCTCCGCCGGAGCCGTCGCGCTCGCGGTGACGACGGCGCTGCTGGCCGTCGCGGCCGTCATCGTGACGTGGCTCGAGTCGCGTCGCATCGCGCGACACCTGAACCGCACCATCGAACGACTGATCGACACCGAGTCCGAGTTGCGGTTGCTGCTCGACGACCTGCCGGAGGCGGTGCTCTCCCTCGACGACGAGGGCGTCGTGCGCGGTGCCAACGCGAAGGCCGCGGAGCTCACCGGCCACGACGTCGGCGAGCTCGTCGGGCGTTCCCTGGCCGCGTTCATCGAGCCGATGCGTGGTGTCGACCTCGCGGCGTGGCTGGCCGAGGGCCGCGCCGAGCGCCCCAACGTCACGGCGTCGTTCCGCGTGCGCGACACGGGTGTGGGCGATGCACCGTCGGGGACGCTCGTCGAAGCGACGGTGGACCGCCCCCGGCGTTCCGACGCCAGCGTCGTCGTCCGCCTGCGCGACGTGACGGAACGTGAGGAGCGCGTGCGAGCCCTGGAGCAGGCGCGGCGGCGGTTCCAGCAGGCGTTCCACTCGGCGCCGACCGGCATGGCCCTGGTCCGCCTCGACGACTCGATCATCGTCGACGCCAACCGGTCGTTGGCAGACATGCTGGCGATCCCGGTCGCCGACCTCGTGGGCCGCAGCATCCGCGAGCTCACGCACCCCGATGACCTCCGCGCTGCCGCGTCCTACCGGGCCCGGCTCGAGCTCGGCATCGCCGACACGTACCTGTTGGACCAGCGCTACCGGCGCAGCGACGGCGAGTTCATCTGGGCTCGCACGCGGGTCGCGGTGACCGAGGACGAGGGCGTGTCGCTGGCGATCACCCACATCGAGGACGTCACCGAGCAGAGACGCACCGCCGAGCAGTTGCGCTGGGCGGCGACCCACGACGACCTCACCGGCCTCCCGAACCGCACGGAGTTGCTGGCCCGGGTCGACGCCGTGCTGGCCGACGCCGATGTCGGTGACGTCGCCATGCTGTTCATCGACCTCGACAACTTCAAGGCCGTCAACGACAGCCTGGGCCATGGCATCGGCGACACGTTGCTCCGGGCCATGTCGGTGCGGCTCCGGGCCGTCGTCGGTCCGGACGCCGAGCTGGCCCGCTTCGGGGGTGACGAGTTCATCGTGATGCTGCGCATCGCCGACCGTGACCCGATGGCGGTCGCCGAGGCGCTGCGATCCGACGTGCGCAACGCCGTCGACGTCGACGGCACGGAGCTGTTCGTCAGCACGAGCATCGGGATGGCCGTGAACGACCGGCCCGGCGTGTCGGCGGCCGACCTGTTGCGCGACGCCGACGCGGCGATGTACCGCGCCAAGGCCCGTGGCCGCGACTGCGTGGAGACGTTCGCGCCAGGCATCCACGAGACGACGGTGCTCGCCCTGCGGACCGCCAACGAGCTGCGGCGGGGACTGGAGCGCGGAGAGATCGTCCCGTACTTCCAACCGATCGTCGAGCTGACGACCGGGCATGTCACGGGCTTCGAGGCGCTGGCGCGGTGGTTGCATCCGGAACGAGGTCTGTTGTCGCCCGACCAGTTCCTCCCGATGGCTGAGGAAACCGGGCTCATCGACGAGATCGGCGCGACGATCCTGCGCGACTCCCTCGCCCAGTTCGCTCGGTGGCGGTCCCGCAACCTGCCGTTCGCCGACGCCACGATCTCGGTCAACGTCGGGACCCGGCAGGTGGTCGACCCGGCGTTCGCCACGCTCGTCGCCGACGTGCTCGCCCAGTCCGGCATCCCGGCGGACTCCCTGTGGCTGGAGATCACCGAGACAGCGCTGCTCGCCGACGTCAAGGCGTCGACGGTCGCGCTGCGCAACCTCCGCAGCCTCGGGCTGCACCTCGCCGTCGACGACTTCGGCACGGGGTACTCGTCGCTGACGTACCTCAAGCGCTTCCCGGTCGAGGCGATCAAGATCGACCGGTCGTTCGTCGCCGGTCTCGGGCTCGACACGGAGGACACGACGATCGTCGAGGCCGTCGTGAACCTCGGCCACTCGTTCGGCATCGGGGTCATCGCCGAGGGTCTGGAGACCCCGCTCCAGCTGTCGCGACTGCGGGCGATGCGGTGCGACCGGGGACAGGGCTACCTGTTCGGCCGCCCCCGCCCGGCCAGCATCGTCGAGGCCGAGCGGGCTACGTTGTAGCCCCGCCGACGTGCCGCTTCGCAGACCTCGTCGCCGGCACGACGCCCCACGAGCAGCCCCGCCCGGCGGGGTCTCACGCGTGAGGCCGACTTACACGTGGTTCCCACGATGCTTCCAAGGGCTCGGACGCTCAGAATGTCCCCGATAGCAGGCACGCCAGGGTGGCGGGCCTTGGAGGAAGCCTGCGGGCCCTGGAGGAAACATGAACCGGACGAGTAGGCGGCTGCTCTTGGCGGCCCTGCCACTCGCGCTCGTCGCGACCGCCTGTGGGGGCGGAGACGACGATGACGCGACGACGGACACGACGACGCCCACCGCCGACACCAAGCCGGTGGACCCGACGACCACGGTGGCGGCGCCGACGACGAGCACGGAACCGACGGAAACGACCGAGGTGGGGATCCACTCCTTCACCGACGTCCAGCCGGCGGTCGTGCAGATCATCGCCCGCGGCACGTTCCGCGACCCGGAGATCGGCTTCGCCGACGGCTCCGGCGCGGGCAGCGGCTTCATCGTCAGCCCCGACGGCCTCGCCGTCACCAACAACCACGTCGTCGCCGGCGCGGCCACGCTTCAGGTCTACATCGGCGGCGAGCTCGACGACAGCTACAACGCCACGATCCTCGGTACCTCGGAGTGCAACGACCTCGCGCTGATCAAGATCAACGCGCCGGGCGACCTCCCCTACCTGTCGTGGTACGACGGCGAGATCACCCCCGGTCTCGACGTCTACGCCGCCGGGTACCCGCTCGGCGACCCGGAGTTCACGCTCACGCGGGGCATCATCGCCAAGGCCGAGGCCGGCGGCGACCTCACCGGGACGTCGTCGATCGACCACACCGTCGAGCACGACGCGGCGATCCAGCCCGGCAACTCGGGCGGCCCGCTGGTGGACGATGCCGGCGAGGTGGTCGCCATCAACTACGCCGGTGGCGCGCAGGCGACGACGACCGAGCAGTTCTTCGGCATCGCGTCGGACCTCGCCCAGCCGGTGATCGACAAGCTGCAGGACGGCGACTTCGAGTCGCTCGGCATCAACGGATGGGCCGTGTACGACGACGCGCTCGGGATCTCCGGCGTGTGGGTCGCCGGCGTCAAGCCCGGGTCGCCGGCGTCCGAGGCCGAGATCATGCCCGGTGACATCGTGACGTCGATGAACGGTCTGCCGATCGGGACCGACGGCACGTTCAAGGACTACTGCGACGTCATCCGCACGTCCGGTGAGGGCGCCCCGATCCAGGTCGAGGTGCTGCGCTACGACACCCAGGAGGTCCTGAAGGGCGAGATCAACGGCGGCAAGCCGCTGGAGCTGGCGTTCTCGTTCGCCGAGGAGGTCGGTGACCAGGTCGGCGACGACAGTGGCACCGACACCCCGGCGACGTCCGGCTACCAGTACGAGTCGGTGCAGGACGACCTCGGGCAGATCTACGTCGACGTCCCGACGGCGTGGGCCTCGCGGGACACCGCGCCGGGCACCTTCGACGACGGCACCCAGTACCCGTACATCGGGGCGTCCACCGACCTCGAGGCGCTGAAGACCGGCTTCGACGTGCCCGGCCTGGAGTTCGCCAAGATCCCGTTCACATCGGACGTGGACACCGCGCTGGGCCAGTTCGGGTACCCCGAGTCGTGCACCGACGGCGGGATCACCGACTACTCGGATCCGGTGTTCACCGGCAAGTACCAGACGTGGTTGGACTGCGGCGGCACGGCGAACGACATCGTGACGCTGGTGGCCGTGCCGGCCGACAGCTCGTACATGGCGGTGATCATCGCCCAGATCGTGACCGATGCCGACCTGGCCGCCCTCGACCAGGCGTTCAACACCTTCAACACGACGGGCTGATCACGACCTGATCCTCCGACGACCGCTGGCCGGCCGGGACCATCCGCCCTCGAGGTGGACGGTCCCGGCCGGCGGCGCGTCCGGGCGCCGGTCGCGGGCGCCGGTCGCGGGCGCCGGCCGTCCCGTACGATCGCGCGCCGACATGAGCCGCAACCTCCCCCCTGCGGTCGCCGTCGCGTTCGCACTCGCGGTCGGGACGGTCGCCGGGTGCAGCACCGCCGGTGGCTCGGGGGCGTCCGACGCGAGCGGGTCCGCCACCGTGGCCACCGTTGCCGTCGGCGGTGTGCTCGAGGCGTTCCCGACCACTGCCGTCCCGTCGACGAGCGAGCGGGCGACGAGCACGTCGAGCACGAGCACGACGAGCACGACGAGCACGACGACGACGGTCCCGCCGCCGGTGCGGCTGCGCGACACGTTGGCCAGCCTCGTCGACGGTGTGGTGGTCGCCGACGCCCCGCCGGTGCAGCGCCTCGTGGACGACACCGGGCGGCTGGCGATGGACGTGCCCGAGGCCTGGGCCGATCGCAGCACGAGCACCGGGCGCACGGCCGAGGGCGCCCCGGCGCCGTACCTCGCTGCGTCGCCGGACATGCGCGAGTTCCTGGACGGCTACGACGTCCCCGGCATCACCGCCGTCGCGCTGTCCGCCGACGACGACGTGCAGGCCGTGCTCGACTCCTACCAGTTCGGTGACGACTGCCGCTCGGGCAGCTCCCGGCCGTACGAGGGCGCAGCGATGACGGGGGAGTGGCGGGTCTTCCGCGACTGCGGCGGCACGGCCAACGACATCGTCACGGTCGTGGTCGAGCCCGACGGCGCAAGCGGCACCGTGCTCGTGCTGGCGCAGATCGTCGGACCGGAGGACCTCGCCGCGATGGAGGTCGCACTCGATTCGATGACCGTGCTCCGGCGCTGACTGCTGCCGCTGAGCGGTTCAGGAGCCCTGTTTGCGCGTCTTCACGACGAGGGTCGTCGGCACCGGCGTGGTGTCGTCGACACCGAGCTCGTGGAACGCCTCGATCCGGAAGTTCGTCCGGGCCAGCGCGGTCAGCAGATCGCCGACGGTGCGGTGGTCGGCGCCGTAGCGCCGAGGTGGCCCGTCGCCGACGAACACGGCGGCGAACGGGTGGGCCATCGAGATGACGAACGGGGCGCCGGCCTTGAGCACTCGGTTGACCTGCCGCAGCGTGCGCCCGAGGTCCTCGTCGTCGTCCAGGCTGTGGTTGGCGAGGACGAGGTCGATCGTGCCGCTCGGGGCGAAGCCGAGGTCGGCCAGCTCGCCGTGGTGGCACTCGATCGAGACGCCGGCGGACGCCGCCGCGGCGCGCAGGTCGGCGATCCGCTCGGGATCGGGATCGAGCGCGATGGCCTTCGCACCCGACGCGGCGAGGGGCACCGAGTTGCCGGCGATGCCGAGCTCGATCACCCGCCGCGCCCCGCTGACGTCACCGAGCAGGTGGAGCTCGTCGTCGCCCGGGACGCCCGGGCCGTAGCTGACGTTGGGACTCACGGCCGCCAGTGTGGTGCGTCGGACGGCCCAGCGGGCGGATCGGGACGTGGGCCCGGGTGAGGGTGGCTAGCCTTCGGGGCGATGAGTCTGTCGGTCGATGCCCTTCGTGGAACGGGGAGCGGTCGCGGTCAGATCGACCACCGCCTGGCCCGGCAGCACCTCATCAACGAGTACCGGCGTGGACGGCTCGGCCAGGAGCAGGTGTGCGACGCCCACCCCGAGCTGATCCGGGCGGCGAAGAACGTCGGGACCCCCTCGGCGGCGTCCTGTCCGATCTGCGAAGCCGAGGAGCTGAAGCTCGTGACGTACGTGTTCGGGCCCCGGCTGCCGGCTCAGGGCAAGTGCGTCACGACGGCCAAGGAGCTGCACGCGCTGGACCGTCGACGCGAGGAGCTGTCCGCGTACATCGTCGAGGCCTGCGTCGCCTGCCACTGGCACCACCTGCGCAGCGTGCTGCCGGTCGGTGGCCGCTGACCGGACGCGGTCGGGGCCGGGTGCTCACTCCTCGAGCATCTCGTGCGGGTAGTGGGTGCAGCACGAGAAGCACCACCGTTCGACCTCGTCGAGCGTGACGTCGCGCCCTGGCGTGTCCCACGCCGCCGGGGTGACGTAGCGCCGGTGCACGGCGTAGAGCTGCTCGTCGGGTGCTCCGCAGCTCTCGCAGGTCGACGGCACGGCGAGCACGGTACTGCGTAGCGTGGGCGCGATGGGACGGCGATGGCTGCTGCTGGTGCCGCTCGTCCCGATGACGGTCGTGGCCTGTGGCGGCGACGACGCGGCCTCGGGGCCGACGGTCGCCACGACGGTGACCTCGAGCGTCGCGCTGGATGGGACCGCGCCGTCGGTCGGCTCGGCGCCGCCGACCGTGACGTCGCCGGGAACCGCCACGACGTCTCCGGTCGCGACGTTCCCGCCGACCACCATCCCGACGGGAGCGGTCGTGCCCGCCGGATTCGCCGCCGAGGCGGGTCGGATCAGCGCGGCCGACGGCACCGTCTGCGACGTGTGCCTGTGGGTCGCCGCCACCGCGGCCGAGCGGGCGCAGGGGCTGATGGGCGTCACCGACCTCGGTGGCGCCGACGGCATGGTGTTCCTGTGGGACGAGCCGACGACGTCGCAGTTCTGGATGCGCGACACGCCGATGCCGTTGAGCATCGCGTTCTTCGCTGACGGCGAGTTCGTGTCGTCGGCCGACATGGTGCCGTGCATGACCGGGCCCGCCGAGGGGTGCCCGCGCTACACCGCGGCCGCGCCGTACGTGGCGGCGATCGAGGTCTTCCCGGGCGGGCTCGAGGCGATCGCCGTCCGCGACGGCAGCCGCCTCGAGCTGCTCGATCTGCCGTGCGACCCTGTCGCGCCCGCCGGGAGCGCCTGACCGGCGTGATCGTCGATCTCAGCCACCCGATCACCGACGGGATGGTGACCTACCCCGGCCTGCCCGGTCCGGTGATCAGCGACCACCTGTCGCGAGCGGCGTCGCGCCAGCGGTACGCCAGCGGCTACGAGTTCCAGATCGGTCGCATCGACATGGTCTCGAACACGGGGACGTACCTCGACACGCCGTTCCACCGCTTCGCCGACGGTCACGACCTGGCGGGGCTCGACCTGGCGCGGGTCGTGGCCGTTGCCGGCGTCATGGTCGACGCGACGGGTGATCAGGAGGCCGTCCTGCCCGCTGGCGTCGACGTCTCCGGCCGCGCCGTGCTGTTCCGCACGGGCTGGGACCGGCACTGGGCGTCGGAGACCTACGGTGATCCGATCCACCCGTTCGTCGGGATGGACGCCGTCGACCGGATCATCGACGCAGGAGCGGCGATCGTCGGGATCGACTCGGTCAACATCGACGACACCAGCGGTGGGGCGCGGCCGGTCCACACGGCGCTCCTCGGTGCCGGGATCCCGATCGTCGAGCACCTCCGCGGCCTCGATCGGCTGATCGGGTCGTCGTTCACGTTCACGGCCGTGCCGCCGGCGGTGGTCGGGATGGGCACGTTCCCGGTGCGGGCCTTCGCCGTCGTCGCGGCGCCGTGACCGCGGGCCGGGCCGGCCGTCTCGCTGTCACACCCCTTCGTCATCCTCGACGTCGTGAGCCACGCAGCCGCGATCGAACCGTCACCGGTACACTCCCCCGGTCACATTCACCCTGCCCCGAGATGGGGCCCCGAGCGGCGGGTGCCGCCGGGTCCGAAGGGAGGTTCATCACGCATGACGCGTGCGTACGAATTGATGGTCATCATCGACGGCGACGTCGATGACCCCAAGGCCCAGTCCTGGGTCAAGGTGGTGACCGACGGGATCACCGCCGCCGGCGGTTCGATCCACGGTCGTCCCGACTGGTGGGGCAAGCGCCAGTTCGCCTACCCCATCAACCGCAAGGAGACCGGCTACTACCTCGTCGTCGAGCTGCTCGCCGACGGTGGCGCGCTCGACGAGCTCGAGCGAACGCTCCGCCTCGCGGACGAGGTCGTCCGCCACAAGCTGATCCGCCTGCCCGACGCCGAAGCCGAGCGTCGCGGCATGACCGGCGCCGCTGCCTGACGCGGCTGCGCCAGGAGGACAACCATGGCAGACAACACCGTCACGCTCGTCGGCAACGTCACCCGCGATCCGGAGCTCCGCTACACCAGCGGGGGCCGGGGGGTGGCCAGCTTCGGGCTCGCCGTCAACCGCCGCTACCAGGTCAACGGGGAGTGGCAGGAGCAGACGTCGTTCTTCAACGTCGTTGCGTGGGGCACGCTTGGCGAGAACGCCGCCGCCTGCATCAACAAGGGCACCCGCCTCGTCGTGTTCGGGCGGCTCGAGCAGCGCTCGTGGGAGACGCAGGACAACGAGAAGCGCACCGTCGTCGAGGTCATCGCCGACGAGCTCGGGCCGAGCCTGCGCTGGGCCCAGGCCCACGTCGAGAAGACCGCCCGCACCTCGGCCGACGGCGGAGGCAGCGGTGGCGGTGGCGGCGGTGGCGTCCCCTCCGGAGGCGGCGGCCGCGCCCCCGACCCGATCTACGGCGACGAAGAGCCGTTCTGAACACCCACATGCGAAGCACGAAGGCGAACCACTGATGGCCAGCAAGAAGAACCGGGCCCGGGCGTCCAAGGACACGACCACCCGGAAATACAAGAAGAAGACCAGCGCGCTCATCACCGAGAAGGTGGAGTACGTCGACTACAAGGACGTCGACCTGCTGTCGCGCTTCATCAGCGACCGGGCCAAGATCCGCAACCGCCGCGTCAGCGGCAACGACGTGCAGCAGCAGCGCGAGGTCGCCGGGGCGATCAAGGTCGCCCGCGAGATGGCGCTGCTCCCGTACGCCAAGCGAGTCTCCACCCAGCGCACCCGTCCGCCACGCGAGGGTGGCGGCCGCGGCCGTGACCGCGACGCCGAGGCCCGCACCGAGGCCGAGCAGGGCACCGGCGCGACCGAGAGCACCGACGCCTCGGCCGACGTCCGCGTCGAGGGCGGGGGCTGACGTGAAGATCATCCTGCGCGCTGACGTCGACGGCCTCGGCAAGCGCGGCGACATCGTCGACGTTGCCGACGGCTACAGCCGCAACTTCCTCCTGCCGCGGGGGCTGGCGTTCGTCGCGACGGCCGGCGCGGTCGACCAGGCGGCGAAGATGCGTCGGTCACGCGACCAGCGTGACGCCAGCGACCGCGAGGCGGCCCAGGGCGTGGCCACCCGACTGGTGCCGAAGATCATCACGATCACGGCCAAGTCGGGCAACGAGGGCAAGCTCTTCGGCTCCGTCACCATCGGTGATGTGGTGGACGCCGTGCGCGAGCAGACCGGCGTCGAGCTCCAGCGTCGCCAGCTCGAGAGCGAGCCGATCAAGACGCTCGGCCAGCACGTCGTGACGGCCAAGCTGCACGGCGACGTCTCGTTCCCGATCACGGTCGACATCGTCTCGGCGTGACGGTCGGGTCTGTGGCGATGTCCACAGGCTCGTCCACACGATTTCGGGTCTTGCCCACAGAACAACCCGGTCGTCCACTGGCCGCCCACATGATCACCCTGGAAGGGTGACGTGATGGACTGGCGCCGAGATCGACATGTCGTACGACTCGTTGCGCGACATGGCTGACCCGCGACGCGGCGACGACCGCGGCCGGTCCTCCCGGCCCACCATCAGCAGCCGGATCCCTCCGCACAACCTGCAGGCCGAGGAGTCCGTGCTCGGCGCGGTGCTGCTGTCGCGCGATGCCATCGGCGCGGTCAGCGAGCAAGGGCTGCAGCCCGACGACTTCTACAAGCCCGGGCATCAGCACATCTACGACGCCGTGCGGGCGTTGTACTCGACCGGTGCGCCGGCCGACACGGTCACGGTGGCCGACGAGCTGCGGCGGGCCGGCCTGCTCGAGCAGGTCGGCGGCAGCGAGGCGTTGCACGCGTTGCAGAACGCCACCCCGGCGATCTCCAACGCCGCCCACTACGCGCGGATCGTCCAGGACACGGCCATCCTGCGGCGGCTGATCCATGTGGCGGGCGACATCGCGGAGATGGCATACGGCGAGCCCGACGACATCACCAAGGCGGTCGACGAGGCCGAGTCGAAGGTCTTCAAGGTCGCCGAGGAGCGCATCACCGACTCGACGCAGCTGCTGTCCGAGACGATCAAGGGGGTGATGGACCGCCTGGAGGAGACGTTCGCCAGGGGTGACACCATCACCGGCACGGCGACCGGCTACCACGACCTCGACGAGCTCCTGTCGGGCCTCCAACCGTCGACGCTGAACATCGTCGGGGCCCGCCCGGCGATGGGCAAGACGGCGTTCGGACTCGGCATGGCGACCCACGTCGCCCAGTCCACGGCCAAGCCGGTGCTCGTGTTCTCGCTGGAGATGGGGCACAACGAGCTGACCCAGCGCATCCTGTCGAGCGAGGCGCGGGTCGATTCGACGAAGATGCGCAACGGCCGGCTCAGCGAGTCGGACTGGGCGAAGATCGGCCGGGCCATCGGCCGGCTCGAGGTGCCCCTGTTCCTCGACGACAACCCGCGGGTCACGGTGATGGAGATCCGGGCCAAGGCTCGGCGGCTCAAGGCCCGCCACGGCGGCCTCGCGCTCATCGTCATCGACTACCTGCAGCTGATGAGCGGTGGCGGGTATTCCGAGAACCGTCAGCTGGAGGTCAGCGAGATCAGCCGGAACCTGAAGATCCTGGCTCGCGAGATGGAGGTGCCGATCGTGGCGCTCAGCCAGCTGAGCCGGAACCTGGAAGCCCGCAGCGACAAGCGGCCGATGCTGTCGGACCTGCGTGAGAGCGGGTCGCTGGAGCAAGACGCCGACGTCGTCATGTTCCTGTACCGCGACGAGGTGTACAACGCCGAGTCGCCGGACAAGGGGTCGGCCGAGGTGATCGTGGCCAAGCACCGCTCGGGCCCGATCGGCACCAAACGCCTCGTCTTCCTCGGCCAGTACACCCGCTTCGACAACGCCGCCCGCGGCGTCTGACACCGCCCACCCCCGATTCTGACTCGGGTTCGGGGCCAGAAATGGCCCCGGATCTCACGGAGAACCGGTCGCCGGCCGCCATCCTGGGGCGATGTTCCTCGGCGACGACCTCCTCGCCTGGCTCGTGCTGGCGCTCGGCGGAGCCCTCCTCGTCGGCAACGTCGCGGCGATCGTGCGGCCGCCGGCCGAACCTCGCGAGGAGGGCGCGCTGGAGCGGGCCCCGCTGGCCCGCAGCATCGCGATGGGTGCCGTCGGCCTCGTCGCCACGGTCTGGGCCCTGGCCTCGCTCATCGGAGGCTGACGCGCCGCCGTGGTCGGCAGCTACGCGACGACGCCGGCGAGCCAGGCGAGGAGGTCGGCGGTGATCTCGTCCCGGTTGATCTCGTTGAGCGTCTCGTGGCGGGCGCCCGGGTACATCCGCAGCGTGACGTCGGTGACCCCGGCGTCGCGATAGCGGCTGGCGACGAGCTCGACGAGCGGTCCGCCACCGGCCAGCGGATCGGCGTCGCCCGAGAACACGTAGATCGGCAGGTCCGGATCGATGGCGGCCAGGCGGGCCGGATCGGCGAGCGCGGGCGCGTCGGCGATCATGCCGGCGAGCGCCGCGCCGTCGACGCCGAAGCCGCACGCCGGATCGGCGACGTACAGGTCGACCTCGGCGTCGTCGCGGCTCAGCCAGTCGAAGTCGGTGCGGGCCGGCGCGAACGGGGCGTTGAACGCCGAGAGGTCGGCCGGTTGGGTCGGGTCGAGGGCCCCGGCGATGACGTCGACGGCCGTGGTCCCCGACAGCACCGCCCCGTCGAGGTCCCGGCTCGAGTCGAGCAGATACTGCTGCAGGGCGAACGACCCCATGCTGTGACCGAACAGCACGAGGGGGATCCCAGGATGCTCGGCGCGGGCCCGGGCGGTGAGCGCCTTCATGTCGGCGACGAGGCCGGCCCACCCGGCCGCACCCAGGTCGCCGTGTCGGGACGGGTCGCCCGCCGTGAGGCCGTGCCCACGGTGGTCGTTGGCGTACACGACGTATCCGGCGTCGACCAGCGCCTCGGCGAGGCGGGCGTAGCGCCCCGCGTGCTCGCCCATGCCGTGGGCGATCTGCACGATCGCCTTCGGCTCGCCGGCACCAGACCATCGATAGAGGAAGATCCTCTCGCCGTCGGCGCCCGTCATCGTGTCGGTCGTCGTCTCCATCGACCCCCCTTTTCGTCCCGGCGGACAGTATCGGCGCCCGTCGACCTCACGAACCGGCCGGCTGCGGCGTTGACCGGGTGTGCGTGTGACCACGACCAGCCGCCGCTCCCGCATGGGCCTGAGCCGCCTCGGTGGCGTGCCGACGACGCTGCCGCCGCCCGAAGCCTCGGCGTCGGGGCAGCTCGGCCTGGTGTTCGAGCGCCAGGTTCCGACCCGCCGGGACGTGCTCCCCGGCGTTGTGTCGATCACCGACTGGCTCGACGCCGACGAGCAGCGCGCCCTCGTCGCCGGGTTCCGCGAGTGGGCGCGCCCGCCGGCCGGGTTGCGTCACCCCCGGGTGCCGGCGGGTCACGTCATGAGCGTCCAGTCGGTGTGCCTGGGTTGGCACTGGCAGCCGTACGCTTACAGCCGGACGGCCGACGACACGGATGGCGCGCCGGTCAAGCCGTTGCCCGACGGGCTCGCGGCGCTCGCCCGGCGGGCCGTCGGCGAGACGTTCGGTGACGACGCGGGGCGCCGCTATCGGCCCGACGCGGTCATCGCCAACCTGTACGAGCCGGGGGCCCGCCTCGGTCTCCACCAGGACGGCGAGGAGCCGGCGGCCGCCCCGGTCGTCACGATCAGCCTCGGTGACACCTGCGTGTTCCGGATGGCTGCCCTCGACCGCCGCACGGGGCCGTTCACGGACATCGAGTTGCGCTCCGGCGACCTGCTCGTCTTCGGCGGACCGCGCCGCCGCGTGTTCCATGGGGTCCCGAAGGTCCTCGACGGCACCGGGCCGTCGGACATCGGGATGCCGCCGGGCCGGCTCAGCATCACGGTGCGGGAGACGGGGCTGTGAGTGCCGCCCCCCGGGCCACGTCATCATGGGGTGGTGCGGCCGTTCGAGGAGGTGGTGCGCGACCACGGCGCGGTCGTCATGCGGGTGTGTCGCGCCCTGCTCCCGCCGGCGGACGCCGAGGACGCCTGGTCCGAGACGTTCCTGTCGGCGCTGCAGGCGTACCCGCGGCTGCGACCGGGGAGCAACGAGCGCGGGTGGTTGGTGACGATCGCTCACCGCCGAGCCCTCGACCAGCTGCGGGCCGCGGGGCGGCGGGCGGTGCCCGCCGGCGAGCTGCCCGACGTCGCGGCGACAGCGTCGGAGCCGCCCGACGACGACGGCCGGTTGCGAACGGCGCTGGACGCGCTGGGGGACAAGCAGCGCCAGGCGGTGCTGCTGCACCACGTCGCCGGGCTGTCGTACCGCGAGGTGGCGGCGCAGATCGGCGGGACGGAGGCGGCGGCGCGGGGGGGGGGGGGCGCCCGGGGGGGCCCGCCGCGCGCCCGGGGGGGCGGGGGGGGCGGGGCGCGCACCGGCGGG
>JBEVOM010000102.1:0-21580 GCA_040507575.1 Ilumatobacteraceae bacterium
GGTCGCACGTGCGACCAATATCCGGACCAAAACGGACGATCAGGACGTGGTGTCATCGGGGGACCACCGCCAGGCGCCGGTGGCGACGAGGGCCAGCGCGCCGAGGGTGATGACCACCGAGCCCGGCGGGGACCAGGCGTCGAGGACGGCGAGCAGGCCGGCGGCGGCGATGACGACGGCCGCGATGGAGGCCGTCGGCCGGGCCCAGCGCAGGGCGACCGCCCGGTCGGCGCTGGCCGTCAGCGGCATCGCCGCGGCCAGAGCGGCGGCGACGTGGGCGACGAGCAGCGCCAACGCGGTGACGACCGCACCGGGTGTGAGCCCGCCGGGCGCCGAGGTCAGCCAACACAGGGCGAGGACGACCACGCACACCAGCCCGGCGCCCGAGTCAGGTGCGCCGGCCCAGATCACCCCCGCCACCACGGCGACGAGCAGGCCGACATCGGGCACGTTCCATCCGGGCAGTGCGGTCGCCAGCACGGCGACGACGAGAGCGCCGGCGACCACGAGGCGGGCGGTCGCCGGCACGGCACCCGTCCGGCGGACCACGGCGGCGACGGCACGCACGGGATCGATCACGAGCGCCGACCCCCGGGGTGCGGCGTCCCGCCCATCCGGCTGACCCCGCGCAGGACCTCGTCCAGCGTGCCCCGCCCCCTCCACGCGACGACCGGCACCCCGAGCTCACCGAGGCGGTCGATCTCGGCCGCCCGTTCCATGGCCCGCAACCTCACGGCGAGCGGCGCCGCCCAGGCATCACGGCCGGCGGTGTCGATCGAGTCGCCGGAGCCGGCACCGGCATCGGTGGGCCGCGTGTCGACCACGACGACCGAGTGTCCGTGCAGGGCGAGGTGGGCGACGTGGTCCAGCGTGGACCGACCGATCAACGGCGTCAGCGCGATGACGAGCGCCCCCCCGGTGATCGGGCGAGCTCGGACGGCGTCGGCGCGATGATCGACGCCGGGTTCGGCGGACACCAACACCTCGAGCAACCGACGCAGGTGGCGGCCCCCGCTGCCGGCGGGTACGTCGCGCACCCGCCGTCCGAGGTCGGCGAGCGCGACCCGGTCGCCGGCGCGGAGGTAGTGCTCGCCGAGCGCGGCGGCCGCCCGCACGGCGACGTCGAGGCTGCTGGCCCGACCGGCGATGCCGTCGCTGAGGCCGACGTCGTACTCGCTGTCGAGCAGCAGCAGCACGTGGGCGTCGCGGTCGGCCCAGGTCGACGTCACGTGCAGCTCGCCCGTCCGCGACGACACCGACCAGTTGATCCGCCGCAAGCGGTCGCCGGGCCGGAACGGACGGACCTCTGCCGGTTCGCTGCCCGACCCCAGCCGGCGCGACTGGTGCAGGCCGACCAGGCCACCCGGTCGGGGCATCGCATCGGCGGCGTCGAACTCGGCGCTCTGGGGCATCGTCGTGATCAGCACCGGCATCGTCCGCACGCCGACCGACCGATAGGCGCCGAGCCGGGACGTGCACGCCACGGTGTCCAACCCGACCTCGTGACGCCCCCAGCGCACCGCCTGCAGCGTCACGACGACCTCGGCCCGACCGTCCTCGACGAGGACGGCCCGCGCCGCCGACGTCGGATCGGGGACCAGCCAGGCACCGGTCGCCAATGCGCCCGCGACGATGTCGGCGTCGACCGGTGCACCCTGATCACCGGCCGTGGTCACGGTCACGCGGGCCGGTGACGCCTGACCTTCGAACATGGTGCGAGCCTCGACATCCAGCGTCGCGACGACCGCTCGTCGCGGTCGGTGGGCTGCGCCCCAGGCGGCCAGTCCGGCGAACGGCACACCGAGGATCGCCAGGTCGGCCCGCCGCCAGACGACGGCGCCGGTGAAGCAGGCGACGGCCATGACGACGGCGCGCACGTGCGCGGCGGTCGGCCGCCACTGCCCGAGCGGCGCCCCGATGTCGCCGGCCGCGTTCACGGCGCGGCGGGTCGGACCGTCGGTGGCACCGGCACGGCGCCGAGCACGTCAGCGACGACCGACGCGCCGTCGACGTCGTGCAACCAGAGCTCGGGCCGCACGGTGATGCGATGGGCCAGCGCGGCGACGGCGACCGCCTTCACGTCCTCGGGCAGCACGAAGTCGCGCCCATCGATGACGGCGGATGCGCGGGCGGTGAGCAGCAGCGCCAACGAGCCCCGCGGCGAGGCACCGATCAGCACCTGGCGGTGCCGGCGCGTCGCCGCCGCGAGCTCGACGCAGTACCGGCCGACCGAGTCGTCGACGGTGACGGCTTCGCACGCCGCCTGGAGCCCGGCGAGACCGAACGCGTCGGTGACCGGTTCGACCACCTGCTCCTCGCGGCGCCGACCGATCCGTCGCCCCAGCACGTCCCACTCCTCGGCCGCCGTCGGGTACCCGAACGACACCCGCAGGAGGAAGCGGTCGAGCTGGGCCTCGGGCAACGGGTAGGTGCCCTCGTACTCGACGGGGTTCGCGGTCGCGAGCACGTGGAACGGCGGCGCCAGCGGGAACGTCGTGCCCTCGACGGTCACCTGGCGCTCCTGCATCGCCTCGAGCAGCGCGGCCTGGGTCTTGGGCGGTGTGCGGTTGATCTCGTCGGCGAGGAGCAGGCCGCAGAAGATCGGACCAGGGCGGAACACGAACTCGCTGCGCCGCTGGTCGTACACGTGGGAGCCGGTGACGTCCGACGGCAGCAGGTCGGGGGTGAACTGGACGCGGCGGAACTCGAGCCCGAGGGCCTGGGCGAACGAACGGGCGGTCAGCGTCTTGCCGACGCCCGGGACGTCCTCCAGCAGGACGTGCCCTCCGGCGAGGATCCCGGCCAGCACGAGCGTCAAGGCGTCACGCTTGCCGACGACGGCCTCGCCGACCCGGTCGAGCACCTCGCCGGCCCGTCGGCGCATGTCGGTCGTGACGTCAGACACGCTCGATCGCTCCGATCACGCGCGCGATGCGCTCGGGGGTGAGGGGACCCGGGGACGCGGACGCCAGCACGACGAACGCGTCGTCCCCGAGGAGCTGACGGGCCCGTTCGGGTTCGGAGTCGATGTCGACGTCGTGGTCCCGGCGCAGACGGTGGCCGGCCAGATCGGCGAGCAGCGGCCGGAGGCGGTGGTCGGCTGTCGAGACCTCCTCGGCACTGCGCCGCAGCATCGTCGCCAGCGTGCCGAGGCGCGGATCGGCTCCGGCCGGCGGCCGCTCACGGAGCTCGGCTGGTGGCCAGTCCGAGGGCCACACCGCCGACCCGGTACGGCGGATGGCCACCGTCGCCGGCACGGCCAGCGCCGTGACCCCGACGAGGTAGCCGACATGTGGCGACCACCCGGCGAGCACGATGCCGACGAGGACCACCGCGAGCGCGATCGCGGCGAGCAGCGAGTGGACGACCGTCATCCGGCGCCGCGACGGCATCCGCCGGGTCGGCATCACGCAGCGACACCGATCGCGTCACGCAGCTCGTGGAGCGAGGCGAGCGCGGCGGACCGATCGTCCTCGCCCAGCCGGTGCCGGGAGTATCGGGCCAGCCGGTACAGCTCGAGCAGCCGCTCGGTGGCGGGGCGCGGCGCGGCGAACCGATCGAGCACCCGCACCGTGAGCTCGGCCGCCGTCTCCGACGGTCGCCGCTCGATCCCTCCCGTTGCGGCGGCCGCTTCGAGCCGGACCCAGCAGGCGACGATCACGTCGTCGACGGGGCCGTCGGCGATCTCGGTGATGCTCTCGTCCACGGCCGCGGTGAGATCGCGCGGCCCGCCGGGCGCGGCCAGCGCGGCGGGCACCGTCGGGATCTCCTGGTCGCGCCCGGGCAGCGCCTGCAGGCCCCGCCGCACGGCGCGCAGCGCGAGCAGCACGACGAGGCCGCCGGCGATCAACGCGGCCGCCTGGATGAGCGCTCCGACGACGTCGCTGCCGTTCCCCCGTGGTTCGTCGACGGGCGGGAGGCGCGGCAGGGGTTCGGCGGGTTGCCGGTCGGGACGCTCGGCCGGACGGGGGTCGAGGTGCCACCCACCGGTCCCCTCGACGGCGATCGGAACCGGATCCCCGGTCGCCGAGACGGCCACGGCGAGGAACGCGGCGAGGGCGAGGCCGACGCCGACCAGGAGCTGCCTGACCGTTCGCTCGTCGCCCCGCTCCGACATGGTCAGAGGCTACCGAAGCGGCCCCGAGCGCACCGATAGCCTCACTCCCGATGGAACCGGACCACACGCGCCGCTACGTCGTGCGCACGTTCGGTTGTCAGATGAACGAGCACGACTCCGAGCGCATCGCCGGCCTGCTGGAGGCCGATGGACTCACGCCCGCCGATGACCTCGCCGACGCCGACGTCGTCGTGCTCAACACGTGCTGCATCCGCGAGAACGCCGACAACAAGCTCTACGGCAACCTTGGCCACCTCAAGACGTGGAAGGCCCAGCGCGACGGCCGCCAGATCGTCGTGTCGGGCTGCCTGGCCCAGAAGGACCGCGACGTCGTGCGGCAGCGGGCCGCTCACGTCGACGTCGTGATGGGTACCCACAACGTGCACCGCGCCGCCGAGCTGCTGGCGACCTCGCGCCAGCGTGGCCCGCTGACCGAGATCCTCGACGAAGCCGTGATGGACGACCACGCAATGTTCCCTTCGGCCCTCCCCGCCGTCCGCGACACGTCGTTCAACGCATGGGTCACCATTCAGATCGGGTGCGACAACAGCTGCGCGTTCTGCATCGTGCCCGCCGTCCGCGGCGTCGAGATCTCGCGGCCGTTCGAGGACGTCGTCGCCGAGGTTCGCGAGCTGGCCGCGGCCGGCGTCACCGAGATCACGCTGTTGGGCCAGAACGTGAACAGCTACGGACGCGACCTGCAGCTGGCGGCCCGCCGCGACGGCGACCGATCGGCCCGGATCCGACCGCTGTTCGCCGATCTGCTCCGTGCCGCCGGTGCCGTGGACGGCATCCGCCGGGTCCGGTTCACGTCACCGCACCCGAAGGACATGCGGCCCGAGACGTTCGCGGCGATGGCGGAGACGACCGCCGTGTGCCCGCACCTCCACTACCCGCTGCAGTCGGGCGCTGATCGCGTGCTCGCCGCCATGCACCGCGGGTACACCGCCGACCGCTACCTCGCCCGTCTGGCCGAGGCCCGCCGCGCCGTGCCCGACCTCGCGGTGTCGACCGACATCATCGTCGGTTTCCCGGGCGAGACCGACGACGACTTCGAGCGCACGCTCGACGTGGCCGTCGAGGCCCGGTTCGACGACGCGTTCACGTTCATCTTCTCGCCCCGGCCTGGTACCGAGGCGGCCACGATGACGGACGAGTTCGTCGCCCCGGCCGTTGCCGGCGACCGCTTCGACCGATTGCGGGTCGTCATCGAACACAGCGCCCTCGCCGCCAACCGATCGCGCGTCGGGCTCGTCGAAGAGGTTCTCGTCACCGGCCCGAGCAAGAAGGACCCAGCGGTCGTCGCCGCTCGGACGCCGCACAACCGACTCGTCCACTTCACGCCGCCCGTCCCGCTGCGCCCCGGCAGCTACGCCACGGTCGAGGTGACGACTGCCGCGCCGCATCACCTCACCGGCGTGTTCGTCGACCTCGTCGCCGAGCCGTCGCATCGCGTCCGGATCCCGGTCGCGGCGCTCTGAGCCCGTGGCTCCGGTCGTCGTGCTCGGCCCGACGGCGTCGGGCAAGTCCGATGTGGCCATGGCCGCGGCCAGGGCGGTCGCCGGGACCGAGATCGTGGCCGTCGACGCGATGCAGGTCTATCGGGGCATGGACGTCGGGACGGCCAAGCCGACCGCGGCGGACCGCGCGGCAGTGCCGCACCACGCGCTCGACCTCGCCGCGCCCTCGGCGACGTTCACGGTGCACGACTACCGCGCCGCGTATGACGTCGCCGTCGCGGCGATCGGCGGTCCGGCATTGCTCGTCGCCGGGACGGGTCTGTACCTGACCGCCGTGGTCGACCGCCTCGACATCCCCGGACGCTGGCCCGACGTCCGCGCCGAGCTCGAAGCGACGCCCGACCTCGGCGCGCTGCACGCGCGGCTGCGCCACCTCGACCCGGTCGCAGCCGCGCGGATCGAGCCCACCAACCGTCGGCGGATCGTGCGTGCGCTCGAGGTCACCGTCGGCAGCGGCCGACCGTTCAGCTCGTTCGGCCCCGGGATGCAGGCCTACCCACCGACCGCGGTCGTGATGATCGGTCTGCGCTGGCCGCGCCCGGTGCTGGCCGAGCGGATCGTCGCGCGCGTGCACGGGATGATGGCCTCCGGCCTCCTGGACGAGGTCGAGCGGATCTGGGCCGCCGGGATGTCGCGCACCGCCGCCCAGGCGCTCGGCTACAAGGAGCTGATCGAGCACCTGGAGGGTCGGTCCACGCTCGACTGGGCCGTCGGCGCCACCATCGACCGCACCCGGCAGTTCGCCGTCCGCCAGGAGCGGTGGTTCCGTCGCGACCCGCGCGTACGCTGGATCGACGTCGACCGGGACCCGGTGGCCGAGGTGGCACCGGTCGTGGTCGCCGCACTGGACGAACAGCTCGGATGACGACCCTCACGAAGCACCACGGACTCGGCAACGACTTCCTCGTCGCCTTCGAGCCGGGCGTCAGCGACCTCGCGGCGACGGCCCGCCGCCTGTGTCACCGTACGACGGGCATCGGCGCCGACGGGCTCCTCGTCGGTGAGCTGACGACCGCGGACGGGCACGATGCCCGGATGCTCCTGTTCAACGCCGACGGCAGCCGCGCCGAGATGAGCGGCAACGGGATCCGCTGCTTCGCCCAGGCGCTGGCGATGAGCCGGAGCAGCCTGGCCACCCAGTCGATCCTCACCGACGCCGGCGCCCGTCACGTCGAGCTGCGACCGACCGAGGACCCTTCGACGATCCTCGCATCGGTCGACATGGGCGACGTCGGTCGACGATCCGAACCCGACGGGTGGGCGGCCATCGGCACCAACCCCGACCGCCCCGTCGCCCACCTCGACCTCGGCAACCCCCACACGGTGGTCGCCGTCGACGACGTCGCATCCATCGACCTGTTGACGCTCGGCCGGCGCGTGCCGCAGGTCAACCTGGAGATCATCGAGGCCGGCCCCGAGCCCGACGCCATCACGATGAGGGTCCACGAGCGGGGGGCCGGCATCACCCGGGCCTGCGGCACGGGCGCCGTCGCCGCCGCCTGGGCGGCCGCCGAGTGGGGCCTCGTCCGCGCCGACGCGGCCGAACTGGTCGTGCACATGGACGGCGGCAGCGCGAGAGTGGCGCTGCACCGGCCAGGCCCCGGGCGGGCCACGCTGACCGGGCCGGCCACGTTCGTCGCGACGATCGAGGTCCCCGACCTGTGACGAGCATCGAGACCACGACCCCGCGAGCGAACGAGGCAGCGCGTTGAGCAACCCGTACAACGAGGCGCTCGGCGCCACCCTCATCGAACGCTCCGTCCGGGAGCGCATCGTGATCGTGGGGGTGACGTTCCCCCGGTCCGACGACGAGACGACCGACGCCAGCCTCGACGAGCTGACCGCGCTGATCGACACCGCCGGCGCCGATGTCGTCGGTCGGATGGTGCAACGCCGCGACCACCCCGACCACACGTGGTTCGTCGGCAAGGGCAAGGCCCAGGAGCTGCACGAGCTGTGCCTCGAGGTCGACGCCGACACCGTCGTGTTCGACAACGAGCTGAGCCCCGCCCAGCAGTACAACCTGGAGAAGCTGCTCGGCCGCACGGCGATCGACCGCACGGCCGTGATCCTCGACATCTTCGCTCAGAACGCCCACACGCTGGAGGGAAAGGCGCAGGTCGAGCTGGCCCTGCTGCGCTACCGGCTGCCCCGGTTGCGGCGTGGCGCGGACGCCAAGCTGTCCCAGCAGCGTGGTGGCGTCGGCACCCGCTTCGGCGGCGGCGAGACGAAGCTCGAAGTCGACCGTCGGCGCATCAAGCAGCGCATCAGTCGACTCGAGACCGAGCTCGTCGACCTCGGCCGCACGCGCACGCTGCAGCGTCAGCAACGCGACCGCAGCGGGCTCGCCGCGGTGACGATCGTCGGCTACACCAACGCCGGCAAGTCGACCCTGCTGAACACCCTCACCGACGCCGGCGTGCTCACCGAGGACCGCCTGTTCGCCACGCTCGACCCGACGACGCGTCGCCTGGCGCTCCCGGGCGGCGAGCCGGTGCTGTTGACCGACACCGTCGGCTTCGTGCGCCGGCTGCCCCACGGGCTCGTCGAGTCGTTCAAGGGCACGCTGGAGGTCGCCACGCGGGCCGACTACCTGGTCCACGTGGTCGACGCGAGCGTGGCCGACCCCGACGGGCAGATCGACGCCGTACGCGAGGTGCTCACCGAGATCGACGCCGAGGGCGTGCCCGAGCTGCTCGTGTTCAACAAGACCGACCTGGCCCCGGACGAGGCCAAGCGCCTGCTCGACGACCATCCAGGGTCCGTCGCGCTGAGTGCGGTCACCGGCGACGGCATCGAGGACTTCCTGCGCGTGTTGTCGGATCGGCTGCGCTCGATCACGACCATCGTGGAGCTCGCCGTCCCCTACGAGCGCGGCGACATCATCGCCGCCATCCACCGCGAGGGCGAGGTCGTGTCGACCACCGACGAGCCCGGCCTGCTGCGGGTGCGGGCCCGGCTGTCCGACGCCTCGGCCGGCCGGTTGGCGCCGTTCGTCGTCGGTTCCGGTGCCCCGTGACGACGACGGGCTTCGTCCCACCGCCGTACCCCTACGACCGCCTCGACCGCATCATGCCGCTGGCCGAGCGGTTCGACGGTGGCGCCGTGGACCTCTCGATCGGGACACCGATGGACCCACCGCCGCCGGCCGTGGTCGCGGCGTTGTCGACGTCGGGTGCCGAGCGCGGGTACCCGCCGAGCATCGGTTCGGTGGGTTTGCGCGAGGCCATCGGCCGCTGGCTCCTCCGGCGGTTCGACATCGTGGTGGCGCCGACGTCGATCGGCGCCTGCATCGGGACCAAGGAGTTCGTCGGCACCCTGCCCCAGTGGCTGCGGCTGCGCACGCCCGACCGCGACACCGTGCTGTACCCCGCGACGTCGTACCCCACCTACGAGATGGGCGCGATCCTCGCCGGCTGCCGGCCGGTGCCCGTGGCCGAGCGACCCGACGGTGGCCTCGACCTGACGTCGGTCGACGCCGAGGACGTGTCGCGGGCGCTCGTGCTGTGGGTCAACAGCCCGGCCAACCCGACGGGCGCGTTGGACGACCTCGCGGCGGCTGCGGCATGGGGGCGGACCCACGCCGTGCCGGTGTTCTCCGACGAGTGCTACGTCGAGTTCACGTGGACGGGACCGGGGCGCACGATCCTGGAGCACGGCCTCGACGGCGTCGTCGCCGTGCACTCGTTGTCCAAGCGGTCGAACCTGGCCGGCGGGCGGATCGGCTTCTACGCCGGCGATCCTGACCTCGTGCACTACCTGCAGGAGGTTCGCAAGCACGTCGGGATGATGGTGCCGGGCCCGGCCCAGGCGGCGGGCATCGTGGCGCTCGACGACGACGACCACGTCGAGGTCCAGCGCGGTCGCTACTGGCGGCGGCTCGAGCGGATGGCGGGCATCCTCGGCGCCTGGTCCGGGACCGAGGTGCCCCTGCCCGCCGGCGGCTTCTACCTGTGGATCCCCGTCGACGACGGGTGGGCCTACGCCGAGCGCCTGGCCATCGAAGGTGGGGCGATCGTCAGCCCCGGTGAGTTCTACGGCCCGTCAGCGGCCGACCACGTGCGGGTGGCAGTCGTCCAGCCTGACGACCGGATCGAGCTGGTGGCCGAGAGGCTGGGGGTGTGATGGCGGGACGGAACCGGCGCCTGTTCGCGTTCGGTGTCGTGGCGGTCGCCGTCGGCGTGGTCGGCGGGCTCGTCCTGTGGTTCGCCGCCGGGAAGCGGTACGACGACGCCGTCGCTGATCTCGCGCCGGCGCCGATCGGGTGCGACACCACGCTGTCGTTCGACAAGACCGGCACGTTCACGTTCTTCGTCGAGACGAAGGGCAGCGTGGGCGAGATCGACGGTGACTGCGACGCCGACGACCGTTCCTACGACGTCGGCGACGCCGACCCTCCCCGCGTCACGTTGACGCTGCGCGACGACCGCGGCGACGAGATCGACCTGGACCGCATCGACGGCCCCGAGTACGACGGCTCAGGCGCACGGGGTCGGGGCTACCAGACCGTCACGATCGACGACACCGGCGACTACGTCCTGACGGCCGAGGCCGCCGACGACTCGGTGATGATCCGCATCGGACGCGACCCGTCGAGTGGCGTGGCGCCGATGCGCATCGGGGCGATCCTCGTGCTGCTCACCGGCGTGACCGCAGGTGTGACCGCCATCGCGCTGTCGCGGCGGCGCCCGTCGGGCCCGGCGCCCTCGAGCTACGGCTCGGTCACGCCGTGGCCGTCGATCGGCGTGCACGCTCCACCGACCGCACCGCCCTACGCCAACCCACCGGTTGCGCCGCCGTACGCCCAGCCCCACCGGCCGCCGACCCAACCTGGGCCGGCACCGGTCGCGCCGCGTCCGCCGGGCCTCGGACCCGACACACGGCCTGATCGCCCGTTGCCGCCTCCGCCGCCGCCCCCGCCGCCCCGGTCGGGCTGACGCGGCGACGCAGCCCTCGCCGGCTCAGAGGCGACGCATCACCGTGACGACCCGGCCGTAGAGCGAGACCTCGCTCTGGGGCAGCTCGATCGGCTGCATGTCCGGGTTGGCCGGCGTGAGCGTGATCAAGCCATCGCGCTTGGAGAACGTCTTGACCGTCGCCTCGCCGCCTGGGATGCCGGCCACGACGACGTCGCCGTCCTTGGCGGTCGGCTGTTGCACGGCGATCACGAAGTCGCCGTCGAGGATCCCGAGGCCGATCATCGACGTGCCGCGCACCCGCAGCATGAACAGGTCGCCCTCGCCGGTGAAGTCGGCGGGCACCGGCAGCAGCTCCTCCACGTTCTCCTCGGCGAGGACGTCCGTGCCGGCGGCGACGTCGCCGACCAGCGGCACGTGGCGGACCGGTCGGCGCTCCATGACGACCCCGGAGTTCGGATCCCACCTGACCTCGATGGCCCGCGGCTTGGTGGGGTCGCGGCGCAGGTAGCCGAGCCGCTGCAGCGTGTTCAGGTGGCTGTGGACGGTCGACGGTGACGTCAGCCCGATCGCCTCGCCGATCTCCCGCACCGACGGCGGGTAGCCCCGGGTGCGCATCTGCTCCTCGATGAACTCGAGCACCTGCTGCTGGCGGCGGGTGATCTTCGGCGCGCGGGTGGGCTCGGAGGGCGATCGGACCATGCCGTCATCGTACGAACGTTCGGTCGGGATGTCAACAACCGTCGCCGAGCGTCGATCGGACAAATGTTCGCTCGGAGGGTTGACGACGAACGTCCGTTCCCGTACGTTCGTTCTCCGAACAGTCGTTCCCGAACGGATGTACCCCGGACGACCGTCGGGACACGGCCCGCCCGGCGTCCGACCGAACCGACCGCACCGACCGCACTGACCGAACCGACCGAACCGACCGAACCGACCGAACCGAATGACCGAACCGAACCGCACCGATCGGAGGATGCGATGACCGCCATGATCATGCCCGCCACCCGGGTCTCCGCCGCGACGTTCCGGCGCCGCCGCGCGGTCGCCGCGGTGCTGCTCGCCGCGGTCGTCAGCACCGTCGGCTTCGGTCTCGACGATGTCCTTTCCGGTCCCGGCGGCGTACCTGCCTCCGCCGCCGGGGCCGGGACGGCGCCCGCGGTGTCGCAGGTCCGCGCCGAGGTCGGTGACAGCCTGTGGGCGATCGCCGAGCGCTTCCACGGCGACGTCCCGATGCAGCGCTACGTCGACGCGCTGGCCGACCTCAACGGCGGAACGGCCATCGTGGCCGGCCAGGTCGTCCGCCTGCCCTGAGCGCGAACGCGCGCGGTCCGGCCGACGACGCGGTCGGAGGTGACCAGTATCCTCACGGCGTGCACTGCCCGGCGTGTCATGCCGACGACACCAAGGTGGTGGACTCGCGCCTCGCCGAGGAGGGCGCGGCCGTCCGTCGCCGCCGGCACTGCCTGACGTGCGCCCATCGGTTCACGACGTTCGAGCGGGTCGACGAGGTGCCCCTCGTCGTGGTGAAGAGCGACGGGACGACCCAGCCGTTCGACCGGGCGAAGATCGTCGCCGGGATCACGTCGGCGACGAAGGGTCGCAACATCGACGCCGGCATCGTGGACCAGGTCGCCGAATCGATCGAGGACGTCGTGCGCCTGCGCGGGTCCGAGGTCACGAGCGCCCAGATCGGTCTCGCCGTCCTCGACCGGCTCCGCACCATCGACGAGGTCGCCTACCTGCGCTTCGCCAGCGTGTACAAGAACTTCGACGCGGCCGCCGACTTCCACCGCGAGATCGAGCTGCTGTCGAAGGCCGCCGGCGCCGATGACGTCAGGACCTGACCCAGCGGCCGTACACGTACGAGTCGTCGTCGGTCGCCAGGTGGGCCAGGCGCAGGCGGGTCATCGTGGCGTGGCCGCCGGACGTGACCCGGGGTCCGTCGCCACCGGCGAGCACCGGCGACCACGTGAGGTTCAGCTCGTCGACGCAGCCTGCGTCGAGCAGCGACCCGTTGAGGTGGGAGCCGCCCTCGGCCTGGACGAACGTCGGCGACTCGCCGAGCTCGCCCAATCGGGCGAGCGCCGCCGCGAGGTCGACACGTCCCTGACCGGCGCGGATGGTCTCGACGGGGCCGCCCGCACCGCGCGGCGCCCGAGGACCGTCCTCGGGCAGGATCAGGAAGCCGGCGCCGCTCGTGAAGAGCTCGGTGTCGGGATCGATGTCAGCGGTCGACGTCACGACGCCGATGCGCTGACCTGGTTTGCGTGGCGCGCCGTAGCGCTCGGTGCGGACGGTTGCGGCACCGACGATGATCATGTCGGCCGCCCGCCGCAGAGCGCCGAGGACGGCGACATCGGTCGGGTTGCCGAGCCCGCCGGAGCGGCCGTCGACGACGGTCGTGCCGTCGAGGCTGGCGATCATGCACAGCCCCACCCACGGGCGCCCGTCGAGCCGCGGGCGGGCGACGCCGTAGAGCTCGTCGGGTGTGACCGGATCGCCTGACCCGCTGGAGGCCGGGACGAGGACGCGCACGTCACGATGATGGCACTCGAGCAGGGCCGGACGGGGCCGGACCGGGCCGGCCGGGTGCCAGCCGGGTCGCACGGCCGGCAGCCCGGGGATGAACGCCGAGTTGCCCACACGGAAATTCACAGGGTTGTCCCCCTTACAACCCACAGGAGTGACCACGTAGGTTCTGCTTCCGTGCCGGCTGCGGTGCGGCACGCGGATCGTATTGCTGGCCCGGGTGGGGACGGCGTGGGGCCTCGAGGGTCCTGAACCTGCGATGTCGCACCGCGCGCCGGGGTGCGCCGGGTGCCCGACAACGGCGCCCGGGAGCGCCGAGAGTCGGCGCACGTCGTCGGTCACACGGTCGTAGTTACGATGGTGTAAGCTGTCCTCCTCACCACAAGAGGTAGTGGTCCGGTGGTTTCTGCGGGGGAGGAGACACCAGATCTTGTGGTGTGAGCATCCGCTACGGGAACAGCAGTCCGCAGCCGGCGGTTGAACGAGAGGTCCCCATGTCACTAGCACCCGAGCGCTTGATCATCGGCTTGCGACGGCTGTTCACGTCGAGCGGCGTCGACCCGTACGACGAGGTCGTGTGGGAGCGTCGCGACGCCCGCATCACGAACTGGAAGGATGGTGCGGTCGCCTTCGAGCAGCTCGGTGTCGAGTTCCCGATCAGCTGGTCGATGAACGCCACCAACATCGTCGCCCAGAAGTACTTCCGCGGCTCGTTGGGAACGCCGGAGCGGGAGTCCTCGCTGCGTCAGGTCATCGACCGGGTCGCCGGCACGATCACGACGTGGGGACGCGAGGGCGGCTACTTCGTCGACGACGACGAGGCCGCCGCGTTCGTCGACGAGCTGAAGTACCTCCTCGTCACCCAGCGGGCCGCGTTCAACAGCCCGGTCTGGTTCAACATCGGCGTCAAGGGCGTCCCGCAGCAGGCCTCGGCGTGCTTCATCCTCTCCGTCGACGACACCATGGACTCGATCCTCAACTGGTACCGCGAGGAAGGCGTCATCTTCAAGGGCGGCTCCGGGTCGGGGATCAACCTGTCCAAGATCCGATCCAGCGTCGAGCTGCTGAACGGTGGTGGAACGGCGTCCGGGCCGGTCAGTTTCATGCGCGGTGCGGACTCGTCGGCCGGGACCATCAAGTCCGGTGGCAAGACGCGTCGGGCCGCCAAGATGGTCATCCTCGACGCCGACCACCCCGATGTCGAGGAGTTCATCTGGTGCAAGGTCAAGGAGGAGCGCAAGGCGCGCGTGCTGCGCGACAACGGCTTCGACATGGATCTCGACGGCAGCGACTCGTTCTCGATCCAGTACCAGAACGCCAACAACTCGGTCCGGGTCACTGACGACTTCATGCAGGCCGTGCTCGAGGACGCCGATTGGGGTCTCGTGGCGGTGACCACCGGCGAGGTGCTGCGCACTGTGCGGGCCCGCGACCTGTGGCGCCAGATCGCCCAGGCGGCCTGGGAGTGCGCTGACCCCGGGCTGCAGTTCGACACGACGATCAACCGCTGGCACACGGCCCACGCCACCGGCCGGATCAACGGCAGCAACCCGTGCAGCGAGTACATGCACCTCGACAACTCGGCCTGCAACCTGGCGTCGATCAACCTGCTGAAGTACCTCGACCCGGACGGCAACTTCGACGTCGACGCGTTCCGCCACACCGTCGAGATCATCTTCACCGCCCAGGAGATCCTGGTCGGCCGGGCCGACTACCCGACCCCGTCGATCGCCGAGACGAGCCGGGACTTCCGCCAGCTCGGGATCGGCTACGCCAACCTCGGCGCCCTGTTGATGGCGCTGGGCCTGCCCTACGACTCCGACCACGGCCGGGCCTGGGCGGCGGGCATCACGTCGCTGATGACCGGCCACGCATACGCGACCAGCGCCCGCATCGCCAGCCGCATGGGCCCGTTCGCCGGGTTCGCCGACAACGAGGAGCACATGCTGCGGGTCCTGCGGATGCACCGCGACGCCAGCTTCACGATCGATGACGACGACGTCGTGCCGGCCGACCTGCTGCTCGCCGGTCAGGACGCATGGGAGACCGCGGTCCGCGACGGCGAGGAGCACGGCGTGCGCAACTCCCAGGCCAGCGTCCTCGCGCCGACCGGAACGATCGGCCTGATGATGGACTGCGACACCACCGGGATCGAGCCGGACCTCGGTCTCGTCAAGACCAAGAAGCTGGTCGGCGGCGGGACGATGTCGATCGTCAACCAGACGATCCCGCGGGCGTTGCGCCGGCTCGGCTACACGACCGAGCAGGTGGACGAGATCATCTCGTACATCGACCTCGAGAAGTCGATCGTCGGCGCCCCGCACCTCGATCCGAGCGACCTCGCGGTGTTCGCGTGCTCGATGGGTGACAACACGATCCATTACGAGGGTCACGTCCGGATGATGGGTGCCGTGCAGCCGTTCCTGTCGGGCGCCATCTCGAAGACGGTGAACCTGCCCGAGGAGGCCACCGTCGAGGAGGTCGAAGCCCTGCACCAGTTGGCGTGGGAGCTCGGCCTCAAGGCCGTCGCCATCTACCGCGACAACTGCAAGGTGGGTCAACCGCTGTCCACGACCAAGAAGGACGCCCCGGTGATCGTCGCCGAGGTCGTGGAGAAGGTCGTCGAGAAGGTCGTCCACCGGCCGTTGCGGCAGAAGTTGCCGCGCAGCCGTCGTGGCCGCACCTTCGAGTTCCGCGTCGCCGACTGCAAGGGCTTCGCCACGATCGGGGAGTACGACGACGGTCGGCCCGGCGAGATCTTCCTCACCGTGTCGAAGCAGGGATCGACGCTGTCGGGGATCATGGACGCGTTCGCCAAGTCGATCTCGTACGGCTTGCAGTACGGCGTGCCGCTGCGGGCGTTCGTCGAGGCGTTCACGAGCATGCGCTTCGAGCCGGCCGGCATGACCGACGACCCGGACATCCGCTTCGCCACCTCGATCATGGACTACCTGTTCCGCCGGCTCGCCATCGAGTACTTGAGCGTCGAGGAACGCGCCGAGCTGAGCATCTTCACCGTCGACGAGCGCATGCAGCCGACGCTGCCCGGCGTCGACGAGTCGGTGATCGAGACGTCGACCGGTTCGGAGATGGCGCCCGACCCGAAGTCGGTCCCGACGGCCGGCGAGCTGGCCGACCAGATGGCGATGGGGTCGGTGGCCCCGACACCCGTGGACAACACCCCGGCCGCCGGCGTGATCCGCAACCACGACGCGCCGATGTGCATGCAGTGTGGCGTGACCATGATCCGCGCCGGCTCCTGTCACGCCTGCCCGAGCTGCGGCAGCACCAGCGGCTGCAGCTGACCGGTCGATCCGGGCGCGTGAGAGCCCGCCGAACCGAAATCTGGGCGCGCAGGGTCTCGATATCGGGACTCGGCGCGCCCAGATCGCGGGCAGCCGGACGGCGTTCCGTTACCGAACCCGCACACCCCGGTGCTCGTCCTGTCACATGCGACGCAGATGATGGTCCTTGTTCACGCTGCCCCGGTGGGGTGCCACCTCCCCCGGCGCCTCACCGGCAGCGGTGATCTCCGAACCGGTCAGCTGGCGTGGCTTCGTGCCCAAGCGATCCACCCGGCTTCGAGCTGAGGGGCGGCGAGGAGACGGGACGCCAACGACTGGTCGTCGTGGTACGCCCGGGCGACCAGTTCGACCGTGACGCCGTGGGCGGGCCGATCGACGATCGTGATGCTGTCACCGGCGGCCAGCTCACCGTGCTCGATGATCCGCAGATATGCGCCGGGGCGCCCGGCGCGGGCGAACCGCTGCGGGAAGCGCGGATCGCCCATGCGGATGCCGAGCTTGAAGCACGGCACCCTCGGCGCCGTGACCTCGAGGACGACGGTGCCGATGCGCCACCGCTCGCCGACGGTGGCGCCCGTGACATCGACGCCGGTGGTCGTGAGGTTCTCGCCCATCGACCCTGCTGGGACCGGCCGTCCGATCTCACCGGCCCACCACTCCAGGTCCTCGGACGCGTAGGCGTAGACCGCCCGGTCGGGTCCGCCGTGCACGCTCCGATCGGCCTGGTCGTCGCCGGCGAGGTTGTCGCCGACGGTGGCCACACGGCCGGCGACGGGCTGCTTGCCGATCGCGCTCGTGACCGACCGCCCGCGATGATCGAGCACCGCGATCGGCGCGACGTTGACGGAAGCGACGAGGGGCGACGTCATGGACCCATCGTGGTCCATCGCGGTCACTGCCTGCCGCGCGGCGTGCGTCGGTGGGCGTCAGACACCCGTGACGGCATCGACGGCCCCGGCGGCGATCGCCGCCCGCAGTTCGTCATGGTCGTGCCCGCTCTGGTCGGCGTAGATCTCGGCGAACGAGGTCATCGAACGGTCGAACAGGTCGCTCGGTCCGAGGTAGGCGTCGATGGCGACGGCGTCGCCCGACCGGGCATGGGCGCGGGCCAGCGTCCAGCCGCAGAACGAGGCGTAGAGGGCCAGGCCTCGGGCGGTCATCTCGTCGACGACGACCCCGCCCTTGCGATCCCACAGCTGGCGGACGTAGTAGTCCCGATGGGTGCCGTCCAGCTCGGAGGTCCGCTGCCAGCCGAGCAGGATGTCGCTGGCCGCCTGCATCAGGCGCTGGCCCTCCACGACCCGGCGACCGTGTTGGCGGTACGGGCTGGCGCCGGCGAACGGCTCGAGCACGGACGTGTCGGCCTCCTTGAACTGCAGGAGCAGCGGGTCGTCGTCGTCCCGTCCGAGCATCAGCACGACCCAGTCGCGGGTGCCGACGCTGCCGACCCCCACCACCTTGCGGGCGATGTCGACGAACCGGTACCGCTTCATCAGGATCTGGCGGTCCCGCGAGAGCGTCGCGGTGTACGAGCTGAGCAGGCTGCCGGCGCGCGCCAGCCACTGCCCGGCTTCGTCCTCGTCGTCGACGAGGTCGGCGAGCCGTTCGACGAGCGGCGGCCGGCTGATGAACCGCCGATCACCGTCGACGACCTCGGTCAGCTTGACCATGGCCTGCCGGCTGTCCTTGGACCTGGCGCGCGTCGCCGCCCGTTCGAACGCCCGGATCTCATGAGGGCCGGCGAGGGCGCCCCACCGGCGCACCATCTCGGCCGTGTCGAGCCGCGTGTACCAGACGTCGAGCGAGCCCATGGCGGCGAACTCCCGCATCGCCTCGCGGTAGGTGCGAACGGCCGCCGACGTGATCCCGCAGCGCTTCGATTCACTGAACCCGCGCCCCCGACCGGCGATGGCGAAGCTGGCGACCATGCGCTTGACGTCCCATTCGAACGGGCCGGGCAACGTCTCGTCGAAGTCGTTGATGCTGAAGACGAGCCGCCGGTCGGGGGATGCGAACGCGCCGAAGTTGGCCAGGTGGGCGTCGCCGCACAGTTGCACGATCAGCCCGGTCGAGGGCGCGGCGACGGCCAGGTCGGCGGCCATGACAGCTGCGGCTCCCCGGTAGAACGCGAACGGCGACGCGGCCATCCGCCCGTAGCGGATCGGGACGAGGTCCGCGACGCGGCTGCGGGCCTGTTGCTCGAGGATGTCGAGCGCGGCGCGGCGGTCAGGTGGCGCGACCCAGTCGCCATGCGCCGATCGCGGGGAGCCCGAGCGGGCTGCCCGTCCGCGGGCTGCCCGCTCGGGGACGGTGGGGGCCGTGCGTGATCGCCGACGCGCGGCCCCGGCCGGCGGCAACTGGTCGTCGATCGGCATCATCGCTCCCTCGCGTCCGACACCGACTCGACCGTAACGACCCGCTGCGACGGCGCACGGTTCAGAGCGCGCGCAGCACGCCGGGCGCGGCTCGGCCGGGACGGGCCAGCGCTCGGACGACTGCCGCATCGCCCGACTGGTGGCGCACCACGGCGAGCAGCACTCCGATCGCCACGGCGAGCGCATCCGGTCCCGGCGCCGTCGCACGCCCGATGCTCGACGCGAGGTCGTCGCCGTGGACGACCAGCTCGGTCGTACGGGTGTCGAGGAAGTCACCGAACGACACGGCTCGACCGGTTTCGACCACGACGAGGCGACCGAGCTCGCCCGCGGTGAGCCGGTCCAGGAGCACGGCGCGCAGCGCCCGGAAGCGGTCGACCACCACCGCATGGCCGCGTGCCGCGACATGACCGCCGTCCTCGCGCACCTGGGCCGGACGCGGTGCAGACAGGTCTCCGTCGTCGGCCAGCCGAGCGGCGACGTAGTACTCGCCGACACCCATCACGCTCGAGGTCCGGGGTGCCGCGGCTTGGTCGAGACGATGACGGGTGCGCCGCGCCGCGAGGTACAGGTGACCACACAGGGCGCCGACGGTCAGCTCGGGCAGGACGCTGGGCCCGTCCCACGCGACCGCAGTCGCGTCGTCAGCCACGAGAAGGATGACGGCGTCGAGCGCGTCGTGGAGGGCGCCGATCCCGGCCCGTGGAGCGTCGTGGGCGTCAGCCATTCGAACGTGCAGCCTGGCACGATCCGATTCGAGCGGTTGCCCGCGATGTCATCCGGGGAAGGATGTCCGGATGACAGTCCGGGCGCGTGCATGACCGACGTGCTGCCCCGGCCCCCGACGGGTCGGGCGGCGACGGCGACCGTGCCGCTGTCGACGCTCGCCCCGCCCGTGCTGGCAGCTGCAGTCGCCGCCGTCCTGGCGCTCGTCGCCCGCGGCCTCGGGTGGCGCGGCTCGGATCTTCCGGCCCACTTCTTCCGGGTGGCCATCGTCGAGCGCGACGGCTTCGAGATCTGGAACAACCTCTGGTACGGGGGCCACCACACCCTCGGGTACGGCGTGCTGTTCCCGGTGCTCGGCGCCACGTTCGGGATCTGGACCGTCGTCGTCGCCAGCTCAGCCGCGTCTGCGGCGCTCGCCGACGTCCTGGTGCGCCGGGCGACCGGCCGGCGGTGCCTCCTGGCGTCGCTGTGGTTCGCCGTCGGGACGGTCACCAACGTCGCCGTCGGCCGCCTGCCGTTCGCACTCGGGCTGACCGTCGCCCTCGGAGCTCTCGTCGCCGCTCAACGCCGGCAGATGCTGCTGACGACGATCCTGACGCTCGGCACCGCCGCCGCCAGTCCGGTCGTCAGCGCGTTCCTGGCCATCGTGTTCATGGGATGGGCGTGGTCGTCGGCCCAGCGCGACCGGCGCCGCTTCGCCGCCTTGTCGATCGCCTCGCTCGTCCCGGTGATCCTGATCGCCATCTTCTACCCGCAGGGGGGCTCGTTCCCGTTTCGCTGGCAGGGGCTGGCGTTGACGTTGGCGGCGATCGCCTGCGTCCTCGCGCTCGTGCCGGTGGAGGAGAAGCTGGTGCGGCGCACCGCCGTGCTCTATGGGATTGCCGCCACACTCGCGTTCCTCGTGCCGACGCCGCTCGGCGCCAATCTCAACCGGCTGGGGATGTACGCGGCCGGCCCGGTGCTGCTGGCCGTGGTCCGGCCCCGTCGGGCATACGTGGTGCTCGTCCCTCTCCTGCTCTTCTGGCAGTGGTCCCCGGCGCTCGACTCCATCCTGCGCTCCGGCAAGGACCCCTCGACGCGCCCGGAGTACTACGCCCCGCTGAACGCCTACCTGGCGACGGTCGGCGCGGAGACGGGTCGCATCGAGGTCGTCCCGACAGGGCGTCATTGGGAGGCGGCGTACGTGGCCTCCCGATTCCCCATCGCCCGCGGATGGGAGCGCCAGCTCGACATCCGCTTCAACCGGTTGTTCTACGTGGGCGGGCTCACCGCGGCCGAGTTCCATGCCTGGCTGCTCGACAACGGCGTCGACCGGATCGCCCTCGCCGACGTGACCGTCGACGACTCAGGCGTCGACGAGGCCGCGCTGATCGAGGGCGGTCTCCCGTACCTGCGCCCGGTGTGGTCGGGCACCCACTGGCGCGTCTACGAGGTGATCGACTCGCGCGGGCTCGTCGACGGACCGGCCGAGGTCACGGCGCTCGACATCGACAGCGTCACGCTGACGATCCGCGAGCGGGGTGATGTCGTGGTCCGCGTGCGCGAGTCACCGTTCTGGGTCGCCGACCCGGCCGTCTGCATCGAGGCGACCGACGAGGGCTGGATCGAGCTGCGCGACGTGTCGCCGGGCGAGGTCGTCGTGCGTCTCGAGCAGGCCGCGCCGCTCCGCGACGACGCCTGCGACGACGAGTGAGCCTCGTCGGGTCGAACGTGACTCCGGGCACGGAGGGCCCCTTTGACGTGTGGACGACAGGGCCGACGGGTACTTTCGCGCTCAGCGGGTGGCAGCGTGAAAGGATCCGATGTGATCAAGAAGACCCTGGCTGGTGTCTGCATAGCCGCCCTGGCGGTGACCGCTTTCGCCGCATGCGGTGACGACGACGACGACGATTCACCCACCGACACCGTGGTCGGCGGAGATCTGACGGTGCCCGGAGACGTGACAATCCCCGATGTCTCCCTGCCGATGACGACGACGAGCTGAATCGAGCCGCGACGACCTCGGTCGTCGGTGTCCACGGCGCCCCGTGCCCCGGGGCCGGGCGGCGGGGCGCGGCCCGGGGCCGCTCGAGAACCGAACGCGGGGTTG
>JBEVOM010000104.1:0-4776 GCA_040507575.1 Ilumatobacteraceae bacterium
CTCTCGATTCGGTCGCCGTGCTGGTCCACGATGGGCGTCGTTCGACCAGCAGCGGTGAGCCCAACTCGATGTCGAGCGTCTCGGCGTCGCTCGCGGTGGCCGGGACCGCTATGAGCGTTCCTAGTGCTCGCGTGGGAACGATGCCGCGCGCCTCGAGCAGGGCGTGCATGGACATTGCCGTAAGGTCAAAGTCCAGAATGAACGAGCAGCGCGGGTGAAGGTACGCCGTCTCCAGCGCAAGCGGGGTGCCGTTGCCAAGCCGGATGCGACACACCCTGATCGCCCGGCTGCCCTCTGCGAGTTCAAGGTCGGCTCGCACACTGGCGTCGGGATCGGCCCACCCCCGTTCGAGGACCACAGAGGAAGTCTCAATCCCACGCTCACGCATCTCCTCAGTGAAGGAGCGGAGCTCGCCCATTGTTCTGTGAGGGCCGCTCCCGCCGGTGGCAAATGTGCCGCTGCCGGCGACCCGGTACACGAGTCCCTCAGCTTCGACGAGTTTGACTGCCTGGCGGGCAGTGAGGCGCGACACCCCAGATTGAACGGAGGGTTCGGTCTCGCTCGGCACCGGGTCGCCTGCCTTCGCGTTGGCCAGCGTGCGCCGCAACCCGTCAGCGATTTCGACGTATCGCGGTTGACCTTGACGCGAAATGCGCCCACCTCCCTTCCGCGCGTGAGGGCTCAATCTGATGCGGGCCTCGGTCCTGATTGCCATCGAGATCGCAACCGTGTCGCGATCGCGGGTCGAGTTCGCGACGTCGCGGCTCCGCTGCGCCATGAACAGCAGCGCGCCCTCGACAAGCGCTCTCGCGATGGAGGGCGACATCCTTGGCTCTCCCCGGCTAATGGCCTTGGCTCAATTGGTAGCGCGCGTCATCTGCGACGAGGGGGTTGCGGGTTCGAGTCTCTCAGGCTCCACTGGCTAACAGACGTCGGAAAGTGAACAGGAGAGGGCGTTCATGTCGGGCCGATACGTCAGCCTCCAGCAGGCTGCGGAGTTGCTTGGTCTGCATGACCGCGTCCTCGCGGTCCTGGTGCTGCAAGCGTGCCCGCACCAGTGCGGTGCTCGCATCCCGTGATCGTGTGATGCGGTGCGCGCGCTCGGGTGGCGATGCTGGACGACGTCGGGCCGCGCGCGGCGCCGAGGGAAGGAGGGTGTGGTGAGCTCCCACGCCGTCGCTGAGGACCTGCAGTCCCTGCTCGTCGAAGTGATCGACCTGTCCCTGACCTCGAGGCAGGCGCAATGGATCCTCGTCCGGCCGCTGTTCGACCCGCTGTCCGCGGAGCTGGAGGGCCTGGCAGCTGATGCCTGGACGTGGGCCGACGCGTTGGGTGCACGGCTGGCCGGGATGGGAGTCCCGCCCGACGGCCGCGCCGCGACCGTGGCCGAGCAGGCTCGGTTCGCCGACTGGGCCGCCGGGTTCGTCGACGACGCAGAGGCCGTGGCTCCGGTCGTGGTGCGCCTGAACCGGATGATCGAGGAGTGTCCACGGCGGATCGAGTCCCTGAGGGACTCCGACCCGATCAGCGAGGACCTCATCATCCGCGTGGTGGCGGGGCTCGTGACGCACCGGTGGCTGCTCGTCTCGCAGGTCTCAGGAGAGTCCTCGCCGTCGGACGAGGCGGAGGTCGGCCGCGAACGGGCCGGGGCTGGGAAGAAGAAGGCCGATGTCGACGAGCGCGCTCATCTGTGAGGGATGCGGGGAGACGAACCGCGTGCGCCGGCAGGCGGTGCGCGGGCCCCGCTGCCGTCGGTGTCGACGCGCACTGCCCTGGCTGGTGGACGCCTCCGACGACGACTTCCCCCGCGTCGTCGGCTCGGCGCCCCTCCCGGTCGTCATCGACTTCTGGGGGCCCTGGTGTGCGCCGTCCCGGAAGCTGGGGCCGGTCTTCGAGCAGCTGGCGACGGCGCTCGCAGGCAGGGCGAAGCTGGTCAGGGTCAACGTCGAGGACACGCCTCATGTGGTCGAGCTCTACGGAGTGCAGGGCCTGCCCACCCTGCTGGCGGTCTACGAGGGGCGAGCGATCGCCCGCAAGTGCGGCGCAGCGCAGGCCCCCGAGGTCCGGGACTGGGTCGAGGAGGCACTGCGGCGCTCGGTGAGCGCCGCGACCTCGGACGGGTGACACGTCCGCTCCCATCCCGGATTCGCGGGATGACGCCCGCCGCGCCCACCACGAGGATGGGACGTGTCTCGCTGCAGCCGTCGGCCAGAGCCTGCTGCTCCCCGAGCATGCGGAGCCGAGGCTCGACTCGCACTCACCCAGCCGCCGCGCGGCGACGCGGCAGCACACCTGGAGGACGGTCATGTCGCAGCCCACCACCGCCCGGCGCAGCTCCATCGCGACGGTCAACCCCTACACCAACGAGCTGGTGCGCGAGTTCCCGGCCATGGACGACGCGGCGATCGATCGAGCGGTCGAGGCCGCGCACGAGGCGTTCGCCGAGTGGCGCGCCACGCCCGTGGACGAGCGTGCGGCGAGGGTGGCCGCCGCCGCTCGGCTGATGCGCGAGCGCGGTGAGGAGCTCGCGCAGCTCGTCACCCTCGAGATGGGCAAGCTGATAGCGCACAGCCGCGCCGAGCTCGACCTCTCCGCCAGGATCCTGGACTACTACGGCGAGCGCGGACCGGGTCTGCTCGTCGACGAGCCGCTGGACATCGAGGGCGGCGAGGCCGTGATCGCCAGCTCCCCGCTCGGAGTGCTGCTGGGCGTGCAGCCGTGGAACTTCCCGATCTACCAGGTGGTGCGTTTCGCTGCTCCCAACCTGGTGCTGGGCAACACCATCCTCCTCAAGCACGCCAGCAGCACTCCGCAGTGCGCGCTCGCCATGGAGCAGCTGTTCACCGACGCGGGCGTCCCGCACGGCGTCTACACCAACGTCTTCGCGCCGGGCAGCCGCATCGGCCGGATCATCGAGAACCCCCTCGTCCGCGGCGCCTCGCTGACGGGCAGCAACACCGCCGGCGCCAGCGTCGGCGAGATCGCGGGCCGCAAGGTGAGGAAGAGCGTCCTCGAGCTCGGCGGCAGTGATCCGTTCATCGTCCTCGATGCCGAGAACCTCCAGCGCACCGTCGAGGCCGCGGTCATCGGCCGGCTGCACAACATGGGCCAGAGCTGCGTGAGCCCGAAGCGGATGATCGTGGTGCGTGAGGCGTACGACGACTTCGTGGCCGCGGTGGCCGAGCGCTTCGGTCGCCTCCGGCCCGGTGACCCGGCCGACGAGGAGACCACGCTGGCGCCGCTGTCCTCGGAGCAGGCCGCCGTACAGCTCATGGAGCAGGTGGACGAGGCCGTCGGCAGGGGAGCGACGGCCGTGGTCGGCGGCCGGCGGGTCGACCACCCCGGTGCGTTCGTCGAGGCCACCGTCCTCACGGGCATCACGCCTGAGATGCGCGCCTACACCGAGGAGCTGTTCGGTCCGGTCGCGATGATCTACCCCGTCGACGACGACGACCAGGCGGTCGAGCTCGCCAACTCCTCGCCGTTCGGTCTCGGCTCGGCCGTGTTCGGGAGCGACGTCGAGCGAGCCCGCCGCGTCGCCGACCGGCTCGAGACCGGGATGGTGTGGATCAACCACCCGACCTCCTCGGAGCCGAACCTGCCCTTCGGTGGCGTCAAGGACTCCGGCCACGGTCGCGAGCTCTCCCACCTCGGGATCACCGAGTTCGCCAACCGCAGGCTCGTGGTCACGATGCCGACCGACGCCGTCATCCGGGATGCACTCGGATAGGCGGCGAGTCGCCGGCCGGCCGGTCAGCCGTTCAGCAACAGGTCGGTGTCGGCGGCCTCGACCACACGCTGGACGTGCAGCCCCCGATAAACGTCGAGCGCGGGTGCCTCGCCGGTCTGCACCGCGTGCGCGAACTCACGGAACATGCGCGTGTGGTCGGCGCTGCCGGCGGCGTCGGAGAGGTCCAGGACCCTCGTCTGGTCCGTCCCCTCGAACTCGAGCGCCAGCTCGGCCTGGTCGCGCTCGATCGCGGTGCTGGTCCCCAGCAAGGTCGTGGACTCGCCGCCCAGCCGGTGCTCGAACCTCAGCTTGACGGAGTCCGGGCCCGCGTGCCGTGCCTGGACCTCGACGATCTCGCCGAGGGTGGCGTCGAGCAGGTCCGCCACATGGGGACCGTGGTCGAACAGCACCCGGCGCTCGCTGCGCGGCCCGCCTGCTCCGGGTCGCACGGCCCGCGTCACCCGGCCCTGAGCCGCGCGCGCAGGGGGGATCGACTCGAGCTCTCGGAGGAACAGCCGCACCGGTTCGCTGTAGCGCCAGGTGAAGGCGACCTGGGAGATGACGTGGGAGGCGGCGACGGCCGCCGCCAGCTCCTCCGCACCCGCGGTGTCCCAGGCGATCGGCAGCTCCAGCAGCACGTGCTTGCGTGCCCGTGCCGCGATGCGTCCGAGGTCGCTCTGGACGGCGGGTGGCACGGCGAAGGACACCGCCTCGCACTTGTCGAGCAGCTCCGAGAACTGGCTGAACGCGACCACGCCGTGCTGGCCGGCCAAGTGCTCCACGGCGCTTGCCCGACGTCCCCAGACACCGACGAACTCGATGTCGCGCGTCGCGGCCAGGGCCGGTGCGTGGACGGTGGCCGCCCGCATTCCCGATCCGACGAGTCCGACTGTGAGGGCCATCGTCCAAGGCTACGAGCGCAGAGGGCCCGGGACATCCCGCGTCAACGGGATGGAACCCCCTGTTCCTGCCGGCTCAGCGCCTGCAGACCGTGCGAACAACTGTGCGGGATCAGGGAGACACGCCATGGCGCCGACAGGCGGCGG
>JBEVOM010000105.1:0-17387 GCA_040507575.1 Ilumatobacteraceae bacterium
GGTCGCACGTGCGACCAACATCCGGACCAAGACCGGCGTCGCGGGCGATCAACCGAGCGGGTGGGTGATCTGGTCGGGCGGTGTGCCGCAGTGGACCTGGTCGATCACCCGCCTCAGCAGGACGCCGCGCCAGCGCTGGTGGGAGAGCCGCACCGCATCCGAGTGGCGCCCGTGCCGGATGACGATGCGAGCGCTCCCTTCGGCGGTCTGGTCGGCGAGGACGCGGGTCCACACGTCGGGCGGGTTGCCGTTGTCCCGGTCGAACAGCTCGTAGGTCGTCGGGCGGTCGCGGGGCAACCCGGCTGCCGCGATGCCGACATCGCCGTTGACGATCACCTGTTGCCAGGCCGACGTGAACATCTTGAACTCGCTGCCCTGCGGCGCCGACCTCAGGTAGCGGGTGAGCAGGCCCGGCTGGGCGACGCGCATCACGTTCGCCGGCATGGCCAGCGAACGGTCACGCATGTCCTTCCACGCCAGCTCGCCCGACGCCCGGAACATGGCGCCGAGCTCGCCGAACACGTAGCGGCGCATCTGGCGGTCGTCGGGCGCGTCCATCGGCTGCGGGCAGACCGGCACCGTGAAGTGCCCGTACGCAAGGGCCCGGCCGTGTCGTGGAGCAAGCGCGGCGAACAGGATCCCCTTGATCGCACCGAGCGAGATGCCGGTCCAGAGCATCGTCGACATGTCGGATCCCGTCTCGGCCGCCAGGCGGTCGGCGATGACGTGAGCCGCCACAGCCGAGCGGGGCAGGCTGAGCTGGCCGGCGAGGCGTTGGCGCTCCTCGCGGCCGATGTGCTGGTCGCTGGGGCCCCGCTCGGGCCCGAACACGACGACGTCGACGCCGAGGTCCATCGTGCGCAACAGCAGGTGCATCATCATGCCGTCCGGGCCGACGCTCAACGGGGCCGCCGTGCCGACGGTGAGGTCGGCCGAGCGGGCAGCAGGCCGGAAGGCCGGGCGCACCTGACCGTGCACGATCTCGCGCTCGAGACCGTCACTCGTCGTCGCCCGGTACCGGGTGACGGTGCCGAGCGGCACGGTCCGACGCGACGTCGGCTGCAGGTCGACGACGGAGAGCTCGGGCAGCTCCGAGTACGCGCCGGGTCCCACCTGCTACCGCCCGTCCCGTTGCCGCACGGCGTCAGCGTACTGAACCGACACCGGACGTGCCCTGGCCACGCAGGCCCTCGATCGTGGCGTGGTACCCGATCTCGACCGCCTCCTCCATCCGCCCGAACGCTCCGAAGCTGATCGAGCCGAGATCCGGCGTCAGGTACATGTCGGCCTCCTCGGCCGCTTGGGCGCGGTGCTGCAGGCTGCCGAGCAGCGCACATCGGTTGATCGTGTCCACGAGGCTCGGGAAGCGGTCACGCGAGCGTCGCCGCAGCACGTGACGGATCCCGATCGGTGGCGACGAACCGCTGGCCACCCGCATCGGCCGTTGGTCGGCGCACACGTCGACGGCGATGATCCGGCCCCGGTGGCCGAGGCGCATCAGGTCGGTCGGGACGTTGTTGAGCTGGCCGCCGTCGACGTGCAGCTCGCCGGAGGCGTCGATCACCGGCGGCCACAGGCCGGGTGCGCTGGCGCTGGCCCGGATCCAGGTGGCCGCCGGACCACGTCGGTGCACCTCGAGCCGGAAGCGCGAGAGGTTCACGGTCGTGCAGAAGAACGGCCGCCACATGTCCTCGATCGTCATGTCGCCGAAGAGCCCTTCGATGGTGCGGCGGACCCGCCGGCCCGACGAGACCGACACGGTGGGGATCGTGACATCGAGGCGCAGCGCCCGCCGCGTCCAGACCCGACGACTGACGTCGAGGATCTCCCGCCACGACATCCCGGTCGCCGCCTGGCCGCCGATGATGGCTCCGATGCTGGACCCGCCGAACCGGTCCACGGCGATCCCGCGCTCGGCCAGCGCCCGCAGCACACCGACGTGGGCCATGCCGCGCGCCCCGCCGCCACCGAGGACGAGCGCGATGGCGCGACCGCAGACGGATCGCAGCACTCGCTCCACATCTGCGTCGTGGCCGGCGCGAGCGTGGTGGTGGTCGCTGAACGGGAACGCCCGCAGCCACGCCAACGTGCCGATCGGCATCGGCGAGCTCGCCGGGTGCACGAGCACGAGCTCGATCGGTGGAGCGGCCAACGGGTCGACTGCGGCGTACCACTGGCGCACGGCGTCGAGTCCGCAGGGCGTGCCCGCCCGGCGCACGATCAGCACGAGGTCGCTCTGCCGTTCGATGTCTGCGCCGGCGCGGCCGTGGGCCTCGACGAGCGGCAGATCCCCCGCCATGTCCCGGAGGCGCTCGACGAAGGCGCCGGACACGCGGTCGGCGGGTTCGACATCGACGGTGACGGACGCCGGCGGCCGGTCGGGAGCGCTGTCGCTGCGATGGGCGAAGCGGGCGGCGACCGAGCCGGCGACGCTCGTCGCAACTGCGGGAGAGCGGCCCATCAGCTGGAGGAAGTGCTCGGGGTCGATGCGCACGAGCTCGGCGTCCTTGGTCACGACTGCGGTGCGCGACCGCCCGCCGCCGATCAGCAGCGAACCCTCGCCGAACGTGATCCCCCGCTCGGCCTGGGCGGTCAGCACGGCGTGTCCGTCGTGCTCGGTGAAGAAGCGCACCTGCCCTTCGACGAGGCCGTACATGCCGTCCGGCGCGTCACCGACGCTGAACAGTCGGGTGCCCGCGGGTACCCGCAGCCACGTGCTCGCCGCCGCGAGGTCGTCGAGCAGGTCGGCGTCGACAGTGGCGAACATCGTGAGCGTCCGCAGACGGGACGCCACGTCGGCCGGGCGTTCGACGGTCGAGGCATCGAGCCACCCCGACCTACGATCGGCAGACACGACCGACACGGGGTAGCAGATGGACACAGGGGCGGCCGGGTCGCGGCCGGCGATCGCGACGTGCTTCGGAGGTGGCGGCGCGTTCGGCATCGGGTTCGACATCGGCGTCGCGACCGGACTCGGCCAAGGCGGCATCGACGTACGCCGCGGTCCGATGATCGGCACGTCCGCCGGTTCGTTCACGGTTGCTGCGCTGGCGGCCGACACCGACTTCGAGCACGTCGCAGCGGCGTGGGACCGCTTCGGCGACGTGGTCGGCAGCAAGCGGTTCGGGATCCGCAACATCACGCTCACCGAGGACGCGTTCGGCGCCGGCGGACCACTCGCACGGTCGGCCCACGGGACGCGGGCGGGCGTCGCCATGCGCCTCCTCACGCTCCGACGCACGCTCCTGTCGATGGACGAGCACCGTCCAGCCGACGTCGTGTCGGCCAGTTCCTCGCCGGTCCCGCTGGCCCGGCCGCATCGCGTCGACGGCATCCGGTACGCCGACGGCGGCCTGCGCAGCGGCACGTCGGCGGACCTCGCGCCGCCCGCCGACCTGTTGCTGCTCGTCGCCCCGTTCGCCCGCGCCGACCAGCGCCTGCAGGGTCGGATCGGGCGGCGCCAGGTACGCAAGGAGTCGCGGCGATGGGCGGCGGCGACCGGCGGCGACGTCGTCACGGTGACGCCGACCGACGACATGGTCGCCGCCGGGTTCAAGGCGATGGCGGCGATCCGCGACATGGCGATCGGCCGCCGCGTCCACGATCTCGCGATCGCGCTCGGGCGGGAGACCGCGCAGACGCTGCGGCTGACCCATCCGGCGGTCGTCGAGCGCCACGCCGCGTCCTGAGCCGCGCATGTCAGCCGACGGCGTCCGGCGGCGTGTGGTCCACGATCTCGACGGGACGTCCGACGAACACGGGTGGGTACACGTCCAGCCCCGCGTTGTCGAGCCAGGCCTGGTCGGCGGAGGCCAGGAAGGCCTCGGCATTCTCGAGCGTGTCGAAGTCGAACGCCACCAGCACCTCGTCGGCGGCGTCGGTTGCGTGGTACAGCCGGTGGGCCAACATCCCGGGGCTGACGATCAGCTCCATGCCGCGGTCGAACGCCCGCTTCCAGCGCTCGTAGTCCGGCACCTCGTGCACGGCGACGACGACGACCCGGTCCCCGATCATGCTCAGGCCTCCTCACCCTGTTCGTGAGCCAAGGCCGATGCCAACAGGTGCTCGATGCTCTCCCGGCATCGACCACAGCCGCTCGATGCCGTGCTCGACGCGATGACGTCCTCGACGGTGCGCGCCCCGGAGGCGATCACCGCGAGGACCGTCGTGTGGCTGACGCCGCGACACAGGCACACGTACATGGGCCCGTCACGGCTCCCTGTCCGTCGGCCAGTCGGCGAGCGTGTCCAGGAACTGCTGACGGACGGTGGCGATGCGACCGTCGAGCGTCTCCAGCTCCCAGTCGTCGACATGGATCGGCGCGAGCACGGCGACGTCGACGACGCCGGGATTCATCGACGACGCATCGCGTGCCGCGATGGACTCGGCGTTGCGGATCACGATCGGGACGATCGGGATCCCGGCCGCCATGGCCATGCGGAACGCCCCCTTCTTGAACGGCCCGACCTCCGCCGTGTCGAGTCGTGAGCCCTCGGGCGCGATGATGATGGACACGCCTTTGGCGGCCAACTCCTGGATCGGCTGCAGCGACGCGACGGCCGCGGCCGAGTCGGTCCGATCGATGAACGCGACATCGGCCAGACGGCCGAACGTTCCGAACACCGGGTTGCTCCGCAGCTCATGCTTGGCCACACCCGTGAAATCGCGCTCCACGAGACGTCCGGCGATGAACGCGTCGAAGTTGTTGCGGTGGTTGAAGACGAAGACGGCCGGCCGGGCGGCCCACAGGTTCTCGCGGCCGGTCACGCGCAAGCGGACCTCGTTGAGCATGAACAACGTGTCGACCCACAGTGGCGCGGCGACGTTGAGGGCCCGTCGCTTGTCGCGCGTCGCCAGGCCGACGGTGGCGCTGACGGCCGCGATTGGCACGAGCGCGGCCAGTCCCGCCGCTGTCCTGACCCCCGCCGGGATGCGTCCAGAACCACGGCTGTTGAACCGCAGCATCGGCCACCCGCGAGTCGTCGCGACCTGGGCCAGGCGGCGACCCGGGTTCGTCGGCCGAGGGTGGCCGACCAGGTACATCAGCGCCAGGTCCTCGTCGCCGTCGGCGTAGAAGTAGCTCTGGTCGAGATCCACTGCCTCCGCGGCGGCGAACGTCTGGGCGGCCGCGGCCTTCCCCGGCCCCCAGAGGACGGGACGCACGACGTCACCGGTCAGGACGCCGTCGACGACCTCGAAGCGGTTGCACACGACGTGGTCGATGCCGAGGAACCGGGCCACCGGTTCGACCTGGTACGCCGTCGCCGACGAGCACAGCACGACCGTGTGGCCCCGCCGCTGATGGGCCCGCACCAGTTCGCGCACCTCGGGGTAGACGAGCGGCTCGATGCGGCGGTGGAACAGCCGCTCTCCCATCTCGGCGAGGTCGTCGTCGGACCGGCCGCGCCAGGCCTCCGCGCCGAGCTTCAGCAGGTCCTCGAACCCGGCCCGCCCGAGCCCTGCCCCGACCGCCACGCCGAGCATCCTCACGATCTCGCCCACGCCGAGCTCGCGGTTGCGCAGCCGGTCCTGGGCGAGGTGGCGGGCCGAGAACCCAGCGATGAGCGTGCCGTCGAGGTCGAAGAACGCGCCGACACGCCGACCGTCCGGGCTGGCGTCGATCTCGGCGACGGAGCCGGGGAGGCGCATCGTGACGGTGCTCACCGGGCGCCCTTGCGCGCCGGTGCCGTGCTGGTCCGAGCGGTGGCGGTCGGCGCCTTCCGCGCCGGCGCCTTCCGCGCCGGCGCCTTCCGCGCTGGCGAGGGCGGGCCCGGGTCGAGGGCGACGACCTCGTCGAAACCGGCGCGCAGGCAGGCGGCGAACAGCTCGTGCTCGGTCACCGAGGCGGTGTCGTAGTGCACGCCGACGTAGCACACGCCGGCCTGGGTGAGCAGGATCACCATCATCGGGACCCCGGGCAACGGACCGAACGGGAGCGTCTTGCGGACGGCCACACCGGCGAGGTAGGGCACGACCGGGTAGCCGGGCACGTTGCTGGCCTGCACGTCGGTCGACGCCATCGTGGTCGAGAGCACACCGAGCAACGGGGCCGGCAGCCGGCTGAGGACAGGTGCCACCGCGCCGAGCGCGTTGACCGCCGGCTCGGCCACGGCGCCCAACACCGCCTCGCGGATGGTCAGGATGCGACGGGCCGGATCGGGGTCACCGACCGGAGCGGCGATGCGAGCTCCGGCGAAGCGGTTCCCGCCGGCGGGGTCGTCGTCGCTGCGCAGGTTCACCGGCATGGCCAGGGGAACGGCGTCGACGGGCACGCCGAGCGCCTCGTGGTACCGGCGCAGCGCCCCGCAGATCGCGCTGATGTAGGCGTCGTTGACGGATCCGCCCGCCGCCTTGGCCGCCCGCCGGAACGGATCGAAGGGCAGCTCGAGCCAGTCCAACCGGCGGCCCAGGCTGCGCCGCCGGAGCAGCGGCGACGGGGGGACCGGCGGCGCGCCGAGCACCCGCCGGGCCGAGCCGACGAACCGTCCCACGTCCTGAACCGCTCGCCCCGGCCGTCGCACGGCCCGGTTGCCGAGCTCGATCGCCCGTGTCGCCCGGCGCGAGACGTCGCCGACGAACGTGATCGGGGCCTTGCGACCGGCCCGTCGCACGAGCTCGCTCGGTGACAGGTCCTCCGGCACCGGCAACGGTGGCATCGGACCGCGGTCGACGCCGGGTGCCAGGTCGTAGAGCTGCTTGAACAGCTCGACGCCGCCGACGCCGTCGGTGACCGCATGGTTCAGCTTCATCACCAACGCGGCCGGCGCGTCACCTTCGGTGATGCCGTCGATGAGGTGGGCCTCCCACAACGGACGAGCGGTGTCGAACGGCGCGGCGAAGATCGGCTGGGTGACGTCGAGGAGGTGACGGATCGTGCCCGGCTCGGTCAGCCGCGACCGCCGGAGGTGGAAGTCGAGGTCGAAATCCGGGTCGATGACCCACTCGGGTGGCGCGACGGGCAACGCAGGGACGACGACCCGCTGGCGCAGCCGCACCACGACGCGGCTGGCCCGGTCGAACGCGGTGCGCAGGGCAGCCATGTCCGGCACCTCGGCGAGCAGCACCACGGAGAGCATCGCCGACCTCGACCGTGGGTCCTGCTCGCCTCGGAACATCAGGTACTCGACCGGTTCCATCTCGCGCCGAAACACCAGCGGGCCCGGTGCGACGGCGTCGTCGGGCCCGCCGCTCACCACGTGCCCTCCCACACGATGCGCTCGGCGGCGCGCGGATCGTGGACGACGCCCGATGTCTCGTGGAGTCGCATGACGGACCGGGACGCCGAGTCGTAGACCCGCCACGGCGGCAGCCGCCCGCCGTTCGGGTCGCCCCCACTGGCGAAGCGGACGCACAGGCCGTGCAGGTCATCGGCCACCGCCTGCGGCGGCTCGGGCCCGACGAAGCCGGGGTGGCCGAGGTCGTCGAACAGGAACGGGAGGTCGAGGCCGTGGCACGCCCCGAGCGAACCGTCGAGCACCGGCGTCGGCCATGCCATCTCGTGCGCCCAGACCCGGTCACCGCGTCCCGCCTTCGCCTCGAGCAACCGGACAGCGGGGATCCCGAACACCGCGTCGCCGGCGATGGCGGCGGCGACATCGAGCTGGCCGGCGCCAGGCCGGTTGGACTGGTAGGCGGCGACGACCGTCGCCGGGTCGCGTTCGGTGGTGCGAAAGTAGGCCGTCGGATCGGGGGGCGGGACCATGCTGCGCAACGGCTCGGGCAGGCCCCAGATGAAGACGCGGTACTCGTCGGCGCACGTCGCGATGACGGCGTCGACCCCGTCCGACGATCCCGCCACCACCGCGTCGATCGCCCGCCGTGGCACCAGCCCGCCGTCGACGACCGGTGCGAACACCGTGCGGACGCCGGCGTGCTCGCCGACGAGCAGCTCCTCGGCATCCATGAACGCCACCTGCTGTGCGACGGCGGCGATCGTCGCCGCGGGGACAGCGGCGAGCGCGTCGTGGTCGCCGATCGGTACCGCGGCCCGTTCGAGCACGCGCCGGGCGACGCGCTCGGCGCTCTCCGGCAACAGGTTGTGGTGGGCGGCGCCCGACAGGGCCACGATCCTGCGGAACAGACCCCGCGCCGCGGGCACCGCGAGCAACGTCGCCGCGCTCATCGCCCCGGCGGACTCTCCGACGACGGTCACCTGGTCCGGGTCGCCGCCGAACGCGGCGATGTTGTCGTGCACCCAGATGAGCGCCGCCACCTGGTCGGCCAGACCGCAGTTGCCGGCGCCGGGGAGCCCGAAGAGCTCGTCGAGGTACAGGTAGCCGAGCCCGTGCAGCCGATAGTTGACGCCGACGAACACGACGCCGTCCCGAGCGAAGCTCGACCCGTCGTACAGCGGGCACCCGGCGGATCCGCTGACGAACGCCCCGCCGTGCAGCCAGACGACGGTCGGCCTCAGCGCGCCGTCCGCGGCCGGGGTGTAGACGTCGACGGCGAGGCAGTCCTCCGACTGCGGCCGTCCGCGTCCGCTCAGGTCCGGGAACACGGACAGGCCCTCGGGCAGGATGACCTGCGGGCAGATCGCCCCGTGCCGGGTGCAGTCCCGCTCACCGTTCCACGGGTCGGGCGGCACGGGGGGCCGCAGGCGCCGCGGCCCGGCCGTCGACCCGGCGTAGGGGACGCCGAGGAAACGGACGACGTCCCGGTGGGACGCTCCCGTGACGCGGCCCGCCGTCGTCGACGCCGACGGCGTCACCTCATGCATCGCGCACCTCCGCCCGTCGACGCACCACTTCCTGGAAGCGGGCATGGGCGATGCGCTCGACGACGTCCAGCCCGCGCAGCACCTGGCGGAGCCGATCCGCCAGGTCGCGGGCCGCGTCGGGACGGGTCGGGTCCAGCGCGCCGACGTGTGCGGCGAGCTGGAGCCCGGTACCGAACAGGAGCCGGTTGACCGCCTCGACGCTCGAGATCCGCTGCTGCAGCAGGTACTGGTGTCCGAGGCCGGCGCACGACACGAGCAACGCGTCGCGGTCGGCGGCCGCATCCGGGCCGACCCACATGATCGTGCGGGCCACGACGAAGTAGGCCTCGACGAACGAGCGCAGTGCGGTGTGGGCGATGACGATCGGCTCGATCCGGCGCAGCAGGTCGAGGGGGTCCCCGTCGACGATCGACTGCTCCCACTGCGCATCCCGACGACGTACCTCCTCGTCGATGCGCTGGCGGAAGGGCTGGCGCTCCAGGAAGAAGAAGTCGAAGGTGAGCAGCGCCCGGATCTCGAACGCGGCATCCCAGAACCGAGCGACGCGCTCGGCAGGCGGCACCGCGGACGCGGCGACGATCGACAGCTCGACGATCGATGCGTCGAGGAACCGGTGCAGCGTGGCGTTGCGGTAGAACGCCGCGGCCAGGTGCTGATCGGGGCCGATGAGGAAGACCGGCTCACGGCCGTCGTCGGCGCGTGCGACCACCCCCTGGCGTACGAGGCCGTCGAGCGCGCTCCGGCGCACGGCCGACCTCCGCAGCCCGCGAGCGCTGGCCGTCAGTGGGAAGTCGCGGTCCTCGGCGAACGTGACGTAGCGATCCAGGGCGGCGTCGAGCTGGCCCGATGTGAGCGCCCGACCGCCTGCGCCGAGCAGCGCCATCGTGATCAGTGACGCGGCAGTGATCGGTGTGACGTCGTTGATCCGTCTCGAGACCTCGAGGCCGAGCTTCGTGAGCGCCAACCGGCGGTCGTCGCCCGGATCGTCTCCGGGGTGGCGCGGCGGACCAAGCGCAGCGCGCAGTGAGACGGGCTCGCCGAATCGGATGTAGATCGTGCCGAATCGACCGCGCAACGAGCGGCCGTAGCGCACGAACGACGCGGCCGTCTCGGCCTGCTTCGTCGCCCCGCGCGCCTCGCCGGCGTAGTCCTCGACCTCGCGCAGCTGGTCGTAGGTGATGGACGCCGGCACCAGCACGACATCATCGGTCCGCCCCTCGAGGTACGCGTCCGCGACATACGTCAGCAGGCCGAGCTTGGGCGGCAACAGCTTGCCGGTCCGCGAACGACCGCCCTCGATGTACCACTCGAGGTGGAAGCGCTTCTCGACGAGGTACCCGACGTACTCGCGCAGCACCCAGCGGTAGATCGGGTCGTCCTTCGTCTCGCGGCGGATGTAGATCACGCCGGCCCGGCGCATGATCGGCGCCAGCGGCCAGAACGCCATGTTGATCCCGGCCAGCGTGTGCGTCTTGGGGAGCCCCAGCTCGCGCATCGCCGCCGGCATCACCCCGGCATCGAGGTTCGAGCGATGCGTCGGCAGGACGACCCCGGCATGGTCCCTCAAGGCGACACGGACCCGCGCGACCTGGGAGTGGTCGACGTCGAGCTCGCGCTCGTAGGCCCGCCGGTACATGAACCGGCCGAGCTGCGCGTTGACGTCGATCTGCAACGTCCCGTAGCCCGTCGCCATCTCGTCGAGGCAGGCGCGGGCGTGGGCGTCGACGTCCGCTCGGGACCGGTCCAGATCGGTGGCCAGGCGCTCCACCCCCGCACTGAACCGACTCGACGCCACGATGTCCTCGCGTACGAGGCGGGGCACCTTGTAGTGCGGGCCGAGGAGGTGCGATTCGGCCCGCTCGAGCGCCAGCGCGGCCCGGCGACCGACGAAGCGGGCGAACCCTCCTGGCGTGTGGTCGGCGTCGTGCTCGAGCCAGGCGTCGCGCAGCACCGACAGCCGAGCCGGCTCGGCCTCGACGACGAGGGCCCGGTCCGGCGCCCATCGGCGCAGCCACGGCTGGGCGATCCGGCGGGGGCGGCGCGGATCGCCGACCAACACGAGGTCGGTCCAGCGCGCCGAGCGATCGCCGGCTCGGTCCTTGGGCAGCCAGGCGATCCGGATCGGTACCAGCTGTGGGTCGTCGTCGACGTCCACGAACGCGGCGAGCGCCTGACCCAGATCGTCGTCGCTCCGCCTCGGGCGGGGCACGACGACGACCGTCACCGGTCGCTTCTTCGGGTAGCTCGTCGCCACCCAGTCGCTCAGCAGGCGCGCCTCCGTGGCCGTCGCCGCCTGCGCGACGACCACGACGCGATCCACCGTCCGATCCTGCGGATCGGCGGCGCCGTACTCGTCCGCACCCGCCGGTCGCTCCCGATGTCGGAAGGATCGGCGGGGCGCTGTCACCCCCATCGCCGGGCACTGTACCGCGACCCACCGATGGGACGGATCCGTGCCGTCGCGTCCGCGCGGATGTGGGAACATCCACGTTCCGCTGACCATCGGGGGACGTCATGCGCCAATTGAGCTTCCTGGACGAGTCGTTCGTGCTGATGGAGTCGGCACGAACTCCGTCCCACATCGCACCGTTCATGATCTACGACCCGTCCACCGCGCCCGGCGGAGCGGTGTCGTTCGAGGACGTCCTCGACGGCATCCGGGCCCGCCTGCCCCTGGCCGCGTGCTTCCGCCAGCGACTGGTCCGCGTGCCGTTCGGCCTCGACAACTCGTACTGGATCGAGGACGCCGCGTTCGACCTCGAGTACCACGTCCGCGAGGTCGCCGTGCCGCCGCCCGGCGACTGGCGGCAGTTCTGCATCCAGGCCGCCCGCATCTTCTCGCGCCCGCTCGACCTCACCCGTCCACCCTGGGAGCTCACGGTCATCCGGGGCCTCGACGACGTCGAGGGACTGCCACCGGGGTCCTTCGCCATCGTGCTGAAGGTCCACCACTCGGCGATCGACGGGCTCACCGGCGTCCAGATCGTCACCGCGATGCACGACGAGACGCCGCAGCCGCAGCCGGCGCCCCAGGTCGAGGACACCTGGCGACCGGAGCCCGCACCGTCGGGGTGGCAACTGGCCGCCCAGGCGGGCGCGCACGCGTTGTCGAGCCCGTATCACACGACCCGCATGATGGCCCGGTCGGTCCAACAGCTGCGCGGCACGAGGGTGCCACGCGTGGCTCGTCCGCCGCGGACGCGGTTCAACGACCGGGTGACCCCACATCGCTCGTTCGACTGCGCGCGCATCGACCTGGTCCAGATCAAGGCGATCCGCGCCGGTGTGCCGGGAGCGACGATCAACGACGTCGCGCTCGCCATCGTCGGCGGTGCGCTCCAGCGCTACCTCGCTGATCGGGACGAGCTGCCCGACACGCCGATGATCGCCGCCGTGCCGATCTCGACCCGGATGGCGAACGACGCGGGCGCAGGCAACCACGTCTCGATGATGATGGCCACGTTGGCCACCGACGTCGCCGACGCGGGAGCCCGTCTGGAGGCGATCCATGCCGCGACCGCGGAATCGAAGGAGGCGCGCGACGGCGTGGCTGCGGCCGCCCTCCTGGAGGTCGCCGACGTCCTCCCCGGCGCGCTCCTCGGCCTCGCCGTGCGGGGCGCCGCCCGCGTCCCCCGCCTCCCCGTCGTCGCCAACACGCTCGTCACGAACACACCGGGGCCCCGCCACCCCCTGTACTTCCTCGGGGCGGAACTGGTCCTCTCGACGGGGATGTGCCCGCTTGTCGACGGCATGGGTCTCGCCCACGGGATCAGCAGCTACGTCGACGAACTGAACGTGAACGTGACCGCGTGCCGGGAGATGCTGCCCGACCCGGCCTCCTACATCGAGTGCATCCACAAGTCGGTCGACGAGCTCACCGACGCCACGACCTGAGCGGTCGCGAGGAGCGGCTCGGGGCGCCGCTCCTCAGTAGACGCCGCCGAGCTTGGTGTGATCCCAGGTCACCGTGCGCTCGACGTCGATCACGACACCCATCCGCTTGTGGGCCTGCTTCTCGACGCCGGCGCGGTCCTCGGCCGAGACCGGTCCGGTGTACTTCTCGGAGATCCGCAGGCCGAGGTCGAGGACGTCGTCGTATCCGTCGATCAACCGAGCCGAGCCGACCAGCTCGACGCCACGCAGCTCGCTGTAGCGGTCACCGCTCTCGACGAGGCCGGTGATCTTCGCATCACGCTCGATGTTCCTGATCTTCTGGCTCTTGCCGAACGTCCAGAAGGCCGGCTTCCCGTCGAGCAGCACGTACCACATGGCGACGACGTGGGGGTGTCCCGTCGCACCGATCGTGGCGACGTTGAGGATGCGTTGCTCGGTGAGGTATTGGTCGACCTCGGCTTCGGACATGGTGATCGCATCGCGACGACTCGGCATGACGGCGACGGTAATCGCCTCCCCCGGCGCGACCGCCGTCACATGATGCCGGTGCGCAGCAGCTCGGGCGCCATCTCGCACTCGGCCCGCACGGTGCCGGCCGACAGGCGGCCATCCGGACCGACGACGTGGGTCACGAGCGCCATCGGCACCGGCTCGACGTCACGCGACCACGGGTCGATGGCCTGGTCGGCGACACGGTCGACGATCGCTCCGAGCATCGGACTCGGCAGGCGCCGGCCGCGCCCTGCGACACACCACACGGATGTCTGCGTCAGCCCGGCCGTCGCGGCGACGACGGCCGATCCGGTCGCCGCGACGAGGCGGGCGCCGTCGAGCGCCTCGGCCTCGATGAGCACGAGGTCGGCGACCGCAGTCGCGATCGCCGCCGACTCGGTCGGCACCAGCTCGCTCTCGATGTCCGAACGTTCCAACCGCTGCACGAACGACGACGCCTGGTGGCCGGCATCGACGGCGAGCACGCGCACGTCGCCGCGCCGAGCCAGCGCCGAGCCGACGACCTCGGGCCACCCCACGGTCACGACGGTCGCCCCGTCGGGCAGCGCGTCGATGAGACGGTCGACTGTGGGGTCGTCCTCCATCTCGTCGATCGCGCCTCGGGCCGCGGCCATCGGGTCGGCACTCGTGAGCATGCGGGCACAGAGCCACCACAGCGGTCCGCACGTCGGATGGCGCTCGACGATCCTCCGACATGCCACGACGAGGCCCGAGCTGTCGAGTCCGAGCCCCCGCAACGCGCCGGCCGTCTCCCGGACCAACGACTCGGCGTCGGCACCCCGGGCCCGGGCGACGTACCGGAGCCGCTCGATGGGATGCACGCACTCACCGTATCGACCGACACCGGTGCCCGTGCCAATGGTCGCACTGTGCTCGCCGGGCAATGTTGGGGCGCCATCGGCGCTGCTTGCTACCGTCGCACCCCGTGGCCGTGAACCCCCCGCTGGACCTCGTGCTGACCCCGCTCGGCGCCGAAGCCCGACCGCTCGAGGAGTGGCTGACCACGTTCCACCTGGCGACGGTCGCGCTGGACCCGTACACCAACGAGAGCTCGTGGATCCTGCCGACGGCGACCCGCATCCTCGAAGGCCTCCGGGGCGCCGACGCACGCGTCACGTTCCTCGTGACGGCGGACGTCGCCGACACCAAGGCGTTCCTCGGCCCTCTCACCGAGCGCTTCTTGGTCTTCGTCGATCCTGAGCGAGCGGCGGTGAAGGCACTCGGCCTGGCCGAGCTCCCGGCGTTCGTGTTCATCAGGGTCGACGGCACGATCCAGGCCGACGCAGAAGGGTGGAGCGCGCCCGCCTGGCGGACGGTCGCCGAGACGGTCGCCGAGGCCACGGCGTGGCGACCGCCCGACATCCCCGTCGTCGGCGATCCAGGGCCGTTCCACGGCTCGCCGGCCCTCGGCTGACGAGCAGGACCCGGGCGAGCGCCGTGGCCGCGCCGGCGCCGTTGCCCGACCTCCCGATCGTCGAGATCCTCGACGACATCGCTGCCGCGCTCGCCACCACGGGCCGAGCAGTCGTGTCGGCTCCGCCCGGCGCCGGGAAGACGACGGTCGTGCCGCTCGCCCTGCTGACCGCCCCGTGGCGGGCCGACGGCCGCATCGTCGTGCTCGAGCCGCGGCGCCTGGCCACCCGCGCCGCAGCGCGCCGCATGGCCGAGCTCACCGGTGGGGCCGTCGGCGGCCTGGTCGGCTACCAGACGCGCGACGAGCGCCGGATCGGTCCCAACACGATCGTCGAGGTCGTCACCGAGGGCGTGCTCACCCGCCGCTTGCAGCACGATCCCGAACTGCCCGGCGTCGCCGCCGTCCTGTTCGACGAGGTGCACGAGCGCAACCTGACCACCGACCTCGGTCTCGCGCTGGCGCTCGACGTCGCCGACACGTTGCGTCCCGACCTGCGCATCGTCGCCATGTCGGCGACCGCCGACACCGCGCTGTTCGCCCGCCTCCTGGCGATCGACGGCGAGCCGGCGCCGATCATCGAGAGCGCCGGGCGCATGTACCCGGTCGAGATGCGCTGGCTCCCCCGCAAGCGCGACGAGTGGCTCGAACCGGCCGTGGTCGCCGCGGTCCGCCGTGCCTTGGCCGACGAGACCGGCGACGTCCTCGTCTTCCTGCCCGGCATCGGCGAGATCACGCGGGTCGCCGACGCGCTGCGCGGCGTGGTGTCGCCCGACATCGACGTACGCAGGCTGGCCGGCGCACTGGCCATCGACGAGCAGGATCTCGCGCTGGCACCCTCGCCTCCGGGGCGGCGTCGTGTCGTGCTGGCCACCGACATCGCGGAGACGTCGCTCACCGTGGACGGCGTGCGGGTCGTCGTCGACAGTGGGCTGGCCCGAGCGCCCCGCTTCGACGTCGGCACCGGGATGACCAGGCTCACGACGGTGTCGATCAGCCGGGACTCGGCCGACCAGCGCGCCGGCCGGGCCGGCCGCGTCGAGCCCGGGGCGGCCTACCGGCTGTGGAGCCGGATGGAGCACGGCACTCGACCTGCGCACCGCGTCGCCGAGATCACGCAGGTCGATCTGGCCGGCCTGGTGCTGGAGCTGGCGGCGTGGGGAACCCCGCATCGCGAGATGTCGTTCGTCGATCCGCCACCGGCGAAGGCGTGGCGCCAAGCCACCGAGCTGCTCACCGCCCTGGGCGCGCTGGACGACACCGGGCTCTTGTCCCCACTCGGACGTCGGATGGTCGGGCTGCCCGTCCACCCGCGTCTGGCCCGCATGATCGCCGGGCGGGGGGACACGCTGTCGTGCATCGTCGCCGCGATCGTGGACGAGCGCGACGTGATGCGCGGACCGCGCGACCGCATCCCGGCTGATCTGGCGCTGAGGGTCCGGCTCGTCGCCGGCTCGGGCGGCGACGACCGCGCCGATCGGCGGGCCGTCGCCCGGGTGCGCGACCAGGCAACGGACATCGCCCGCCGTGCCGGCGTGGCGTTCGATCTCCACGGTGTCGACGCCGACGAGGCGGGCGCCGCGCTGCTCGTCGGCTTCCCCGACCGACTCGCGGCCCGGCGTCGGCCGGGCCAGTTCCAGCTGCGCAACGGCAGCGGCGCGTGGGTCGCCGACGACGACCCCCTGGCCACCGAACGCTTCGTCGTCGCCGCCGACCTGGACGGCAAGCGGTCGGGCGCCCGCATCCGCCTCGGCGCCGCCGTCGATCCGGCGACGATCGTGACGCTTGCGACGAACATCACGGTCGACCGTCGGTTGGAGTGGGACGCCGACGTCGACGACCTCGTCGAGAGGATCGAACGGCGGCTCGACGCGTTGCGCCTCGGCGAGGAGCGCCACCGGCCGGCACCGGGTCACGAGACGACGGCGGCGCTCGTCGCGCGGGTGCGGGCGACGAAGCTGGCCGTGCTGCCGTGGACGCCGGCGACGACGCAGCTGCGAGCGCGGTTGGCGTTCCTGCGGGACGTCTTCGGTGCGCCGTGGCCCGATACGACCGACGCCGGGTTGCTGGCGGCGACCGACGACTGGCTGGCGCCGTACCTCACCGGCGCCACCGGGCGCGCCGACCTCGACCGCCTCGACATCGGGGTGCTGCTGCGCTCGCAGCTGCCGTGGCCGCTCGGCGCCGACGTCGACGAGCTGGCCCCGGTGGCGTGGACGCTGCCGACGGGTCGCCGGGTGACGATCGACTACGGCGCCGACCGCCCCACCGTGTCGGTGCGGGTCCAGGATGTGTTCGGCGTCGTCGTCCACCCCACCGTCGCCGGCGGACGCGTCCCGTTGACGATCGCCCTGCTGTCCCCGGCCGACCGGCCGATCCAGGTCACCGCCGACCTCCCCGGCTTCTGGACCGGGTCGTGGGCCGCGGTCCGCAAGGACCTCGCCGGCCGCTACCCCAAGCACCGCTGGCCCGACGACCCCGGCACCGCCGACCCCGGCCGCCTGAAGGGCCGCTGACGACGCCCCGGATTCCCCGGAACTGGGGTGAAATGCGTTGGGTCGCGTCGCTGGTTGGGGCGCGTGGGTTTGGCGGTCGGGGCGGAGCCCCGATGGTGCCTTGGTGGTGTTGGCTGTCAGGCGGCGGGTTCGAGGGTGGCGGTGTAGCCGAGGGCTGCGAGTTTGTGGACGAGGCGCTGGGCTTCTCGTTCGGGGTCGCGGCGTTGGTCGTAGTAGTCGGCTCCGAGGTCGTGGTAGCGCTCGGTGGGCTCAGCCATGAGGTGCCACAGGATGATCAGCAGGCTGTGGGCAACGGCGACGGCGGCTTTGTTCGGTCCTCGTCGGCGAGCGATCC
>JBEVOM010000110.1:0-16903 GCA_040507575.1 Ilumatobacteraceae bacterium
GGATATCCGTCGCACGTGCGACCAATATCCGGACCGAAACGCCTCAGAGCGCGGTGAGGTCGGCGCGGCGGACCTTGCCGAGGGCGGTGCGGGGGATGGCGTCCACGAGCACGAGCCGGCGCGGTGCGCAGTACGCGGGCATCGTCTCCTTGACCGCGTCGCGGACGGCGTCGAGGCCCGGGGCCCCGAGATCGTCGGGGACGACGAACGCAGTGACGAGCTGGCCCCACTCCTCGTCCGGGACACCGGCCACGGCGACGTCGGCGATGCCGGGCACGGCCCGCAGGATCGCCTCGACCGGTTCCGGCCACACGTTCTCGCCGCCGGTGATGAGGAGGTCGCCGCGACGCCCGTCGACGTGGAGGCGTCCGTCGTCGAGCCAGCGCCCGAGGTCGCCGGACGGGAGCCAGCCGTCGACGAGTGGATCGGTGCCGTCGCGGTAGCTCCGCAACAGCATCGGTCCTCGGAGGTGCACCTCGCCGGCGGCGTCCACCCGGACCTCGACCCCCGCCAGCGGCCGACCGTCGTACACGACGCCGCTGCCGGTCTCGGTCATCCCGTACGTCGTCACGCAGTTCGCGGGCCGGTCGGCCGGCGGAGCGGATCCGCCGAGGACGATCGTGCGGAACCTCGTCGGGTCGATGCGCCGCAAGGCCGTCGCGACGAGCGACACGTGCGTCGCGCCGACGGCCATGACGGCGACCGGGTCGAAGACCGGCAGGACGGTCAGCGACGTTGCCATGACCATCGCCCTCGTGACGACCGCGAGACCGCCGACGTGGGCGAGCGGCAGACAGGCCAGCCAGTGGTCGTCCTGGGTGACGCCGAGTCGCTCGCTCGTCGCCACCGCCGATGCGGCGACGGCATCGTGGGTCAGCACCACCCCCTTCGGCGGACCGGTCGACCCGCTCGTCGCGACGACGAGTGCGTCACCCGGTTCGACCGCCCGACCGTCGTCGAGCACGGTCGCCGTCCCCGACGCGTCGACGACGATCGCGGCCGCCATCGACGCGATGACCGCCGCCTTGGCGGCGTGCGGGAGACGCTGATCGACCGGGAACACGGCATCGCCGCCGTCCCAGGCGTCACGGATGGCATCGACGAACGCCGGCCCCCCAGGCAGGTCGAGGGCGACCAGACGGCCCGTCACGGGTGCCGTGCTCCGACCCGCAGTTGCCAGGGTGGGGCCATCGGCCCCATCATGACCGACCGATGAACCCTTGGGTGGTCGGAGCCCGACCTCGGACACTGCCGGCCGCCGTGGTCCCCGTCTCGATCGGAGCCGGGTGTGCGGTCGGTGCGGGCACCGTCACGTGGTGGCGGGTGGCCGTCGCCCTCGTCGTCAGCCTGGCCCTCCAGGTCGGCGTGAACTACGCCAACGACTACAGCGACGGCGTGCGCGGCACCGACGACCGCCGGGTCGGGCCGTTGCGCCTCGTCGGGTCAGGCATCAAGTCGCCGGCCGTCGTCAAGCGCGCCGCGTTCGGTGCGTTCGGCGTGGCCGCGGTCGCGGGGTTGACCCTGGCGGCGACGACGAGCTGGTGGATCATCCTCGTCGGAGTGGCGGCGATCGCGGCGGCGTGGTTCTACACCGGCGGCCCGCATCCGTACGGCTACGCCGGGCTGGGCGAGGTCTTCGTCTTCACGTTCTTCGGCCTCGTGGCGACTGCCGGGACGACGTACGTCGCCGTCGGACGGGTCACCGGCCTGGCGATCGTGATGGGCGCCGCCGCCGGGTGCCTGGCCTGCGCCCTCCTCGTCGTCAACAACCTCCGCGACATCCCGTCGGACACCGCCGTCGGCAAGCGCACGCTCGCCGTCCGGCTCGGCGACGCCAGGACGCGATGGTTGTACGTCGGGCTGATCGCGGCGTCCAAGGTGCTGGTGATCGTCGCCGGCATCGCGTGGCGACCGTGGACGCTGCTGGCCCTCGCTGCCGTGATCGTCGCCGTCGCCCCGATCCGCGTCGTGCGGTCCGGAGCGACCGGGCCGGCGCTGATCCCGGTGCTCGGGGCCACGGGGCGGTTGCAGATCGTGTTCGGCGCGCTGGCGACGATCGGACTACTCCTCAGCTCGTAGCGAGCCAGTGCACCAGCACGTCGAGGAACGGGGTCGGCTGCTCCAGGTGCACGGTGTGCCCGGCGTCCGCGACGACCGCCACCGTGGCCAGCGGGAGCAGCGTGGCCATCCGCTCCGCGGCGGCGACGAACTTCGCGTCGAGGGCACCGGCGACGAGCAGCACGGGTACGTCGATCGAGGCCATCCGGTCCCACAGGGGCACCTGGGTGCCGGTTCCGGCCAACCGGAGGCTCGATGCCAGACCGGCGGCCGTGTTGGTGCGACGGTCGGCCAGCCCGGCGTCGGGCAGCGTGGCGAACATCGGCTGGGCGACCCACCACTCGAGGAACGGGTCGACCCCGTCACGCTCGATGGAGTCCGCGAGCGCGTCGTCGGCCGCCCGCCGCGCCGCTCGGTCCTCGGCATCGTCGATGCCGCCGGTCGCGCTGACGAGGACGAGGCGTTCGACGACATCGGGCCGGGCCAGCGCGGTGTGCAGGCACAGGCGGCCGCCCATCGAATAGCCGACGTACGTGCCCCGTCCGGCGACATCGGCGAGCATCGCGCCGCCGCCGGGCAGATCGGCGACGACGTCGGCCGACGAACCGTGACCCGGGGCGTCCACGGCGACGACCTCGAAGCGCTCGGCCAACCGGCTCGTCAGCGGGTCCCAGGAGCGCGCCGTCTGGGTGAAGCCGTGGACGAGGACCAGTCGGCGACCGGACCCCCGGCGGCTGACGCCGAGCGCGTCAGCCGGCACGTTCCGTCGCCGCCAGCCGCCGCAGCACCTGGACGAACACCGCCGGATCCTGGGCGCCCGGGATCGACCAGCGTCGATCGATGACGTACGTCGGGACGGCGGCGATCTCGGCGTCGCGGGCGAAGGCCAGCAGCTCGGCGATCTCGCCGAGACCCTCGGTCCCGTCGAGCATGCCTCGCACGGCATCGGCGTCGAGGCCGGCGGCGGCGGCCTCGGCGACGAGCACGTCGTGGTCGCCGACGTTGCGACCCTCGATGAAGTAGGCGGCCAACAGGCGCTCCTTCAGCTCGGCCTGGGCGCCGGCCGGGCCGTGGGTCTCGGCGAACCACAGGACCCGGTGGGCGTCGCGGGTGTTGGCCCGTCGGGCCCGCTCCAAGTGGAAGTCGAGCCCTTCGGCAGCCGCCAGCCGGGTGATGTCGTCGACGATCCGCTGGGCCCGCTCGGGACCCCCGAACTTCCGGGCGTAAGCGTCGAGCACCGGCATCGTCGTCCCGACCGGCGCATTCGGATCGAGCTGGTACGGCCGGTAGACGACCTCGATCTGGGCACCGAACGTCGGATCGGCAGCCAGCTCGGCGGTGGCGGCGGCGAAGCGCCGCTTGCCGATGTAGCACCACGGGCACACGACGTCGGACCAGACCTCGACGAGCACGGGTCCAACGTACCGGTGGACGACGGGCCCGATCGATGTGGCCGGCCGTCGTGGCCGTATCGTCCTCGCCGTGACGCCGTCGCCCGACCTGTCGCCGGCGTTCGACGTGTCGCCGGCGTTCGCCGATGACCAAGCGACGTTCTGCGCGACGCTCGCCGACGAGCTCGTCGCTCGCGGTGTGCGCCACGCAGTCGTCGCGCCCGGCTCGCGCAGCACACCGATGGCGCTGGCACTGGCGGGGCGTCGCGAGCTGGCCGTTCACATCGTCCACGACGAGCGGGCGGCCGCGTTCGTCGCGCTCGGCCTCGGGCTCGACGGCGTGCCGGCCGTCGTGCTGTGCACGAGTGGCACGGCCGCCGCCAACCTGCACCCCGCCGTCGTCGAGGCCGGCCTCTCGGCCGTCCCGATGATCGTCCTGACCGCCGACCGGCCGCCCGAGCTGCGGGATGTCGGCGCACCCCAGACGATCGACCAGACGCACCTGTTCGGTCGGTCGGTGCGCTGGTTCCACGATCCCGGCGTGCCCGATGTCGCTGCGTCCGCCTCGTGGCGGTCGCTGGCCGGGCGGGCCGTCACCGAGTCCCGCGCCGGGCCGGTGCACCTGAACCTCCCGTTCCGCGAGCCGCTCGTCGGCACGTCAGGGCCGTTGCCACCGCGGCGACCGGTCGCGGGAGCCGCGCCGGCGACGATCGAGGACCCCCCCGAGGCGCTCGTGGCGCTGGTGCGGGCAGGGCGGGGTCTGATCCTGGCCGGCGGTGGCTGCGGGGCGGGTCGTGAGGTGATCGCGCGGTTCGCGGATGCGACCGGGTGGCCGGTGCTCGCCGACCCGACGTCGGGCCTCCGCGACCTCGACGGCGCCGTCGGCGCGTTCGACGCCATCCTCCGGCACCCCGCCGCGGACGTCCGCCTGCGACCAGACGTCATCGTCCGCCTCGGCCGGCCGGCCGCCTCTCGGGTCCTGTCGGAGTGGGTCGCTGCGTCGGGTGCCGTCCTCGTGCAGGTCGGCGGTCCCGGCACCATCGACCCCGACCATGGCGTCGTGGCATCGTTGGCGCCGGCTGCGCTGGACCACCTCGCCGCCCGTCTCGGAAGGGTCGGCGACCCGACGTACCGCGCCGCGTGGATCGACGCCGGGACGGTCGCCGACGCCGCGATCGGTGAGCTGCTCGGACCTGAGGTGCCACTCACGGAACCGGGCGTCGCCCGCACGATCGCCGCCCACCTGCCGCCCGGCGCGGCGCTCGTCGTGGCGTCGTCGATGCCGGTTCGCGATCTGGAGTGGTACGGCGGGCCGACGGCGCGGGCCCACGCCAACCGCGGCGCCAACGGCATCGACGGTGTCGTGTCGACCGCGCTCGGCGTTGCACTCGGCGGGACGACGACCGTCGCGCTGGTCGGCGACATCGCGTTCGTGCACGACGCCGGCGCATTGACCGCGCTGGCGGCACGACTCGACGCCGACCTGCGCGTCGTCGTCGTCGACAACGACGGTGGCGGCATCTTCTCGTTCCTCCCGCAGGCCACGACGCTCGGCGGCGAGCGGTTCGAACAGCTCTTCGGCACCCCGCACGGCACCGACGTCGCGGCGCTCGGCCGCGCCCACGGCATCGACAGCGCGACGGTGACGACGGCGGCGGAGCTGGTCGCCCGCCTGGCCGCACCGGGTCCGTCGGTCACCCGGGTCGCCACCGACAGGGCCGAGAACGTCCGCGTCCACGGCGCGCTCAACGCCGCGGTCGTTGCCGCCCTGGACGCCGCGGGGGTCTGAGCGGGTTAGGGGCGGATGAGCGCCGAGAGCATGGCCTGGAACTTCGACTGCGTCTCGGCCAGTTCCGACAACGGGTCGCTGTCGGCGACGATGCCGCCACCGGCGACGAGGCGGGCCCGGCAGCCGTCGGCGGACAGCTCGGCGCCCCGGATGGCAACGGCCCACGAACCGTTGCCGAGCGCGTCGACCACACCCACCGCGCCGCCGTAGCGGCCCCGCTCGAAGCCCTCGAGGGACGCGATCAGGTCGAGCGCGACGCGTCGCGGGTGGCCACCGAGCGCCGGTGTCGGCGACAGTGCCCGCACCAGCTCGAGGACGTTCGGCGGCGGCGCCGAGAGCACGCCCTCGATGCGCGTGCCGAGGTGCTGCACGTTGGCGACGGTGACGACCGCCGGCTCGGGCTCCCAGTCGAGGAAGCTGCACCACGGGAGCAGCGTGTCGTGGACGACGTCGATGACGACGCGGTGCTCGACCTGGTTCTTGGTGCTGGCGATCAGGTCGGCGGCGATCCTGGCGTCGGTCGCGGCGTCACCGGAGCGCGGCGCGGTCCCGGCGAGCGGGTGTGACCGCACGTCGAGACCGTCGACTTCGACGAGCAGCTCGGGCGAAGCACCGATCAGCCCGTCCACGGCGTAGCGGTAGCTCGACCCGAACGTCGCCTTGAGGCGGTGCAGCACGCCGTGGACATCGATCGGACGATCGGCGACGACCTCGATCTCGCGGGCGATGACCGCCTTCGTCAGCGCGCCGGATCGCACCGAGGCGCGTGCCGCTTCGACGGCGGCCAGGTAGCGGTCGATCGGCGTGATCGGCTCGATGCGGTATGCCGAGGCGGACGGTGCCGGCTGGTGCGGCGCCGGCAGGCCCACCGCCGATGCCGGGTCCACGCCGCCGTCGACCGTCGTCACCAGACGTCGACCGTCCGCCGTCTTGCGGACCGTCACCGCCGGCACCACGAGCTCGCCGGGATGCGACGGCTCGAACGGCACCCAGCCGATCGCCACCGGGGCGACCGGCACGGTGCCGCCCGTCTCGTCGACGTGCTCGATCGAGGCCAGGACACCGGCGATGTCGGCCGATGACGCCCGGGCGGCGGTTCCCCGACCGGCCAGCCCGACACCGTCGCGGACGAAGAGGAATCCGTCGCCCCGGGCGATGTCGTTGAGATCGAGGCGGGCCGTGGCGTCGTCAGCGAGTCGGGTGACGGCGCGCATCAGCGGTCGCGAGTGGCGTCGAGCATCTGCGTGATGCCGCCGCTGAGATCGGTGTGGCGAGCGTCGGCGAACCCCGAGCGGACCAGCATCGCGACCATCTCGTCGGGCGTCGGGAGGTAGGCGACGCTGCGGGGCAGGTAGCGGTAAGCGGCGGCGTCGGACAGCCACGCTCCGATCCGGGGCACGACCTTGCCGAAGTAGATGCCGTTGCCCCATCGGATGAGCGGGTTGTGCGGGACGCCGACGTCGAGCAGGGCGATGCGGCCGCCGGGACGCACGACCCGACCGAGCTCGTCGAAGAACGCGCCGAGGTCGACGAGGTTGCGCAGGGCGAAGCCGCACGTGACGCCGTCCACGCTGCTGTCGGGCACCGGCAGGCGCAGGATGTCGGCCTGGGCGCGGGGCACGCCGCTGCGGTCGGCCTGCAGCATCCCGAAGCTGAGGTCCATCGAGACCGGGTGGTGGCCAGCGGCGCGCAGGTCGACGCAGAGATCACCGGTGCCGCTGGCCAGGTCGAGGATCCGGCTGCCGGCGGGCAGGGCCAGGGCGCGCACGGCGCGCCGGCGCCAGCGGACGTCGAGGCGGAACGTCATGATCCGGTTGACGAGGTCGTAGCGCGGCGCGATGGCGTCGAACATGTCGCGCACCGCCTCGCGCTTGTCGTCGCCCTCCGGGAGGGAGTCGCGGTTCCAGCTGGCGGTGGCCGGCATCGCCGACAGGCTACGGGTCGTTCAGGCCGGGTCGAGGGCGACGATCTCGGCCGACCACGGGCAGTACTGGTCAGAGGTCACCGTGGCGTCCTCGACGAACGACGGCAGGCCGTCGCAGACCTCGATGGTCATGTCCGCGAACTCCAGCGTGGCCGGGTCGATGTGCCATGTCCACGGCGCGTTGACGCCGGGGTCGCCGCGCACGACCGTGCCGAGCGGGATCCTGCCGTCCTGGCCCCCGGCCATCAGCTCGCGGGCGTGGTCGATCAGCTCGGGCGTCACCAACTCGACCTTGAACTGCTCGTCGACGACCTGGAACGTGGCGACGTACGGGTCGACGCCGCTGCCGTCACCGTTGTCGCCCCCGATCTGGGGCCCGTCGTCCGAGCACGCCGCGAGCGCGGCGGCGACGCACACCGCAGCGACGACCGCGCCGACCCGGCGAGCCCGGCTGACACCGCTGGCACGCCTGACCCGGTTGAGCCGGCTGACATGGCTGGCGGTGGCCCCCCTGATCATCCCGCCAACGTAGACACCCATCCGCCACCGGTTGGCGGATTCTCCCCAACTGTTGACCTGAGAGGACGAAAACTGTCCACCTGGGTCAACAGTTGACGAAATCGGACACCGACCGGCGGGTCAGGGGGCGTCGACCGCGATCTGGCGGGCCCAGCGGTAGTCCGCTTTGCCGGACGGGGAGCGAACGATCTCGTCGACGAAGACGAACCCCTTCGGCAGCTTGTAGCGGGCGATGTGGCGACCCGCCTCGGCCAGGAGCCCGGCCGCCGTCACGGCGGAGCCCTCTCGGCGGCGGACGATGGCGACCACCTCGTTGCCCCAGCGGGTGCTCGGCCGGCCGGCGACCACGCAGTCGTACACCCCGGGATGGGCCTTGACCGCCTGCTCGACCTCCTCGGCGAAGATCTTCTCGCCGCCCGAGTTGATCGTCACGGCGTCACGCCCGTGCAGCTCGATCGTGCCATCGGTGTGCCAACGGGCCCGGTCCCCGGGGATGGCGTAGCGCACGCCGTCGATCACGGGGTACGTCCGGGCCGACTTGTCGGGGTCGCCGAGGTACCCGAGCGCCAGTCGCCCCGACTTGGCCAGCCAACCGACCTCGTCGTCGGCCGGCGTCAGCACGCGCGTCAGGTCGGCCGACAGCACGGTGCTGCCAGGACGAGCCGGGAACGAGCCGGTCGTGACGTCGCCCGCGGGACCGCCCGACGAGACGTGGGTCAGCTGGCCGCCGGCTTCCGATGACCCGAGGCCGTCGACGATCAGCACGGTGGGCAGGTGTCCGAGCAGCGCGCGCTTGAGTCCCTCCGACAACGCGGCGCCGCCGGAGAGGATCACGTTGAGGCTGGACGCGTCGTGGTCGCCGCGTTCGAGCTCGTCGATGAGCGGACGGGCGAACGCGTCGCCGACGATGAGCATGAACTCGATGCCCTCACGCTCGACGACCTCCCACGCCTCGGCCGGGTCGAAGTGGTCGACCGCCGACAGCACGTAGACCGACCCGCCGCCGAGCCACACCCGCAGCGCCACCCAGTGGCCGGCGCCGTGCATGAACGGCGGCGTGACCAGCGTGCGCAGCCGGTACGTCGCCTCGGCCAGCACGTCGTCGACGGATCGGGCCGTCGGCGACACGCTGAAGCACTCGATCATGGCATCGCCGTTGCGCCACAGCACACCCTTCGGCAGCCCCGTGGTCCCGCCCGTGTACAGGATGTAGAGATCGTCGGGGCTCCACGCCACCTCGGGGCACGTCGCCGGTGCCGAGGCGAGTGCGTCGTCCCACCAGACCGCCCCGGGGAGCAGCTCGTTGCCGCTGTCGTCGGCGACCTGGACGATCACCCGCAGCGCCGGCAGGTCGGCCAGCACGGCGGCCAACGTCGGCGCGCAGCGGGAGTGCACGACGATCGCGGTGGCCTCGGCGTCGGCGAGCACGTAGCGCAGCTCGTCGGCGACGTAGCGATAGTTCACGTTGAGCGGCGCCACCCGCGCCTTCCACGCCCCGACCATCGACTCCAGGTACTCGACGCCGTTGTGCAGGTAGATCGCGAGGTGGTCCTGACCTGATTCGTGGCCGGCGAGCACGTCCCGTTCGGTGCGGCAGCCGAGGCCGGCGTCGAGGAGGTGGTGGGCGAGCCGGTTGGTGTGGGCCGAGACCTCGGCCCACGTCAGGCGGCGTTCGCCGGCCACCAGGCACACGGCGTGGGGGCGGCGAGCGGCGATCGCTTCGAGCACCGAGCACACGTCGAGCTGACGACCATCCCCCGGACCGGTCATGCCCGGAACCTACGGGACCGACCGCGCAGAGACGAATCGGGGCGCCGACGCGCGGTCATCGGCGATCGTGGCAACGGGCGGGCCGAGCAATAGCGTCCCCGGGATGAGTGACGGCGTCGTGTTCGGGACGTTCATGCCGCAGGGCTGGAAGATGGAGCTGGCGTCGATCGACGGGGCGGTCGCCAAGTGGGACAAGGCGGTCGAGATCGCCGTCCTCGCCGAGGAGCTCGGTTACGACTCGATCTGGTTGTACGACCACTTCCACAACGTGCCGCGTCCGGCCCACGAGGCGGTGTTCGAATGCTGGACGACGATGGCCGCGATCAGCCAGCGCACGACTCGCGTCCGGCTCGGTCAGATGGTCGGCTGCAACAGCTACCGCAACCCGGCGTTGCTGGCGAAGATCACCTCGACCGTGGACGTGATCTCGGGCGGCCGCCTCGACTGGGGCATCGGTGCCGGTTGGTACGAGAACGAGTACAAGGCCTACGGCTACGAGTACCCGAAGCCGAAGGACCGCATCGGCATGCTGCGCGAGACGGTGGAGATCGTCACGAGGATGTGGACGCAACCCGAGACGACCTACAAGGGCGAGTACTACGAGGTGTCGCGGGCCCACGCCGACCCGAAGCCGCTGCAGGACCCGCACCCGCCGGTGTGGATCGGGGGAGGCGGTGAGCAGCTCACGCTGCGCGTCGTCGCCCGTCTCGCCGACTGCTCGAACTTCGGCGGCCACCTCGAGCAGTGGGCCCACAAGCGCGACGTGCTGTACGCCCACTGCGCCGACGTCGGGCGCGATCCGGACGCCATCCGGATGACGTGGTCGCCGGAGGTCTTCATCCGTTCGACCGAGGCCGAGGTCGAAGCGGCCGGGTCGCGCAGCCTCTGGGGTGAGCTGTTCGAGAAGTGGCGGGCCGCCAACCTCGTCGGCACACCCGAGCAGGTCGCCGAGAAGGTCGAGTCGTACGTCGCGCTGGGCTGTCGCGGCTTCGTCCCGTGGTGTGCCGACTACCCCGACACGGAGACCCTGACCCACTTCGCCGGGGTCGCCCGAGCCCTGCGCTGACGACCTCGTGGGCGTGCGGTGGCCGGGCCGCGTCGGCGCTACTCGTAGACGCGGAACAGGACCTCGGCGACGCAGGACGGCTTGCTGGCACCCTCGACCTCGAACGAGAACAACATCTTCATCTGCATGCCACCGGCGACATCGTCGACCTCGAGCAACGTGATGCCGAGCCGGACCCGCGCCCCGACGGGCACCGGCGCCGGGAAGCGGATCTTCTCGGCGCCGTAGTTGATGCCCATCGCGAAGCCGGTGACCTCGTACACCTCGGCCTGCAGGGCCGGGCCGAGCGACAGGGTCAGGTACCCGTGGGCGATCGGGCCGCCGAACGGTCCGGCGGTCGCCGCCTCGACGTCGACGTGGATCCACTGGAAGTCGCCGGTCGCCTCGGCGAACGTGTTGACCTTCTCCTGGGTGATCTCGACGTAGTTGCTGTAACCCAGGTGCTGACCGACCTGGGCGCGCAGCTCCTCGGGGCCGTTGATGGTGAGGGCAGCCATCGCGCCAGCTTGCCAAAGCCGCCCCACCTGCTACGAATGCCGACGATGTCGGAACTCCTCACGACGGGCGCGGGCGCCTTACCGGCCGGCCGGGCCACGAGCGTCTGAGGATCGTCCGGTGCACTCGGGATTCGTGACCCTCGTCGGGCGGCCGAACGTCGGCAAGTCGTCGCTCGTCAACTCGATCTGCGGCGAGAAGGTGAGCATCGTCTCGGACAAGCCGCAGACGACGCGTCATCGAGTCCGCGGGATCCTCAACCGCCCCGACGCCCAGCTCGTCTTCGTCGACACGCCCGGACTGCACAAGCCGGTGACGGCGCTCGGCCGCAAGGTCAACGCGACGGCGATCGAGAGCGTCGGCGACTCCGACAGCACCGTCGACGTCGTGTGCCTCGTCCTCGACGCGACCGCTCCGTTCGGCGACGGCGACCGATGGGTGGCCGGGCACCTCGATCTCCCCCGCAGCATCGTCATCGTCAACAAGGTCGACCGGGCGAGCCGCGAACAGGTCCTCGGTCAGCTCGGTGCGGCGAGCGAGCTGGCCGCGGAGGCCTACTTCCCGGTGTCGGCCCGCACCGGCGAGGGCGTCGACGCGCTCGTCGATCACCTGGTCGCCCGCTCGCCTGAGGGCCCGGCGTTCTTCCCGACCGACACCGTCCACGACGTGCCCGACGAGCAATGGGTGGCCGAGCTGGTGCGCGAGCAGCTGCTCGCGGTGATGCGCGACGAGCTTCCGTACTCGATCGCCACGCGGGTGTCGGAGTGGGAGGGCAATCACATCTCCGTCGAGATCATCGTCGAGCGGGAGAGCCAGAAGGGGATGGTGATCGGCCGCCGTGGCGCGATCCTCAAGCAGGTCGGCGAGCGCACCCGCCTGCAGCTCCCCGAAGGCACGTACCTCACGCTGCGGGTGAAGGTCGACAAGGACTGGCAGCACCGCGCCGACCGCGTCGACCGCCTGTACTGATCGACGACGGCGGCGGCCGGTTCAGCGTCGGATGTAGAGCTCGGCGAACGCGTCGAGGAACTCGGCCGACTTGGGCGCCGGATCCTGTGGGCCGGGCACGATGATCCACGACGCGCCGGCGGCCTCGTAGCCCGCCAGCGCCTCGCGATGGCGCTCGACGTCGCGGTCGGTGTCGTACACGGTGGCGTCGTTGTACGAGACCACGATGTCGAGATCGGCGAAGCGATCACCGGCCAGGTCGCGCAGGATGGTCAGGCGTTCGTCCAGACCGGCCAGCGAGTCGAGGTACGGCGAGCGCACCGTGCTGGCGGCGGCCGAGTTGAGCCCGAGCAGCGGCATCCAGCCCTGGGCCCGCTCGGCGACGCGGCGCAGCGTGAGCTTGGCGTTCCCGCCGATCCAGATCGGGATCGGTTGCTGCACCGGCTTGGGCAGCGCGATCACGTCGCGGGCGCTGAAGTGCTTGCCGGTGTAGCTGAACGGCGTGCCGGCCCAGTGCAGGGGCAGGACGTCCAGGGCCTCGTCGAACAGCTCGTTGCGCTCGTCGAGGTCGACGCCGACGGCGAAGAACTCGGCCTTCAGGTATCCGGTCCCGGCACCGAGGATGAACCGACCGCCCGACAGCTTGTCCACCGTCGCCGCGGCCTTGGCCAGCATCATGGGGTTCCGGTACGGGACGACCGCGAGGTACGTGAGCAGCTTCAATCGGGTCGTCACGGCGGCGACGTGGGCGAGCGCGGCGAACGGGTCGAGGGCCTGGTGACCCCCGGCCTCCAGCCACTTCGAGCTCGGAGCGGGGTGCTCGGTGAACGCGAAGCCGTCCCATCCGGACCGCTCTGCGATCACTGCCAGCTCGGCAACCGGGCCGCCGTCCAACATGTCGCCGCCGCTGCCGTGGAACTCGGGGTACTGGAACATGTGCTGCACGCCAGTCATTGTGGCCGACCGTGACGGGTGCACCCGCACGCAGCGCGATCCGCGCGCTGCTCAGCTGGTCGTCGGCACCGATGGGGGTTCGGTCGCTGCGGACGGGACGACGGTGATCACTGTTGTCGTCGGCTCGGCGACATCGAGCAGCGGCGCGTAGTCCTGCGCCGACACCGTGTCGCCCGGCTCGGTCTGCAGACCATCGCGCCGCGGCACCCGCATCGGCTGGCCATCGAGCGTGAAGCGAACCTGGCCGATCCCCGGCCGCTGCGTGAGCGTGAGGACGAGTTGCCCGATCGCGATGCGCTGATCGGTCGGATCGATGTCCTGGAAGGCATCACCGACGATGTCGACCGTGACGTACCCGGTGCCGGACTCGACCACGGTGTTGACGAGGTTGTCCGGCAGCCGCGAGCGCAACCCGATGCCGATGTCCCCGGCGGGTGGGCCGGCGAGCAGCGCGGCGACGACACGGGACGGCGACGGCCCGCGCGCGACGTCGATCGAGACGGCGGCCAGCCGGCTGCCGTCGACGAAGTACAGCGTCACGGGCTCCGTCGCCACGGTCGTCGACGTCGCGGCGACCGTCGGCTCGGCGAGCGACGACGGTGGGGCCGACGTCACCGTGGTCGTCGACGTCGTCGTTTCGTCGAGACCGAAGAGGTCGGCACTGTCGATCTGCTGCAGCTCACCGTCCCCGGTGCTGCACGCGCCGACGAGGACGATCGCGCCGACGGCGAGGGCGGTGCGCGCCCGTCTCATCGGATCGGCCCGGTCGGCATCCGCACGACGAACCGGGCGCCGCCCCCCGGTCGGTCCTCGGCCCACGCGTCGCCTCCGTGCGCCGTGGCGTGCTCGGCGACGAGCGCCAGACCGAGCCCGGTGCCGATTCGGTGGCGCGCCGCGCTGCCGCGGGCGAAGCGCTCGAAGATGCGCCCCCGCTCGCCCCTCGCGACGCCTGGCCCGGCGTCCTCGACGGCGACGAGGAGGAACGGCCCGTCGGTGCGCTCCACGGAGATCCGGACCGGACCGCCGCCGTGGTGGAGCGCGTTCTCCAGCAGGTTGGCGAGGATCCGCTCGAAGCGCAGCTTGTCGAGCACGGCCGTGCGCGTGGCGCCGTTCGCCCGCCCGCCGTCGACCTCGATCGGGAGATCGGCGAAGCCGTTGCGAGCGGCGATCCTGGTGCACAGCGCGACGATGTCGACTTCCTCGGTGTGCAGGTCGGTGGCGCCGGCGTCGATCCGCGACAGCTCCAGCAGGTCGATGACCATGGCATCGAAGCGCCGGACCTGGCCGACGACGACGTCGAGGGCCTGCTGGGTGCGGTCGGGCAGCTCGTTGCGGCGTCCGTCGATGACCTCGGCGGCGGCCGCCAGGGCCGTGATCGGCGAGCGCAGCTCGTGGCTGACGTCTGACGCGAACCGGGCCTCGCGCTCGATCCGGGCCTGCACGGCGTCGGCCATGTCGTTGAACGAATCGGCCAAGCGGTCGAGGTCGGGATCGCCCTCCGGCGCGACCCGGGTGTCGAGGTCGCCGGCGGCGAGATCCCCCGCGGCGTCGGTGATCCGTCGCAGGGGGCGCAGCAGGCGTCCGCTGGTCCACCACCCGACCCCGGTCGCCAGCAGGACGGTGATCGACGACCCGATCACGAGCGCGGCCAGGATGGTCCGCAGCGTTCCCTCCGTCGGTCCGAGCTGGAACGCCTCGTAGTAGTCGGCCTCGACGTCGGCGATGCGGATGCCGACGCCGACGTAGTGCTCGTCGCCGACCGTGAAGCGCTGCACGCCGGACACGCCGACGCTGACCGCCCGGCGCAGATCGCCCGGGAAGTCCTCGACCGAGAACTGGGTGTCGGTGCTGGCCAGCTGGCGGTCCGCCAGCGATGCTGCGGCGAAGCCACCCTGCTCGGTGCGGATCGTCGGGAAGAAGTCACCGAAGCCGTCGGTGCCGCTGCGCAGCTCGTCGCGCACCCGGACGGCATTGAGGACGGCCTGCTGGCGAGCGACCTCGGCGCGCTGTTCGAGCAGCGAGGAACGAGCGAACAGGTACGTCACGACCGTCAGCGACACGGTGGCGACCAAGGCGATGATGCCGAAGAACAGGGTGACCTTGGTGCGCAGGCGCATCGGACGTACACGGGAACCTTGCGCACGGGCCACTGGCGCCAGTCTGACAGGGGTCCACCGCTGCCGGTGAGGCACCAGGGGGAGGAAGGTACCCCACCGGGGCAGCGTGAACACCCGTCATGGTCATGCTCGTGTGTGACGGCCGATGTGCAAGTTTGCGCGTTTCGTGTAACAAACGCGGCCGGTCCGGTCGGAGCGACGACGGGCCAGACTGGGCGGATCGCTCATCACCTGCTGTTCATCGAGGACGACGATCAGATCCGCCTCGCGCTGAGGATGGCTCTCGAGGATGAGGGCTACAAGGTCAGCGAGGCGCCCGACGGGGCGGCCGGTCTCGCCGCGTTCGCCGAGCGGGAGGCCGATCTGGTCCTGCTCGACCTCCGGCTGCCCGACATGTCGGGCTTCGACGTCTGTCGGGCGCTGCGTGCCGCCAGCATCGTGCCGATCATCATCATCACGGCGCAGACCGACACCTACGACATGGTCGCCGGGCTGGAGGCGGGCGCCGACGACTACGTCACCAAGCCGGTCGTCCCGAAGGAGCTGGCGGCACGGATCAGGGCCCTCCTGCGCCGGGTCCAGCTGCGGGAGACATCGGTGCCGCGCAAGACGCGGTTCGGTGACATCGAGCTGCGCAGGGAACAGGGGATCGTCCTGAGGTCCGGCCGCGAGCTGAGCCTGACGAAGACCGAGTTCCGCCTGCTGTGCGAGTTCGCCGACCACGCCGGGGCGGTGCTGTCGCGAGACCAGCTGCTGGAGCGCGTCTGGGGTTACGAGTACCTCGGCGACTCCCGGCTCGTGGATGCGCACGTCCGGCGGCTGCGGGTCAAGATCGAGGAGCACCCCGACGACCCGCGCCTCATCGTGACGGTGCGAGGTCTCGGCTACCGCCTCCTCGTCTGAGCGGGCCGGTGGTCCGCCCGGGTGACGGATGGGCGGCGCGATCGACGACAGTTGAGCGATGGCCGCGATCGTCGATCCCCACCACCACCTCTGGTACCGCGCCGGCGAGCGCTACCTGCTGGCCGAACTGCGCCGGGACCTCGACACGGTGCCGGGCATCGAGACCACGGTCTTCATCGAGTGTGGCTGGTCGTACCGGACCGAGGGCCCGGAGGCGTTCCGGCCGATCGGGGAGACCGAGGCCGTCGTCGCCGCCGACCCCGACGCGTCGATCGCCGGCATCGTCGGCCACGCCGACCTGCGGGATCCGGGGGTGGCCGATGTGCTGGCCGCGCACGTCGAGGCGGGAGCCGGCCGGTTCCGGGGGATCCGGCACTCCGCGGCGTTCGACGAGAGCCCGGACATCCACCGGTCCCGGGCCGGAGCGGTGCCCGGCATGCTCGGCGATCCGGCGTTCCGATCGGGGCTCGCGGCAGTCGGTGCGGCGGGGCTCTCGTTCGACACCTACCTGTACCACCCTCAGCTCCCTGAGCTCACCGCGCTGGCCCGGGTGCACGACGACGTGGTGATCGTGCTCGACCACCTCGGCACGCCGCTCACGGCCGGTCCCTACGCCGGGCGTCGTGACGAGGTGCTGGCGGCGTGGCGCACGGCGATGGTCGACGTCGCGGCGTGCCCGAACGTCGTGCTCAAGGTGGGCGGCGTCGGGATGCCGTGGATGGCGGTGCGGCCCCCGTCCGCCGACACCGCCGAGACGGCGGAGAGCCTCGCCGCGGCCTGGGGCGACGACATCCGCTGGTGCATCGAGCTGTTCGGCGCCGACCGCTGCATGTTCGAGTCGAACTTCCCCGTCGACAAGGCGTCGTGCAGCTACCGCACCCTGTGGGACGCGTTCGCGCTGATCGTGAGCGAGGCCAGCGCCACCGACAGGGCGGCCCTGTTCGGCGACACCGCCCGCCGCGTCTACCG
>JBEVOM010000123.1:0-3944 GCA_040507575.1 Ilumatobacteraceae bacterium
CTCGAGGCAGGCGCAGGACCCGAACGCACATCGGCGCGACCTCGGCCGGCCTCAGGCGCGGGACCGGCTCGGCGGCGCCGCACGGGCGACCGGCGCAACTACTTGAGGAACCTGCTCGTCGTGTTGTCGGCGAGGATCTTGCCGCCGGTCTGGCACGTCGGGCAGTAGTTCACCGTGTAGCCCGAGTACTCGACGGCGCGGATCGTGTCGCCGCACACCGGGCAGGCCAGGCCCTCGCGATGGTGCACCCGCCCCGGCCGCTCCTTCGAGGAGCTCATCGTGTCGCGCTTGCGCTCGTCGTCGAGACCCTCGGCGATCGCCGCACGCGTCGCGGTGACGACGGTCGTCGCGCCGTCGAGGCCGAGCTTGCCCGTCATCGCGAACGGCGACAGCTTGGCCCGGTGACAGATCTCGTTGGCCAGCCGCCGCCCGACGCCGGCGATCTTGCGCTGGTCGCGCAAGAACCCGTGCACGCGCATCGACTTCTCGGCGAAGCGGGCGGCCAGCTCGGCGGGCTCGATCGTGTCGGCCTCGGGGCCGAGGCGGTCGAGCGGCGGCCCGTCGAGCGCGCCATCGGTCTCCACGCACCAGACACCGGCGCGGCGCTCGGTGCCCTGCTCGGTCAGCAGCAGGGCCGGTCCGTCGCCGTCGAACACGAAGCGGGCCTGGCCGCCGCGAGGCTTCGCCGCCTGCTTGTCATCCAGCAGCAGGCGTCCGCCCTGCATCAGGTGCACGACGAACGTGACCGGCTGGAACGTCACGAGCAGGTACTTGCCGCGCCGGCCGACGTGCTGCAGTGGGAGGCCATAGGCCGCGTCGGGCGGCGGCACCGCCGTCTTCAGGGCCGTGAACGTCAACGGCACGAACCGCTTCAGCGACCGCCCGGCCAGGTCGACCGTCAGTCGCTCGGCGTGGGCCTGGACCTCGGGGAGCTCGGGCATCGGGTCAGGCGTACTCGGTGCGTTGGCGGACGTCATCGAACACGGCGTCCAGCGCGCCGAACACCGCCTGCGAGTCGAGGAGGCGCTGCTGGTCGCCGAAGAGCCGGATGTGGCCGTCGACGAACGCCGTCTGCGCGCTGAGGTCGCCGGTGGCGACGGCGACCGCGGTGTCCCACGTCTGTTCCATCCGGACGTGTTCCGGCTCGGCCGCGCCCGGGCCGAACGTGGCCTCCCCGGCGCCGACCTGCAAGTGGTACGTCACGTCGCCCTCGGGTCCGCCGGCGACCAGCTGCGTGATCCCGATCTCGTGCACGGTCGCCAGGTGGCGCAGCTCGTCGTCGCCGGCGACGACCCGCGACAGCTCATCGAGCCACTGCAGGCTGAGGTAGCGGACCCTGTCGGACATGGCCCCATAGTCTGCCGCATGATGGGTGCCGGACGGCTCGACGCTCGCGACGAGCGACCGCACGACGGTGCCGCGGCCGAGGAGTGGGTCTTCACGACGTGGCTCGCCGACGGGTCGCTGGGTGTCGTCTCCGGCTACCGGCGCAACACGGTCGGCGGCGGCTGGTACTGGGCCGCCGTGGCCCGGAGCGGGCATCGGCTGCTCCACGTCACCGAGTGGCACGTACCGACCCGTCCCGACCCGCTGCTCGTGAAGGCCCATGGGCTCTGGGCCGAGCACGTGTGCGATTCGCCGATGGAGCAGTGGACGGTCTCGAACGAGACCTACGCCGTCGCCCTGGACGACCCTGAGGACGCGCTCGGGCGGGCCTTCGGTCAGCCGAGCGCAGTGGCCTGCGACCTCGAGTGGTATGCCACGGCGCGGCCGTCGGCGGCACCCGACGGCTACGCCCAGGACGGAGTCGTGCACGGGATCGTCGAGCTGACCGGCGGCGCGGTCGAGCTCGCTGAGACGCCGGCCCGTCGGTGGCACCGCTGGGGCGGGTCGCTCGGACCCATCGTGCTGCCCGACGCCTACGCGCACACCGGGGTGCGGGCGCCGTTCGCGTTCCCGGACGGTGCGGTGGCGGACTGGGTGCTCACCCCTGACGGCTGGCGGGCTCGCGCTCCGGCGCCATCGCATCGGCGGGTGCCGGGTCCGTCGTCGTGACCGAATCGCGACGCCGCCGCAGCACGCGCTGGCGGATCCCGAGGCCGATGATCCCCGCGACGAGCAGCACGACGACGAACGGGGCGATGGCCACGAGCACGAGCACGACTGCGAACAGGCCGCCGACGAACGCGCTCCAGCCGGAGCCGAACGCGTCGGCGACGCCGGGATCCTCGTCACCCGTGGTCGTCTCGGTCTCGCCCGGCGCGGCGGTGATGTCGACGGTGAACGTCGACATCGTGACCCGGTCCTGGACCGCCGCCTGGGACGCGAGCGCGACCTCGAGGTCGGTCTCGCGGCGGGTCAGCTCGGCCTCCAGCCGCACGATGGTGTCGATGTCGGCGGCCTGGTCGTACAGGGCCCGCACCCGCTCGACGCTGGCCCGCATGTTGGCGATGCGCGTGTCGAGATCGGCCAGCTGATCGGTCACGTCCTCGGCGAGCTGGTCGAACGACACGACTGTGCCGAGCGACTCGAGCTCGTCGGCGACGGCGGTCAGCTGGTCGGGCGGCACCGCGAGCACGAGCGTGGCCCGCGACCCGGGCTGCTCGCCGTCCGGGTCGGGTGCCGAATAGTCGACATCCGCCGCCATGACCCGTCCTCCACGTGCGGTGACCGCGGTCGTGACGCGGTCGACGGCGCGGCGGACGTCGGCGGCCTGCAGCGTCGCGTGCGCGGTGATGGCGATCGACTGCCCCGGCAGCTGCCGCGTGCCGGCGCTGTCGAGCGATCCCGTCGAGGCGCTGGTGCCGGCCCCGCCAGCCGACTCGGCCGCCGCCGGCACCGTGGCCGCCGGCGCATCCGAAAGGGCGTCGTCGCCCGCGCTGCCGATGTCGACGCCGGCCCGTGGCGCGAGCGGGCTCGACGTCGCCGCATCGTCGCCGTCACCGCCTCCGGCGCAGCCGGCCAAGCCGATGGCGGTGACGACCGCGCCGAGCGCGACGGTCGCCCTGATGTGTCGTGTTGTGCTCCCCATGGGCATCCGACGTTCCGCGGCCCGGGCGGGTTCCCGTGCTTCGATGGTCCGATGGCCTACGACCGAGACATCCTCGACGATCTCGCCGACGCTCGGCGGGCACGGCGCTACCCCGAGGTCGTCGTGGCGGCAGGGATGGTCGTCGAGGACCGCGCCAGCGGCTTCTGCGGCGATGTCGTCCGATGGAGCATCGAGGCGGTGACGCTCCGCGACCGCCACCAGCACCAGCGCCACTTCGGGTGGAAGCCCGGCGGGTTCCTGCTCGACGGGCGACCGGTCACGCTGCTGCGACCACCGGTCGCGCCGGCACGGCCGACCGGGCCCCTGGTCACGGCGTCGGGCTCGGTGGCACCGGCCCGGGGGACCGCGAGGCCGGAGGCCCGGATCGCCGCGGCGAGCCGGATCTGGGTCGAGGGCCGTCACGACGCCGAGCTCGTCGAACACGTGTGGGGCGACGACCTGCGGGACGCCGGGATCGTGGTCGAACCGGTGCACGGCATCGACGACATCGCCCGTGCCGTCGCCGACTTCGGCCCGTCGCCGCAGCGCCGCCTCGGGATCCTCGTCGACCACCTCGTCGGCGGCTCGAAGGAGTCACGACTGGTGGCGGCCGTCCGCGGCCCCGACGTCCTCGTCACCGGCCACCCGTTCGTCGACGTGTGGGCCGGGATCCGCCCGGACCGTCTGGGTCTGGACGAGTGGCCGGAGGTCCCTCGAGGCGTCGAGTGGAAGGAGGGCGTCTGCCGGGCGCTCGGCGCCGGCGACCCCCGGTCGTTCTGGCCCGTGCTCCGCGGCAAGGTGCGGACCTACGCCGACCTGCGCCCCGAGCTGGTCGGCGCCGTGGAACGCCTCATCGACTTCGTGACGCTCGGCTGACGACGTTTCGGTCCGGATATTGGTCGCGGGTGCGACC
>JBEVOM010000149.1:0-16052 GCA_040507575.1 Ilumatobacteraceae bacterium
GTCCCGATAATCGAGACCCTGCGCGCCCAGACATCGGTGCGCCACGTCCAGCGACCACCGACGACGAAAATCGGGATTCGCTCAGTCGTCGTCGGGCCGGCCGAGGTCCCATTCGATGGAGATCAGCTCGCGCTCCGCGTCACGCACGACCCGTTCGCGGTTGCGGCGGAACTGCGGATCGTCGCGCGGCAGCAGGACCAGGCGGGCCAGCACGCGGGCCCTGAACTCGTCGAGCACGGTGCGGTCGCCCCAGTCGGCGTAGACCTCCCAGTGCGGCGACACCGGCCCGAGGTAGGCGATGCGTGCATGGGCCCGGGGTGGCAGGTCAGGCGCGAGATCGGTCACGGGGCCGGAGCCTACCGGTGGCCGCTCGGAACTCGATCGGCAATGTTACAGTTACATGAAGCACGACCGAGGAACGCCTGGATCTTGACCACCTCTTACCAACAGCGGGAACCGTTTGGACACGGCAGGCGTCAGACGAGCAACGCCTCACGTCGCAGATCAGGGAGCACAGCAGCGATGGACTTGGAATCGACGGCCCAGTACCTGGACCCGGACTCGACGACGGCCTGGATGGCGGCCGGGAACTGCCGCCTCTACGCGCCGGCGACGTTCTTCCCGAGCGACGGCGTGGGCGTCGACAAGGCGCGCAAGATCTGCGACGGGTGCCCGGTGACCGGGCCGTGCCTCGAGTACGCCCTCGAGCACAAGATCGACCACGGCGTGTGGGGTGGATGCAGCGAACGCGAACGCCGCCGCATCCTGAAGCGCCGGCGCCTCGCCGTCGCCCCCGACTGAACCGTCACCGTCGGGCCGGCGGGCGGCTCGGCGGGGCCCGCCGGTCGGCGGGCGGATCGGGCTCAGGACTCGGTGCGCGACTCGGTCTTCGGCGTCGGATCGACCTCGGTGACGGTCACGGCGGCAGCGGGCGCCGGCTTCGAGGCGTCGGTCTGACCCTCGGCCAACCCGTCCTTGAACTCCTTCTGCGCCTTGCCGAGGTTGCGGGCGAGCTTCGGCAGCTGCGAACCGCCGAAGATCACCAGCACGACGACGAGGACGATGATCCATTCGGGGCCACTGGGCATGTGACCAGCCTACCGAGTCCCGATCGGGCCGGGAAGGCGCCTCGCCCGATTCACTGCGAGTTCACCGGGCATCGAGGGCCCGCTCACGGCCGACGTGTCTCAACGGTCGGGCCGACGTGTCTCAACGGTCGGGCCGACCGTGGCGGGCCAACGCGCCGTTGCTCCACCCGTCCAGCGTCGTCAGCTCGTCGCCGAACCACGCCGGTGCCACGAACGCCGACGCGTCCGCCTCGCTGGCGAACTCGACCTCCACCGTCCACAGCCCGTCGAGCGGGCCGGCGTAGCGATCGACCTCCGCCGTGCCACCCGGGACGACGACGCGGTGGCGGACCTTCTCCAGGCGCCGGCCCTCGGTGTGCGGCCACAACGCCTCGGCTTCGTCGACCGGCACGTCGAGCTCGACCTCGGTGCGGGCCACGCCACGGCCGGCTTTCACCGTCAACCGGGCGCCGCCCGGCGTGATGCGGATGCGCGACTCGACGTCGCCCTCGCCGGCGAGGTAGCCCTGGCGCATCGGCACCCCGGGCCCGAGCACATCGTCGTGCGGCACGTCGGCGACGAGGAACTTGCGCTCGATCTCGGTGGCCACCGGCCAAGTATGGACCCGGGGTGCAGCTACTCTGGTCAGTTCCATGCGCAGCGGGTCGACGTTCATCGGGACCGACGCCGGCACGGAGCAGCTGATCACCGCGCTGCGGGCGGGTGGCTTCGACGTCGGCCCGCCGACCACCGTGGCGACGACGGTGCTCGACACCTTCGACGGTCGCGTCCACCGCGCCGGGTTGCGGCTGACCCGTCGGAACGCCGTGCTCGTGCTCGCCGGGCGCGAGGTGGTGACGGTCGAGGTCGCCTCGCCTGCCGTGCCCCGGGTCGCCACTGATCTCCCTCCCGGGCCGTTCCGCTCACGCCTGGCCGAGGTGCTCGACGTCAGGGCCCTCCTCGTGCTCGCCACGTTCACCAGCCGGGAGCATCCGATCGTTCGGCGCAACAGCGACGGCAAGGTCGTCGCATCGGCGTCGCTCGTCGAGCGGGTCGAGGCGCCGCCGGGCCCTCTCGGCGAGTGGTTCGTCGTCGTCGACGACGTCACCGGGTACGACCGCCGGTCGAGCGACCTCGGTGCGCTGGTCGTCGCCGCCGGTGCCCGGCCGCTCGACGACGACGACGGCACGATCGCCGACATCGTGCTGCGCGCCGCGGGCGTCGACCCGGCCGGTCACCACGACGACCCGAGCGTCCCGCTCGACGCCGACGAACCAGCCCTCGACGGGTTCCGTCTCGTGCTCGCCAACCTGGCGGCCTCGATCGTGGCGAACGTCGCCGGAACGATCGACGACATCGACTCGGAGTTCCTCCACGACCTGCGCGTCGCGGTGCGCCGGTCGCGATCGGTCGTCGGTCACGGCCGCCACGTGCTGCCGGCCGACCTCGGGGAGTGGGGCGCGAACGAGCTCAAGTCCATCGGGACGCTCACTGGCCCGCCGCGCGACCTCGACGTGTACGTCCTCGAGTGGGACGACTACGTCGGCGGGCTCGGCGCCGACGTCGTGCGCGCCCTGCAGCCGGTGCGCGACCAGCTCGAGTCCTCTCGCGCCGCGGCCTACGACGATCTGGCCGGGATGCTGCGGTCCGACGCGGTCACGCGGTTCCTCCGCCAGTGGCAGGGGCGTCTCGCCGCGCCGATCGACCCGGCCCTCGGTGGTCGCGACGCGGCGCGCCCGCTAGCCGCCGTGGTGCGACGACGCATCGACAAGGCCCAGTCACGGTTGCTCGACCACGGCCGGGCGATCACCGCGGCGACACCCGCCGAAGAGGTGCACGAGCTGCGCAAGGACGCCAAGAAGCTGCGCTACCTGCTCGAGTGCTTCGGCGGCCTGCTCCCCGACGACGATCGCACGGCGTTCGTCAAACGCCTCAAGGCGCTGCAGGACAACCTCGGCGAGCACCAGGACGCCGAGGTCCACGTCGCCGAGCTGCGCCAGGCCGTGGCCGAGCTGCCGACCGGGACGGCGCCGACGACGTTCGTCGCCGTCGGGCAGTTGATCGAGCAGCTCGACGCCAGGCGCCAGGCCGCCCGCGACGAGTTCGCCGAACGGTTCACCGCGTACGACAGCCCGAAGACCCATCGGGCGCTGGCCCGCCTGCTCGACGGGATGACCGCGTGAAGGTGCTGGCGACGTACAGCATCAAAGGGGGCGTGGGCAAGACGACGGCGGCGGTGAACCTGGCCTACGAGGCCAGTCGCACCGGCGCCCGGGTCCTGCTGTGGGACCTCGATCCGCAGGGCGCGGCAACGTTCTTCGTGCGCGTCGAGCCGGCGCTCAAGGGCGGGGCCGACCGGCTCGTCTCGGCCCGGGGGGCGTTGGACGGCCACGTGCGGGCGACCGACGTCCCCGGCCTCGACGTGCTGCCGGCCGACTTCTCCCTCCGCCACCTCGATCTCCACCTCGACCAGTCCTCGACCGATCGGCTGGCTGTGCTGCTCGACGCCGTGGCCCCCGCCTACGACGTCGCACTGCTCGACTGCCCGCCCGGGATCACGTTGACGAGCGAGAGCGTGTTCGTGGCCGCCGACGCCCTGCTCGTGCCGACGATCCCATCGACCCTGTCGGCCCGCACGCTCGAGCAGCTCCGGACGTTCCTGGACGGCGCCGCCGACCCCCCCGACGTGCTGCCGTTCGTCTCCATGATCGATCGCCGGCGGACCGTGCACCGCGATGTCGCCGCTGCGCTCGCCACCGAGTGGCCGGATCTCCTCCCGACCCAGGTGCCGAGCGTCGCCGCAGTCGAGCGGATGGGCGTGGCGCGCGCGCCGCTCGGGACGTACGCGCCGTCGAGCCGCGGCGCGGTGGCGTTCCGGAACCTCTGGGCGGACATCGCCGCCCACCTCTGGCCCACGGCCTGACGCATCCGGGCGCGCACCGTCTCGATATCGCGACCGTGCACGCCCAGATCGCCGACGGTCTGGGACACTGACGCATGGCCCGAGCTCGCCGCCCCGCGATCGTCGCGATCGTCCCGGTCGTCGCCGCCCTGACCAGCGTCGCGGCGTGCTCGAGCGATCGCGACGCCGGGCCGGTCGTGCGCCCGAGCTCGTCGTCGACGAGTGCTCCCGCCGACACCGTCGAGCCATCGGTGCCGGCCGACGACTCGACGCCGGACCTGTCGGGGTCGACGACGTCGGGGTCGATCACGTCGGGGTCGACCACGTCGGGGTCGACGACCACGACCACGATCTCGGCCGCGACGACGGCGGTCGGTGGCGCCGGCGTCCTGCGCGGCACGGCGGTGGCGGGCAGCGCCGGCGGCGTCGAGGCCGGCGGACCGCCCTACTCGCAGACCGATCCGTTCTCCGAAGCAGTGCGCCTGGCCGACGGGACGTGCACCGGCTGGGCCGACTCCCGCGGCGGCTCGACCGCCGGGCTCGCCGTCGGTTCGCCGGTCGCCGTGCTCGACACGACGACGAACGCGCCGCTCGGCATGGGCTCCATCACGGCCAGCCGGTGGGTCGACGTCTCGGGCGGCGGGAACCAGTGGACGTGCTTCTTCGACTTCACCGCCGACGTCAGCTCGGCGCCGGCCGAGTACCTCGTGCGCGTCGGCAACCTCCAGCCGTGGACCGCCCGGCCCGACCCTGCGACCCCCGGCGTCAACGTCGCGTCGGTCAGCACGGACGCCGCGATCGGGCTGATCCCGTCGTGCCCGGCGCTGCCCAGCCCGACGACGACCGCCGCGGCGACGGCGTCGAGCGTCGCGACGACGGCGCCACCCCCGCCCGTCCCGGCGCCGACCGTCCCCGGTCCTCCTGCGACGGGCTGGAACGCCGTCGGTCAGTACTGGTCGATCGGCGTCGCGTCGCTGTGCACGGCCGGGCTGCCGGTGACCGCGATCGCCCGGCCGTGCCGGCCACCGACGGTCGGCAGCGAGTACATCAGCGCCGTCGTCGATTCGAACGATCCGACCGTCACGTACGCCAACGGCGCGCCGATCCCGGTCGGCACGCAGCTCACCGTGGTGGTCGCGACCGGCCGTCCGTGCGACTGACCCGACACGGCCGGCGCACTCGCGCGCCGTCAGGAGTCCAGACCGAGCGCGGTGCGGTTGCGTCGCGAGGCGGCGCGCGACGGCCCGAGGTCGTGGTTCGGAGCCGCCGTCGACCCGCCGTCGACTGGAAGCGTCGCACCCGTGACGTGACGGGCCAGGTCCGAGGCCAGGAACACCACGACCCGGGCGACGTCGTCGGGCGTGCCGATGCGACCGAGCGGGATCCGTGCCTGCTCGGTGGCCACCACGTCGGGGCTCATCTTGCCGGCGACGCGTGGGGTGACGGTGAGACCTGGCGCGACGGCGTTGATGCGGATGCCGTACTCGCCCAGCTCGACGGCCATGCTGCGCACGAAGTGCACGACGCCGGCCTTGGCCGCTCCGTAGGACGATCGGTACGGCATCGAGTCGGCAACACCCGCGGTGGCGGTGGCGACGATGACACCGGGGACGGAGCGGCGCACGAACGAGCGAGCCGACGCCTGCGTCAGCGCGAAGAGGTAGCGCAGGTTGCGGGCCTGGTCGCGATCCCACTCGTCGACGGTCAGCTCGAGGATCCCTCCGAACTTCGACGCCCCGACGACGGCGACCACGACGTCGAGCCCGCCGAGCGAACGTTCGGTCGCGTCGACGGCGGCACCGACGGCGGCCGGATCGAGCACATCGGCGACGATGGCCGTGGCCGGTCGGCCGAGCTCGCGCACCGACGCGGCCACCCGCTCGGCCCGATCGGCCTCGATGTCGACGACGGCAACGGCGCAACCGGCACGAGCCAGGTGGAGAGCGTTCGCCTCGCCCAGACCCTGACCGCCGCCGACGACCATCGCCACCTTCCCGTCCAGCCCGAGCAGGCCGGCGTCCGCCGTCGGGCTCACGGCTGCAACTGGCGGGAGAACAGGTCGAGAGCCCGATCCCACACGAGCGCCGCGCCGGCGGCCGAGTGGTGCTCGCTTCCGGGAACCGCGAACCCGTGCGTCGTCCCGGCGATGGTCTCCAACCGGAACGCCACGCCGGCGTTGACCAACGCCGCTTCCAACCGCTCGACGCCCGCCCGGCTGAAGTACGGGTCGGTCTCCGGCACACCGATGTACAGCTCGGCGGTGATCTGGTCGAGGAACAGGTGTGGCGACGTCGGCGATCGCGTCGCCATGAACCCCGGGTGCAACGAGGCGACGGCGGCGATCCGGTCACCCAGGGCTTGAGCGGCCACGACCGAGAGCCGTCCGCCCATGCAGTACCCGACCAGTCCGCATCGGCTGACGTCGGCCGTCGGCATCGCGGCTGCGTGCCCGAGGCAGGCCGAGATGTCGTCGACGGCCATCTCGTTCGTCAACGACGTGTTCAGCTCGGTGATGCGGGCCATGTCGGTGAGCGACTCGACGGGGCCGGTACCGGCGTGCCGGTGGAACAGGTTCGGTAGCAGCACGACGTAGCCGTGCCCGGCCAGCCGCCCCGCCTCGGCCACCAGCGACGGCTTGACGCCCCCACCGTCCATGAGCATCACGACGACGGGGGCCGGCCTCCCGGCCGACCCGTCCGCCACGAGGACCGGCATCGGTCCGTCGACGGTCCCGACGAGGACGTCTGACTGGTGCATCGGGGCCACGGTCGGTCAGGGCGCCGGGACGTCGACCGTGACCGCTTCGAGCGCCGCCACCGCCGGGCGGTCTCGGACGTCGGCCATCAGCAGGAACAGCGTGCGGCCGTCGGGTCCACCCAGTTGGCAGGCGACAGCGTGCCACCCGGCCCGGGCGGCGTGCTCGGCATCGATCGCGCCACCTTCGTGCACGTGGACGTACCGGCCGTCGTGGGCCAAACCCACCCATACGACGTCCTCGGCGTCGATGGTCAGCCCGTCGGGGCGGCCGGGCAGCTCGCACCACACCCGCCGCCCGCTCAGCGAGCCGTCGTCGGCGACGTCGAACTCGGTGATCCGCCGGGCCGACGACTCGGCGACCAGCAACGTTCCCTTGGACGTGAACGCCATCCCGTTCGGGAACCCCATGTCGTCGGCGACGACCCGCGCCGAACCGTCCGGTTCGACCAGCACGAGGTTGGCCGGCTGGCGGGCCTCGCCGCCGAAGACGTCGTAGCCGAAGCTCCCGACGTAGGCCCGGCCCTGGTCGTCGACGATCATGTCGTTCGTGCCGCCGACGGTGAGCGCGGTGAGGTCGCTGTGGACCGTGAGGTCGTCGACCCGGCGCACGACGCGGTCGAGCAGCGAGACGACGATGGCCGACCCGTCGGGCAGGAACCCGAGACCCGACGGCTGGTCGTCGAGCGTGGCCATGACGCGGCACGTGCCATCGGCGCCGAGCACGAGGACCTCGTGGCGATGGAGGTCCGACAGCCACAGCTCACCACCGTGCCAGCGCGGTCCCTCGAGGAACCCCCGGTCCTCCAGCAGCACCTCTCGGGTTACGTCGGCCATCTGCGTGCTCCGTTCATCTCGTCGCGGCGAGCGGTGACGGTTGGTCGAGGATCGCCGCCAGCGGAGCATCGGTTCCGCCGAGGAGGTGGTCGAGCACGTGGGCCCGCTTCACGAAGCGGTGGGCGTCGTGCTCGAACGTCGTGCCCATCGCCCCGTGGTGCTGGACGTTGGCGCGGGCGCTGGCCATCGCCGCCCGCTGGGCGACGACGCGTGCCGACATGCAGTACAGCGGCGCATGGTGGTCGTGCTCGTGCAGCGCGAGCGCGGCGTACGTCGTCACCGACCACGACTTCTCGGCGTCGACAGCCATGTCGGCGGCGCGGTGCTTGAGCGACTGGAACGTACCGATCGGCTTGCCGAACTGCTCGCGGTCCTTGAGGTAGGCCACCGACATGTCCCGCGTCGCTTCCGTGATGCCGGTCAGCATCGCCGCCAGCAGCACCCAACCGAGGTGGAGGATGGGCTCGCTGACCGGCGCCGACGCAACCGTGTCGGCGGCGTCCAGCTCGACGGCCGCGAGTGCCGTCGACTCGTCGATGCACCGCAGCGGCTCGACGTCGCCGAGCGACACGAGGCGGGCCACGCCGGGCGCCAGCACGAGAGCGAGGTCGGTGCCCGGGGCGTCGAACACGCGCCACCGATCGCCCGCGTCGGCGATCAGGGGTGCCGCCGCCCGCTCCGCCGTCGAGACGAGTCGCGCGCCGCTCATGATCGACTCGGCCAGAGCGGTCTCGCCAGCGGCGAGGGCGACTCGCGCCCCGAGCAACGTGGACAGCAGGGGACCCGGCGCCAGGTGGCGTCCGATCTCGCGGAACAGCAGCACCTCGTCGACGAGCGTCGCGCCGACGCCGCCGTCGGCCTCCGGCACGCCGAGACCGAACCATCCGAGCGCCGCGCAGTTGCGGGCCAGCGCGAGCGGGCTGCTCGCCGATTCGCGCAGTGCCGGCAGCTCCTTCGTGAGCACGTCGGCAGCAGCGCTCACGAGCGCCAACTGATCGTCGTCGGGGAGGAAGTCCATGTTCGGCGGTCCCTTTCAGCGCGGCAGACCGAGCACGCGATCGGCGATGATGTTGCGCTGCACCTCGGATGTACCGCCGCCGATGGTGGCGGCGTAGGAGAGCAGGTACATGCGGACCCAGCTGTCGCGCACGAACGTGCCGTCGAGCTCCAGCGAATCGATGCCGAGGAGGTCGATCGCCGTGCGATAGGTGCGCTGCTGCAGCTCGGCGAAGAACAGCTTGATCATCGAGCCCTCCGGGCCGGGTACGGCGACGCGCGCCGAGCGCGACACGCCGGCGTAGGTCATCGCCCGCATCGCCGCGATGTCGGCCCGCAGCGTGGCGAGCTGGTGGCTGACCTCGTCGCTGTCGATCGGTCGGTCGCCGGCGCGTGTACGGCGCGTGCGGGCCATCTCGATCAGGCGCTCGACGGTGCGGGAGAGCTCGGTCTGGGCCTGCATGAACGCCGTCCCCCGCTCGAAGCCGAGCGTCGACATGGCGACCGACCAACCGTCGTCGACGTTCCCGACGACCTGCGACAGCGGGATCCGGACCTCGTCGTAGAACACCTCGCAGTAGTGCTCCACGCCGTTCAGCATCATGATCGGGCGGACGTCGATGCCCGGCGACTGCATGTCGCAGATCACCCACGTGATCCCGTGGTGCTTGCGGCCCGACGAGTCGGTGCGCACGAGCAACTCCTGCCAGCGGGCGACCTGGGCGTAGCTCGTCCAGATCTTCTGGCCGGTCACGACGAGGTCGTCGCCGTCGATCTCGGCCCTCGTGCGCAGTGATGCGAGGTCGGAGCCGGCGCCCGGCTCGGAGAACCCCTGGCACCACACGTCCACGCCCTCGAGGATCCGTGGGAGGTGGTAGCCCTTGTGGTCCTCGGTCCCCCGGGCGATCAGGGTCGGGCCGGCGTGGGCGAGGCCGACGAAGCAGGCACCGGCGTACGGCCCGCCCGCCCGGGCGTACTCCTCGTACCAGATCAGCTGGTGGACGAGGTTCAGTCCGCGCCCGCCGTACTCCGTGGGCCAGGCGATGCCGGCGTACCCGGCGTCGAACTGACGGCGTTGCCACGCGGTGTCCCACGCCAGCATCTCGGCACCCTCGTCGGGCCGGGGGTCACGCGGGACGTTCTCCTGCAGCCACGTCCGCACCTCGTCCCGGAACAGCTCGTCCTCGGTCGTGTACCGGAGGTCCACTCAGAGCTCCCGGGTCGGCTCGACGAGCTCCTCACCGAGCCGGAGCAGCTCGGTGCGCATGTCGGGGATCGTCTTCGACCTGACGGCGACGGTCATGCGGTGGACGCCCTGTTCGGCGAACCACTTGGCGTCCTCTGCGGTGCGGATGCCACCGGACGTGATCTCGATCGAGTCCGGGTCGCGCCCGGCCTCGGTGGCGGACCGCTTGACCTCGGCGATCAACGGCGGCAGCTCCTCGTAGATCCGCTCCGTCGGGAAGATGGCCGGGAAGAACGCGTCGCCGATCCGACCGGCGCGGCGGGCCGCCGGGATGGAGGACCCGCCGACGACGATCGGGATCGTGCCGCCGGGCGGCTTCGGATCGCTCTCGACCGGCGCGAACGACATGAAGCGGCCCTCGTAGCCGGCTTGGTCCTCGCGCCACAGCGTGCGCAGGATGTCGATGTACTCGTCGGTGCGGGCACCACGGTCGGGCCACGGGACGTGCAGCGCCTCGTACTCCTCCGGGCACCAGCCGACGCCGACGCCGAGCATGAACCGCCCCTGCGACAGGACGGCGAGCGTGGCACACGTCTTGGCGTACGACACCGGGTGGTGCTCGGGGAGGATGACGACTCCGGTGCCGAACTTGATCGTCGTCGTCCGGGCGGCGACGTAGGCGAACCAGATGAGTGGATCGGGGATGCCGCCGCGCGAGCCCAGGCGGTCCAGTGTCCCGGTCGGCGACGCCCGGTACTGCGGCACGTACTCGACCGGCACGAGGACGTGCTCCGGCGCCCACAGCGACTCGAAGCCGGCTTCCTCCGCGAGCTCACCGAGCGCGGCGGCCCGCTCGGGATCCGGACACGTCGTGCTCGAAAAGACGATCCCCCACTTCATCCTGCATCTCCTTCGAGGTTGCGACGTCCGGTTCTCCCCGACCCGAGCGTCTGGTCGAAGGGCACATCCCTGTCCACCCTCGGCTCCGCCGGTAAGCCGAGCACGCGCTCGCCCATGATGTTGCGTTGGATCTCGTCGGTCCCACCGCGGATGCCCATCGACGGTGACGTGAGGAACAGCGTCTGCCACTCCCCCTCGGCCAGGAGGGCATCGCCGCCGAGCAGCTGGAGGCCGAGGTCGGCGGCGGCGCGGGTCACCTCGGTCGTACGGACCTTGCCGCCCGATCCCTCCGGACCCGGTCGGCCGAGGCGGCGGGCGGTGGCGATCGAGCGGCGCCCGGTCCAGCGCATGACCTCCAGCTGGGCCAGCACGGCGGCAGCCCGTTGACGTGTGATCGGGTCGTCGCCGGCGTGGTGCGAGCGGAAGTGCTCGAGGACCTGCGACCGGCGCAGCCCGCCGCCACCGCGGGTCGTCCCGCCCGATCCGATGCCCGCCCGCTCGTGGGACAGCACGGTCACCGCAACCTTCCAGCCGTCGCCCGGTTCGCCGATGCGGTCGGCGTCCGACAGCTCGACGGCGTCGAGGAACACCTCGCTGAAGTGGGCGTCGCCGTTCATCTGGCGCATCGGCCGGATGTCCACGCCCGGTGACCGCATGTCGACGCCGAAGGCCGTGATCCCGGCATGCTTCGGGACCGTCGGATCGGTCCGCGCCAGGAGCAGGCCCCAGTCCGCGAAGTGGGCCCGCGACGACCAGACCTTCTGCCCGTCGACCCGCCACGTGTCGCCGTCGCGCACGGCGCGCGTCGTCAGGCCGGCCAGGTCCGAGCCGGCGCCCGGCTCGGAGAAGAGCTGGCACCAGGTCTCCCGGCCGGCGCCGATCGGTCCGCACCAGCGGCGTTGCTGCTCATCGGTGCCGTGGACCAGCAGCATCGGGCCGACGAGGCCGACACCGACCCCGAACGGGTAGAGGTCGGCGGCCTCGTAGGGCCGCATCTCCTCGTCGATGATCGACGCCTCGGCCCGCGTCGCGCCGCGCCCGCCGGCGTGCGGCGGCCACATCGGCGTGGAGAGCCCGACCTCGGCGAGCGATCCGAGGTAGTCCCGACCGGCGTCCAGATCATCGACGCCGGCGCCCAGGACCTGGAGCCGACCGGCGTCGGCGGACCGGAGCTGGAGCCGCGACGCGAGCTGGGCGCGGACCTCGGCGCGGTAGGCCTCGAGGCTCGACTCGGCGCCGGCGGCCGGCGCGTCGATCGATCGTTCCATGGTGCCCTCCCAGCGGTACGGTGGCCCGGCGTCAGGCGTCGGGGTCCGGACGTGATGCGGTGTCGAACCTATGTCGGCGCCCCGTCCGTGCGGCCATCGGAGACGCTCGCCCCACGATGAGGCATGGAGACAGGGACCACATGGCCGAGCTCAACAAGGACTACGGGAAGATCACGCCAGAGGGGATCGAGCGGATGCGCGGGCGCGTCGGTGTGCGCCAGCCCGGCGTGCCGGCATGGTTCCGAGAGGCGCACCAGGACAGCATGCGCCACTTCGCGTGGAGCTACGGCGACGCCAACCCGCTGTTCGGCGAGCCCGAGTACGGTGAGGAGTCGCGCTGGGGGACGATCATCGCCCCTCCCTTCTACATCCTGAACCTGATCCAGCCGGTCGCCCCGCCGATCCCGGCCGAGCTGCGGGCCCGCACGCGTGGCGCACTGGCCGGCGTCGGGGAGTACCACGCCGGCAGCGAGTTCTTCTTCTTCAAGCCCGTCGTGCCCGGGGACAGCGCGTACAGCGCGCGGTGGACGGCGGCGGTGACGGAGAAGAAGTCGGAGTTCGGTGGCGGCAACAGCGTCATCCGCGACGAGGTCGAGTGGGTCGAGGACGCCGACGGCAGGCCGCTGATGCAGGAGCGGGCGTGGCTCGTGCACGCCGAGCGGGAGAAGGCCAAGCAGGCGGGCTCCCAGCGCAAGAAGATCGAGCCGCCGAGCTACACCCCCGAGGACATCGAGGCCATCGAGGCCGAGGTGCGCGCCGAGGAGCGCCGCGGCGCGACGCCGCGCTACTGGGAGGACGTCGCCGTCGGCGACAGCATCGGCCACGTCACGAAGGGCCCGATGACGATCACCGACATCATCGCCGCCCACATCGGCCGCGGGCCCGGTCACTACCAGTGGGGGCCGCTGGAGCTCGGCGTCGTCAAGCGCGACCACGTCCCCGGCTTCTACACCCGGAACGAGTACGGCGCGTGGGACGTCGTCCAGCGCGTCCACTGGGACGCCGGATGGGCCCAGTCGGTCGGCGGCGCCCGCATCTTCGACTACGGCACCATGCGCCTCAACTGGCTCGGACACCTGCTGACGAACTGGATGGGCGACGCCGCGTTCATCCGTCGGTTCCGCTGCGAGTTCCGCAAGTTCAACTACGTCGGCGACGTCTCCCGCATCACCGGTGAGGTGACGGCCAAGAACGACGACGGCTCGGTCGAGGTCGACATGGTGTGCGTGAACCAGCGGGGCGAGACCACGTGCCCCGGTGACGCCACGATCCTGCTGCCGAGCCGTCGCAGCGGGGAGCACGTCGACCCGGCCCTCCCTCCGCCGCCCGAGCAGTGGGAGAAGGTGCGGTGAGCGCTTCCGGCGAGATGACACAGACCGACGACACCGCAGCACCGTTCGACGTGTCGGCGCGGATCGCCACGATCCTGCGCCTCGACGCCGGCCGCCAGGCGATCCAGTACCTCGGCCGGTGGGAGACGTGGGGGGACGTGCTGGCCCGCGTCGACGCCATCGACGGTCTGCTCGGCGCCGCCGGGATCGGCGCGGCGCAACCCATCGGGCTCGTCACCCGCAACCGGCCGCCCCAGGTGGCGGCGCTCTGGGCGGTGGTGTCGACCCGCCGCTGCGTGGTGCCGATCAGCTCGATCGCGTCCGACACGCTCGTCGCCGACGACGTCGCCCGGCTCGGCGTCGCCGCGCTCGTCGCCGACGACGAGGACTGGGCCCGCCCGGGTCTCATCGAGCGCTGCCGGGAGACCGACACGCTGGGAATCCGGGCCCCCGTCGGGGTGGCCGGTGCATCGCTCGTCGAAGGCGCGGCCACCACCACCGCCGCCACCGACCCGCTGCCAGGTGTCGCGGTCCTGATGCCGACGAGCGGCACGACCGGTCCGCCGAAGCGGATCCGGTACACGTACGACAACATCAACGGCGCCCTCGCCCGCGTCGCCAAGTACTCGGCGGCGACGGCGCGGTCGCTCGGGGGCGAACCCGCGCTGCGCAACGGCGTCACGCTGGCGACGCTCGCGCTCGCCCACATCAGCGGTTTCTGGGCCGTGCTCCAGGCCGCCGCCGAGGGTCGGTCCGTCTCGCTCCTGGACCGCTTCGATCCGCACCGGTGGGCCGATCTCGTCCAGGAGCACCAGGCCCGGATGTCGGCGCTGCCACCGGCCACGATCCGCATGGTGATGGACGCCGACGTCGACCCCGAGAAGCTGCGATCGCTGTCCGCAGTCGGATGCGGCACCGCGCCGCTCGACCCTGAGCTGGCTGACGCGTTCACCGAGCGCTACGGCATCCCGGTGCTCGTGAGCTACGGCGCCACCGAGTTCCCGGGCGGCACCGTCGGCTGGACGCTCGAGGACCACAAGCAGTTCCACGACACCAAGCGCGGGTCGGCCGGCCGCGCCCGGCCGGGCATCCAGATCCGCATCGTGGACCCCGAGACCGGCGAACCGCTGGCGCCGGACACCGAGGGCATCCTGGCCGTGCGGTCCCCGCAGGCGACGACCGAGACGGTCGACGGCTGGGTGCGCACGAACGACATCGCCCGCATGGACGCCGACGGCTTCCTGTGGGTCGTCGGACGGGCGGACGACGCCATCAACCGTGGCGGGTTCAAGGTCGTCCCGCAGGTGGTCGAGGCCGTGCTGCGCGAGCACCCGGCGGTGATCGACGCCGCGGTCGCCGGGATCCCCGACGTGCGGCTGGGTCAGGTCCCGGTCGCCGCGGTCACCGTGTCGGCGCCCGTGACACCCGGGGAGCTCACCGGCTGGGTCCGCGACCACCTGCAGAGCTACCAGGTGCCGACCCAGATCCGGATCCTCGACGTGCTCCCGCGGACCCCGTCGCTGAAGGTGTCGAAGGACGCCATCCGGCACATGTTCAGCGCCGGCTGACGCCGATGGACACCGTCGACGGCAAGGGGGTCGTCATCACCGGCGGCGCAAGCGGGATCGGCAAGGCGACGGCCCGTCTGCTCGGCCGTCACGGCGCCCGGGTGATGATCGCCGACATCGAGCCGGCGTCGCTGGACGCCACCGTTGCGCTGCTGCGTGACGAGGGCATCGACGCCCATGCGACGGTCTGCGACGTCTCGTCGCTGGCGCAGGTCGAGGCGCTCGCCGACGACGCGTTCGACGCGCTGGGCTCGGTGCACGTCGTGTTCAACAACGCCGGTGTCGCCGTCGGCGGTCCCGTGGCCGACATGACCCACGACGACTGGCGATGGGTCGTGGACGTCAACCTGTGGGGTGCCATCCACGGTGTCGAGGTGTTCGTACCTCGCCTGCTCGACCAGGCCGAGGGCGGCCACATCCTGTTCACCTCGTCGCTCGCCGGGCTCGCCGCCAACCGCGGCCTCGGCGCCTATGCCGTCACGAAGTACGGCATCGTCGGCCTGGCCGACGTCCTGGCCAAGGAGCTGCCGCCCCAGGGGATCGGCGTGTCGGTCGTGTGCCCGATGCGGGTGGGTACGAAGATCTGGAAGTCGGAGCGCAACCGCCACGACGGGTACGGCGGTCCCGAGGCGTCACGGCCCGTGCTCGAGGGCGCCGACGACGACGACGTCGACAGCGAGGTGATCACATCCGATGTCGTCGCCGACCGCATCCTCGACGCGATCCACCACGACCGGCTGTACGTCCACACCCACCGCGAGGCGCGCGAGCCGATCCGTCGCCGCTTCGCCGAGCTCGACGAGGCGTTCGACGCACTCGAGTAGGCGACCCTCGCCCACGGCGGGTGGCGTCGCGCCGTCGACGACTACGTGTAGTCCGGGAGCCGCGACGTCGAGAGGCTGCCCAGGAGCGCCGACACGAGGATGCCGAGCGGGAGCGTTCCCCAGTAGCTGACGAGCACCCCGGCGTTGCCGAGGAACAGCATCAGCAGCCACGTCGCGGGGAACGTCGCGACGAGGAAGACGACCACGAACACCAACAGCATGCGGATCATGACCACAGTGTGATCGCTCGGACAGAACGGGGCGCGGATGGGCGACCGATCCACGGCCCGAGGCGTCGGGCGTCAGCGCGGGCCGCGGCGGGCGAAGTCCCCGCCGACGTACCGGGCGTCGAGGTCGTCCTGCTCCGACGCCGGGACCGACTCGATCTCGGCGGCGAACCGCTCGGCATCGTCGCCGGG
>JBEVOM010000151.1:0-15260 GCA_040507575.1 Ilumatobacteraceae bacterium
GACCGTCCCGGGCACGAAGTGGATCCGGTTGGCGTCGCGCGCCGTCACGTCCTCGACCCGGGTCACCGTGGCTCCCGGGGGAGGCCGAGCACGCGCTCGCCGAGGATGTTGCGCATCACGTTCGACGTGCCGCCCATGATCGTGTAACCCGGTGCGTAGACCAGACCCTTGGTGATGTCGGTCCACAGCGTCGCCTCGGCGCCGAAGGCCCGACCGACGAACTCGGCGACCCGCTGCTCGTGCTCGGTGCAGAAGCACTTCGTGGCCGCCGAGAACCCGGCCGGCGCTTGGCGCAGCACCTCGCGGGCGACCAGGATGCGCCCGATCCGATATGCGGTCTCCAGCGCGGCGACCTCCTGGCGGACCCGGGCATCGGTGGTGTCGACCCGCTCGACGGCCATGCGGTAGAGCGCGTGGTTCGACACGAGCCGGTCGATGCCGCCGCGCTCGTGCTCGAGCTGGCGCATCGTCTGCTTGAACGCGCCGCCCTCGGTGCCCACGAGGTTGGCGCCGGGCACCCGGACACCGGTGAAGAACACCTCGCAGAAGTGACGGTTCGTCGTCATGTCGGTGATCGGACGGACCTCGATCCCCGGCGTCGACATCGGCACGATGATCTCGCTGATGCCGGCGTGCGGCGGACCATCACTCGACGTGCGGCAGATGCAGTAGCAGTAGTCGGCGACGGCGGCGAAGCTCGTCCAGATCTTCTGGCCGTCGATCACCCAATCGGTGCCGTCGCGGCGCGCCGTCGTCCGGAGGCTGGCCAGGTCGCTGCCAGCTTCCGGCTCGGACATCCCGATGCACCACGTGGTGTCGCCGGCCAGCATGCCGGGCAGGAACTCGGCCTGCTGGTCGGGCCGACCGAACGCGATGAGCGTCGGCCCCATCTGGCGGTCGGCGAACCACATCGCGGCGATCGGTGCGCCCGCCGCGATCAACTCCTCGGCGACGATCAGGCGATCGATCGCTGGGCGTCCTCCACCGCCGAACTCGCTCGGCCAGGTCAGCCCGATCCACCCGAGGGCGGCCATCTCCCTGGCGAACTCGTCGGAGTAGCCGTTGATCCACGCGTCGTTGTGGCGCCCGAAGCGGACGACGGCGTCGCCCGCCACATCGCGGGCCTGCGCCCGCAGGGCGCGCTGCTCGGCCGTCCAGTCGAAGTCCATCGACGGTGACCAGGTCTCAGAGCGTGGCCAGCGCGTCGTTGAGCGTGGTCGACGGACGCATCACGGCCGACGTCTTGTCCGGGTCGGGGCGGTAGTAGCCGCCGATGTCGACCGGGACGCCCTGCACCGCGAGCAGCTCCTCGGCGATCTGCTCCTGGTGCTCCGTCAGCGTGTCCGCCAGTCCGGAGAACGCGGCCGCCAGCTCGGCGTCGTCGTCCTGGGCGGCCAGCTCCCGTGCCCAGTACAGGGCCAGGTAGAAGTGGCTGCCGCGGTTGTCGATCTGGCCGACGCGCCGGGCCGGGGACTTGTTCTCGTCGAGGAACGTGCCGGTGGCTCGGTCGAGCGTGTCGGCCAGCACTCGTGCCCGCGTGTTGCCGGTCGTGTCGGCGTACTGCTCGAAGCTGACCGCGAGCGCGAGAAATTCACCGAGGCTGTCCCACCGCAGGTAGTTCTCCTTGACGAGCTGCTGGACGTGCTTGGGCGCCGAGCCGCCGGCCCCGGTCTCGAACAAGCCGCCGCCGTTGATCAGCGGCACGACCGACAGCATCTTGGCGCTCGTGCCCAACTCGAAGATCGGGAACAGGTCGGTGAGGTAGTCGCGCAGCACGTTGCCTGTGACCGAGATCGTGTCCTCGCCGCGTCGGATGCGTTCGAGGGAGAAGGCGATGGCGTCCACCGGCTTCATCGTGTGGATCTCGAGACCGTCGGTGTCGTGCTCGCCCAGATAGGTGTCGACCTCGGCGATCAGGATGGCGTCGTGCGCCCGCTCGGCGTCCAGCCAGAACACAGCCGGAGCGCCGGTGGCCCGGGCCCGCGTGACGGCCAGCTTGACCCAGTCGCGAACGGCGACGTCCTTGGTCTGGCACATGCGCCAGATGTCTCCGACGGCGACCTCGTGCTCGAGCAATGTCGTGCCGGCGTCGTCGACGACGCGGACGGTGCCGTCGGCGGGGATCTCGAACGTCTTGTCGTGGGAGCCGTACTCCTCGGCGGCCTGCGCCATCAGCCCCACGTTGGACACCGAGCCCATCGTCGCCGGGTCGTACGCGCCGTGCGCGCGGCAATCGTCGATGACGACCTGGTAGATGCCGGCGTACGAGCTGTCCGGGATCACGGCCAGCGTGTCGGCCTCGACCCCGTCGGGGCCCCACATGTGGCCCGACGTCCGGATCATCGCCGGCATCGAGGCGTCGACGATGACGTCGGACGGCACGTGCAGGTTGGTGATCCCGCGGTCCGAGTCGACCATCGCCAACGCGGGGCCGGCCTTCAGGCCGGCCTCGACTGCGGCTGCGATCGCCGGGCCCTCGGGCAGCGACGTCGAGGCCGTCAAGAGATGGCCGAGCCCGTTGTCCGGGTTGATGTCGGCAGCGGCGAGCACGTCGCCGAACTCGTCGAACAGCGCCGGGAAGTAGGCCCGCACGGCGTGGCCGAAGATGATCGGGTCCGAGACCTTCATCATCGTCGCCTTGAGGTGGACGGAGAACAGGACGCCCTCCTCGGCGGCCCGGGCGACCTGGGCGGTCAGGAACTCCCGCAGGGCGGCGACGCGCATCACGGTGGCGTCGACCACCTCGCCGGCCCTCACCGGCACTGACGGCTTGAGCACCACCACGGTGCCGTCGGCGGTCACGAGCTGGATGCGCAGCGACCCGGCGGCGTCGACGACGGCGGAGCGTTCGTTGGAGCGGAAGTCGTCGGCGGTCATGTGGGCGACGTTCGTCTTCGAGTCCGGCGTCCACGCGCCCATCGAGTGCGGGTGGGCACGGGCGTACTGCTTCACCGAGTGCGGCGCCCGGCGGTCCGAGTTGCCCTCGCGCAGCACCGGGTTGACGGCCGAGCCCTGGACCCTGTCGTAGCGGGCCCTGATCTCCCGCTCCTCGTCGCTCGAGGGGTCCTCCGGGTACGGCGGGACATCGTAGCCCGAGGCCTGCAGCTCGGCGATGGCCGCCTTGAGCTGCGGGATCGACGCCGAGATGTTCGGCAGCTTGATGATGTTGGCCTCGGGCCGGGTGGCCAGCGCCCCCAGCTCGGCCAGGGCATCACCGATGCGTTGGTCGTCGGTCATGCGGTCCGGGAAGCTGGCGATGATGCGCCCGGCGAGCGAGATGTCGCGCGACTCGACGGGCACACCGGCCACGCCGGCGAAGGCCTGGATGATCGGCAGGAACGAGTACGTCGCCAGCAGCGGCGCCTCGTCGGTGAGCGTGTAGATGATCGGGGCGGATGTAGGTTCCGGCACGTCGCGCAGCGTACAGGTCGTCGGTTCGGCGCTCCCAGGCCCACCAGCACCGCCGGAACCGGCGTCGGGGGCCCCGGCGTCCAACGCGCTGTGGCGCGCTCACATGATCTCGGTCACCCGCATCGGGATGCCCTCGCACGTGGTCGAGGCGTTCGGCGAGGCGACGGCGACGACCGTGACCAGCTGGCCGATCGCCAGGTCGGCGACCAGGTCGCCGACGAGCGCGAACCGCCCGACGTCCGTGGTCAGTTCGACGCATCCTTCGGCGGCGCTCTGGACGGCGCCGTCGAGCGTGAGCGGCCGGAACGTGTCGGTCGGCTCGCCGGGAGGCTTCGGCGGCCCCGTCGTCGGCAGCGTCACCGCGATGGTCGGCTGGGTCGTCGTCGAGTCGGGGGGCCTGCTCGTCGTGACCTCGTCGGTCGTCGCGACCGTCGTGTCGATCACCGGCTCGGGGATGGCGGCGGTGGACACCGGCGCGCCGGTCACCTCGGCGGACGCAGGGGTCGGCGCTGCGTCATCGCCATCGTCACCGGCACCGCACGCCGCGAGCACGAGCAGACCGACGGCGATGGCCCCCCCGGCCGCACGAGCACGAACGCGCCCGGGGCCCGGGGGCCGCACCCCCGAGCCCCGGATCCATCGTGATCTCGTCGATCCGTCGCGGCGTCGCACGGTGGTGAGACGCCGCTCGGCCCCCTCCGGTTCCCCGGAGGGGGCTGCAGCAGGTTCGATCAGTTGACGACGCGGATCTTCATCGACGTCCCCTTCTGGCCGAGGATCGTGATGGTGGTGCCGTTCGCCGGGAGATCCACGCCGAGCAGCGGGAGAGCCGGGTCCGAGTACGACAGCGTGTCGTCGAACGTGTCGACCGGGCGCTCGCCCTTGATCTGGTACGGCGTGCCGTTGTTGTGCAGCGTGAACGAGTCCGAGCGCTGCAGGCTGAACGGTGCGTCGTACACCTGGATCCGGCCCCGCCACGGCACGCCGTCGCGCCGGATGGCCTCCGGGTTGGCGTCGATGGGCAGGATCTCACCGCCGCCGGGGTGGACGATGGTGTTGTTGTCCGAGTACGAGGTGTCCCAGTACCACACGAGCAAGCCGTCCTGGTACGGGAAGTGCTCCACCCAGTCGGGCAGCGCGGGGTTGAACCCGAAGTTGTACGGACCCGACTGCAGGTACCGGTCGAACGACAGGTACTGCCGGTACGAGGCGATGTAGTAGTGCTTGTACGCCCCGGTGGTGGTGGCCCCGATGGCGGTGAAGCCGTTCAGCGTCCAGTCGGCGGTGGTGCCCTCGGCACCGTCCTCGAACACCACCTCGTCGCCGGCGTGGAGCACGATCTCGTCGACGAACAGTCCGGCCGTCTGGTCCGGATCGTCGCCCTGGACCCCGCCATCGGTGAAGTACCGGAAGCGCAGCCCGACCTCCTGGCCGGCGTACGCCGACAGGTCGAACGTGGCCGGCACCCAACCGTCGCTCACGCCCTCGATCCCGACGAGCCCGTTGTCGGACTCGAAGTTCGTGATCGACCCGGGGATCGAGGTCCACCCGGATCCGTCGTCGACCTCGACGACGGCGTAGTCGTAGCCGCTCTCGATGTTCCACTTGGCCTGGAAGTCGAGCGTCACGACCCCGGCGGGCAGCGTCACGTTCCGTTCCATCGTGTTGTCGAGGTCGTCATCCGCGCCCGACCACCACTGCTTCTCGCCGGCGTACGGTTCGCCGATCTCGCGCGTGACGTCCTTGGGCGGGAGCACGACGATGGCCGCCTGCGGCTTGGCCGTGTTGTACTCGTGCGGTCCGAGCTCGATGGTCCGCTTCTCGTCCGGTCGCACGACCTCGTAGTCGAGCCATCCGAGCTGCAGCTTGGACCACGGATCGAGGTCGGCGGCGCGGGTGGCGATCCCCTGGTCACCGAACCCCGACACGCGGCTCTGGGCCATGATCGACCACCACTCGACGGCGTTGCTGCCGCCCTGGGTGTCGTAGAGGTCCGGGATCCCGAGGTCGTGGGCGTACTCGTGGGCGATGGTGGAGATCCCGCCGTTCTCGGCCTGGACGGTGTAGTCGCCGATCCAGATGCCGGTGTCGGCGATCTCGGTCCCTCCGGCCATGTTGTCGGCGGGGCCGGTCAGCCCGTCATCGGTGATCCAGGCGTACCAGCGGTGTGACCAGATGGCGTCCTCGCCCTGGTACGGGTCGCCGTCCGCCTCGTCACCCCCGGCGTGGATGATGTTGAAGTGGTCGATGTAGCCGTCCGGCTCGTTGAAGTCGCCGTCGCCGTCGTGGTCGTAGCGGTCCCACACGTCGTACGTGGCCAGCTCGGCCTCGATCTCGTCTGCGGTCCAACCGGCGGCCTCGCGGTCGGCGACCCACTGGTTGGCCGCGTCCTGGACGAGGAACCACGCCGTGCTGTCGTCGAGCGACCTGCCGTAGCGGGCCTCGTTGTACCGGACCTTGACCCAGTCCGGGACCTCGCCGTCGATGCTGTAGCGACCGGAGGACTGCTTCTCGTAGTAGGTCTTGACCGTCTCGCCCTCGGTGCCGAAGTACAGGTTCTGGAAGTACTCCTGCGAGAAGTCGGGCTCCCACCCGGTCGAGTTGTCGACGTCGCGGTCGGGCTCGGGGATCGAGTTGTGCAGGGGACCGTCGAACGTCACCGGACCCGGCACGTCCGGGTCGCTGTCGACGTCGGGGTAGTCGGGGTGCCGCTCGTTGCCGAACTCCGCCAGGATCACGAAGACCCGGTCGGTCGCCTCCCGAGCGAGCTCGACGTACGTGTTCGGGTCCTTCCCGCCACCACCGCCGCGAGCCGTCGGGGTCAGGCCCGGTGCGGCGTCCCCGCTCATGTCGACGACGCTGCTCGGCCCGTTCTGATGGACCACCGCCGTGCCGTCGATGACCTGCTGGATCGCTGCCGTCCGCAGTGCGTCGCGTCGCTCGGCGAGCGGGTTGGGCAGTTCGTGGCCGGACGCGCGGTCCGGTGTGGCGCCGGGCCCGCCTGACGGCGGCACGGCGCCCGAGTGACCGGGGGCCACGACCACGAGGCCGGGCAGCGCCACGGCTGCGAGTGCCCACCAGCGGTGACGGGCGCGATTCGAAGATCGCATGAAGTACCTCCCAAGTGCCCGCGCGGCCCACACGGCCAACGCACCGCCGGAACCTAGAACGCTGCAACCATCAACGCCAGTGCAACTGGAAGATTTCTTCCGATCCGGGGCGATGACGGCGTCGCGACGCTCCTGACGCGTGACCGCGCGCTCGCCGATGGCGTCGGTTCGGCGCGACGTCGCAACGAGCTGGAAGGTCTCGTCGAGCTCGTGCTCAGCGTTCGCCGAGCTGCACGTAGTCCCGCTCGTCCACGCCGGTGTACCACTGGCGGGGGCGGGAGATCTTCTGGTCCTTGTCGTCGAGCAGCTCGACCCAGTGGGCCAGCCACCCCGACATGCGGGGGATCGCGAACAGCACGGTGAACATCTCGACCGGGAACCCCATCGCCTGATAGATGAGGCCCGAGTAGAAGTCGACGTTCGGGTACAGCTTGCGGTCGATGAAGTACGGGTCCGACAGCGCCGTCTCCTCGAGCTTGAGCGCGATGTCGAGCAACGGGTTCTTGCCCGTGACCTCGAAGACCTCCTCGGCCGTGCGCTTGATGATCCGGGCCCGCGGGTCGTAGTTCTTGTAGACGCGGTGGCCGAAGCCCATCAACCGACCCTTGCCGGCCTTGACCGAATCGACGAACGCCGGGACGTTCTCGATCGATCCGATCTCCGTGAGCATCCGCACGACCTGTTCGTTGGCCCCGCCGTGGAGCGGGCCGTACAGCGCAGATGCCGCGGCCGCCGCCGCCGAGTAGGGGTCGGCCTGGCTCGAGCCGACGACGCGCATCGCCGTGGTGCCGCAGTTCTGCTCGTGGTCGGCGTGGAGGATGAACAGCACGTCCATCGCCCGCTCGAGCGCCGGGTGCAACTCGTACTCGCCGATCTTCCACATCATCGTGAGGAAGTTGGCCGGGTACGACAGCGAGTTGTCGGGGAGGAAGAAGGGGAGGCCGACCGAGAAGCGGTAGCACATGGCCGCCAGCGTCGGGGACTTCGCCAGCAGGCGCAGGATCTGCTTGTTGCGGTTCTGGGAGTCCTCGATCCTGCTCGACTCCGGGTAGAACGTGCCGAGCGCGGCGAGGGACGAGATGAACATGCCCATCGGGTGGGCGTCGTAGTGGAAGCCGTCGACGAACCGCTTGCGCATGTTCTCGTGGATGAACGTGTGGTGCGTGACGTCGTAGGTCCACTGCTCGAGCTGGGACTTGTCCGGCAGCTCGCCGTTGAGGAGGAGGTACGCGACCTCGAGGTACGTGGACTGCTCGGCGAGCTGCTCGATCGGGTACCCGCGGTAGCGCAGCACGCCGTTGTCGCCGTCGAGGTACGTGATGTCCGAGCGGCAGGCGGCCGTCGACAGGTACGCCGGGTCGTACATGAACAGGCTCGGGTCGAGCTCCCGCAACGCCGAGCTGGGGAACACCCCTCCGGCGATCGGAACGGTCACGGTCTTGCCCGTGCGGTCGTCGGTGATCGTGATGGTGTCGGGCACGTTGTTCCCTTCGTCGCACACGGATTGGACTTGGGGCTTCCTCCCCGTCCGGCGCACGTTACTGCGAATGGCCGGCGCGGGCCTCAGCCGCTCCGGGCCGCCCGGCCGTGCCGTTCTGGGCGGCCACCGTGACGACTGTTGTCACGCAAACCGCCCAGAACGTCGGATGGCCGAGATGCCGCCCAGAACGTCGGCGGCGCGGGGTCGGGCCCGTTAGCACGGCTCGTTGCCGTGCTTGCGGGGTCGCAGCTGCTCGCGCTTGTCGGCCAGCGACTCGAGGGCGACGGCGATCTCGCGGCGGGTCGTCGCCGGGTCGATGACGCCGTCGATGTAGCCCCGTTCGGCGGCGATGTACGGGTTGAGGAGGCGGTCGGTGTAGTCGGCCTCGAACGCGGCTCGTTCCTCGGGCGTCGCCCGACGCTGGATCACGGCGGCGGCCTGCCCGGCGCCCATCACGGCCAGCTCGGCCCACGGCCAGGCCAGGCACACGTCGTTGCCCATCCGCTTGGAGTCCATGACGATGTACGCCCCTCCGTAGCTCTTGCGCAGGATGACGCAGATGCGCGGCACCGTCGCCCGCCCGTACGCGAACACCAGTTGGGCCCCGTGGCGGATCATGCCCCGCCACTCGAGGTCCTTGCCGGGGTAGAAGCCGGGGGTGTCGACGAACGTCAGGATCGGCAGGTTGAAGGCGTCGCAGAACGACACGAAGCGGGCCGCCTTCTGCGAGGCCGGGATGTCGAGGGTGCCGGCCAGCACGATCGGCTGGTTGGCGACGATCCCGACCGGTCGCCCGTCGACCGTGGCCAGCGCGGTCACGACGTTCGCTGCCCATCGATCGCGCAGCTCGAGCATGCTGCCGTCGTCGACGATCACCCCGACGACCTTGCGGACGTCGTAGCTGCCGGTCGACGTCGCCGGGATGAGTGCTCCGGCCTCCGGGCACGGGCGGTCGGGCGGATCGTCCGACGGCCAGCGCGGCGGCTGCTCGTCGACGCTGCCGGGCAGGTACGACAGCAGGTCGGCGACGGCGCCGACGGCCGCGTCGCGGTCGGCGACGACGAGGCTCGGCACCCCGGTGTTCCGGGCGAGCTCGGCCGCCCCGCCGAGCTCCGCCGTCGTCACCCGGACGCCGGTGAACTCCTCGACCATCACCGGCCCGTTGACGAAGCCGTAGCTGTCGGCGGTCATCACGACCAGGTCGGCCACCCCGAGCAGGAGCGCGGGTCCCGACACCGCAGGGCCGTCGACGACGATCACGGTCGGCACGACGCCCGAGCAGTCGACGAGCGCCTTGGCCAGGCGCCCCCACCCGTCCAGCGCGGGGACGCCCTCGACGATGTCGGAGCCCGTCGAGGCGACGACGACGACCAGCGGCAGGTGCTCGGCGACCGCGGTTCGCGCCGCCTCCTCGATGAGCACGGCGGTCGTCGACGACAGGGGCACGCCGCGGAACCCCGACGACGTCTCGCCACCGAACTCGACCCAGACGACACGCCGGCCGGTCCCGCCCTCGGTGGCGTCGACCGGCGTCGCCGCGTCGAGCGTGCGGACGTCCGCCGTGACCGGTTGGGACGTCCCGCGACGGAGACCGACAGGCGCGAGCGACATCGTCGCCGACCATACGTGATCCCTTCGTGATCCCTTCCGGCCGACCCCTCGCGCCACCTTCCCGTCGGCGCGGGAGTCAGATCGAACGGCTGAGCGGGAAGGCCTCGGTGCCGAGCCGCACTCCCGGCTGGTCGTTCCCACCGGCGGCGAGCACCTCGCGGAGCACGTCGAACAGCGCCTGGGCCGGAGCGCCCGGGGCCGGACGCCGCTGGTGGGCCAGGGCGACGACCCGCGGCGGCAGCTCGGGGACCCGCACCCGCCCGATCGCCGTGGTCATGCGCGGGATCGCGGTCGCCGGGACGATCGCCGCCCCGTGCCCGTCGACGGCGAGGGTGGCCAGCAGCCGCACGCCGTCGATCTCGGCCTGGGCGTGGAGTTGGACGCCGACCGAGCGAGCGGCGCGGTCGAGCACCCGGCGCAGCGCCGAGCCGGTCGGCGGCAGCAGCAGCCGGTGGGTGGCCAGCTCGGCGAGCGACATCTCCCCGCGAGCGCTCAGGGGGTGTGACACCGGGGCGACGAGCAGGAGGTCCTCTGCGAACAGCGGCTCGATGGTCAGCTCGGGGTCGTCGACCGGGAGGTGGATCACTGCCGCGCTGAACCGGCCCGACAGCAGGCCGGGGATGAGCACGGACGTGCTGCCCTCCGACACGATCGCCCGCACCCCCGGGTGGCGGGTCTCCAACGCCGACAGCAGGCGGGGGAGCAGCCAGCGGGCCGTCGTGCCGAGGATGCCGAGGCGCACGTCGCCGGTCAGCTGCCCGTCGACCGGCGCGACGTCGGCCGCGATGTCCTCCATCTCCCGCAGGATCCTGCGGGCCCGCTCGACGACCCGGGCGCCGTCGTCGGTGAGCCCGCCCTGGGCCCGATCGACCAGCGTGGTGCCGAGCTCGCGCTCGAGCCGGGCGATGTGGCTCGAGACGTTCGACTGCACGGTGTACAGGGCCCGGGCCGCAGCCGAGAAGGTTCCATGGTCGGCGATCGCCACCAGCGCGGCAAGTTGCCGGACATCCATCTGTCTGGACGATAGCGGCCATCGGAATGTTCTACTTGTCAGATCGAAAGCACTTGTGCTTATACTCACAAATACACAGTCGAAGCGATACACCCCCCATGTACCGCTCGATGGAACCCACCACGTCGATCCCCCATCGACAGGGTTCAGGTTGAGAAGCCCCGCTCCCCCAGCGGGGCTTCTCCCGTTTTCGCCCCCCGACCGACTGTCCAATTTCGTCAACTGTTGACGCCAGCGGACGTTTTCTGTCCCCTGGGGTCAACAGTTGGGTTCGGCGGCCGCCGCGCCGGTCGGTCGCGTTCGGCCCGGTCCAGGCGCGACGCGACGCGGGGTACGTTGCGGCCTGCGCTATGAGCCCGGCACCTGAGCCCCACCCGATCGCCGTCCCCGACGCCGACCTCGCCGATCTGCGTGACCGGTTGGGGCGGACCCGCTGGCCCGAGCGCGAGACCGTCGACGACTGGTCACAGGGCATCCCGCTGGACTACGTGCGCGAGCTGTGCACCACGTGGCTCGAGGACTACGACTGGCGGAAGGTGGAGGCCGAGCTCAACGCCTACGAGCAGGTGCGCTTCCTCCCCGAGACCGGTGCCCCCGACCGTGTCGGCATCCAGGTCCTGCACGCGCCCTCGCCACAGGCCGACGCGCTCCCGGTCGTGTTCACCCACGGATGGCCGGGATCGGTCATCGAGTTCCTCGACGTCGTCGATGCACTGCGCGATCCGGCGAGCCACGGCGGCGACCCGGCCGATGCGTTCCACGTCGTGTGCCCGTCGCTGCCGGGGTACGGCTTCAGCGACAAGCCGACGGCCGCGGGCTGGCACGTCGAGCGCATCGCCGACGCGTGGGCGGAGCTGATGGTCGCGCTCGGCTACGAACGCTTCGGCGCTCAGGGCGGCGATTGGGGCTCGGCCGTCACGACGGCGATCGGGATCCGCCACCCCGAGACGTGCGTCGGGATCCACGTGAACATGGTGTCGGTCGGGCCGGGCCGTGATCCCGGTGAGCTGACGCCGGCCGAGCAGGCCGCCGTCGCGTCGCTCGCCCACTACCGCGAGTGGGACTCGGGGTACGCGACCGAGCAATCGACGCGCCCACAGACCGTCGGCTACGGCCTCGTCGACTCCCCGGCCGGTCAGGCGGCGTGGATCGTCGAGAAGTTCTGGTCGTGGTCCGACCACCACGGTCACCCCGAGGACGTGTTCTCCCGACATCGGCTGCTCGACAACGTCATGCACTACTGGCTGCCCGGGGCCGGTGCATCGTCGGCCCGGCTCTACTGGGAGAGCTTCCGGACCCGCCGTGACGGCACGGTCGACATCCCGTCGGGCATGTCGGTGTTCCCGAAGGAGATCTTCCGGGCCTCGCGGCGCTGGGCCGAGCGGCGCTACACCGACATCCGCCACTGGAACGAGCTGACGGTCGGGGGGCACTTCGCCGCCTTCGAGCAGCCGGCGACGTTCGTCGACGAGGTCCGCGCGTTCTTCCGCCACGTCCGCTGAGGCCGGGTCGTGCTCGGGGCCCAGCGGATCGGCTGCGGTCAGGCCGTGAACGGGTCGCCGCCGAAGCGGTCCACGGTGGTGAACGCCTCGACGGGCCGTCGGGTCAGCTTCGTCGCCTGGCGCTCGGGGACACCGAGGAAGATCGTCGCCGCGAGGGCGTGACCGGGCGGGAGGTCCAACTCGGGCGCAGCGAGCGGCTCGGCACGGGCGATGAACGTGGTCAGCACGCCGCCCAGGCCGCGCTCGCGGGCGGCCAGGAGGATGCTCCAGCAGAACGGATAGATCGAGGCCCCGCCGGACAGCGCCGGGCGCTCGAGCCGGCCGTCCATCAGCGCGATCCGTGACAGGTCGGCGGCGACGACCAGCATCACCGGCAGGTCGGGGATGCGATCGAGCAGCGGGTTGACCCGGCGCACGACCTCGGCCGGTGTCACGTCGTCGACGCTGTTGAACGGCGTGACGCCGAGCTTGACCCGCGCCGCGTACTCGTCGCTCACGGTCTGCATCAGCTCGGCGAGCCGTGAGCGCAGCGCCCGGTCCTTGACGACCGCGACCTTCCACGGTTGGCGGTTGCCGCCGCTCGGGGCGTAGCGGGCATCGTCGAGGACCTGGTGCACGACGGCGTCGGGCACGGGCTCGTCGGTGAAGTCGCGGGCCGCGCCCGTGGTGCGCAGGGTCGAGAGGAGATCCATGGCCGTCAGTGCCCCGCGGCGACCTTCTGGCGCACGATGTTGAGGGCCGACCCGGCCTTGAACCACTCGACCTGCTCGGGACTGAACGTGTGGGTGCACTCGAAGTCGACCGTCGAACCGTCCGGCTTGACGATCTGGCACGTGACGTTCTGGCCGGGGACCGGCGGGAGCCCGAGGACGTTGATGCGGTCGTCCTCGTCGATGGCGTCGTACGTGGCCCCGTCGGCGAACGTCAGGGGGACGAGACCCTGCTTCTTGGCGTTCGTCTCGTGGATCCGGGCGAAGCTCCGGGCGAAGATCACCACGCCACCGCGGAAGCGAGGCTCCATCGCCGCGTGCTCGCGCGACGAACCCTCGCCGTAGTTGCGGTCACCGATGGCGCACCAGCTGATGCCCTCGGTGCTGTAGTGCTTGGCGATGTCGGGGAACGAACGGGTCGCACCGTCGACGACGTCCTTGCCCTCCCCGGTGCCGCCGGTGAACGCGTTGACGACACCGATGAAGAGGTTGCCCGAGATGTTCTCGAGGTGGCCGCGGTACTTGAGCCAAGGCCCGGCGGCGGAGATGTGGTCGGTCGTGCACTTGCCCTGAGCTTTCATCAGCACCGGCAGGCCGATGTAGTCCGTGCCGTCCCAGGCCGGGAACGGTTCGAGGAGCTGCAGCCGGTCGCTCGTCGGGCTGACCTGGACGTCGACGCCCGAGCCGTCGGCCGGCGGGGCGGTGAACGTGTCCTCGCCCGGGTCGTACCCGCGGTCGGGGAGCACCTCGCCGACCGGCGCGTCGAGCGCGACCTCGGTGCCGTCGGGCGCGGTCAGCGTGCCCGTCGTCGGGTCGAAGTCGAGACGACCCGACAGGGCGAGGGCCATCACCGTGTCGGGCGACGTGACGAAGCTGAGCGTCTTCGCCGACCCGTCGTTGCGCTTCGGGAAGTTGCGGTTGTACGAGTTCACGATCGTGTTCGGCTGACCGGTGATGCTGTCGGGCCGGGACCACTGCCCGATGCACGGGCCGCAGGCGTTGGCCAGCACGGTGGCGCCGACCGCCTCGAGGTCGGCCAGCAGGCCGTCGCGCTCGATCGTGGCGCGGATCTGCTCAGAGCCCGGCGTGATGAGCAGCTCGACCTTCGACGTCAGCCCACGCGCCGCCGCCTGGCGGGCGATCGACGCGGCGCGGGTGATGTCCTCGTAGGAGGAGTTGGTGCAGGAGCCGATCAGGGCCGAGGAGATCTCCAGTGGCCAGCCGTTCTCGACGGCCGCGGCGCCGACCTCGGCACCGATGCGGTGGGCGCGGTCGGGGGAGTGCGGCCCGTTGATCAGGGGCTTCAGCTCGTCGAGGTCGATCTCGATGAGCTGGTCGTAGAACGCGCCGTCGTCGGGGCGCAGCTCGTCGGTCACCGCGTCGGCGGCGTCGGCGATGGCCTCGCGCCCGGTCGCCTTGAGGTACGCCGCCATGTTGGCGTCGTAGGGGAACAGCGACGTCGTGGCGCCGATCTCGGCGCCCATGTTGCAGATCGTGCCCTTGCCGGTGGCCGAGATCGAATCGGCGCCGGGGCCGTGGTACTCGATGATCGCGCCGGTGCCACCCTCGACGGTGAGCACCCTGGCGACTTCGAGGATGACGTCCTTCGGGCTCGACCAGCCCGACAGCGTGCCGGTCAGCTTGACGCCGATGACCTTCGGCCAGCGGACGTTGAACGGGAAGCCGGTCATCACGTCGACGGCATCGGCTCCGCCGACGCCGATGGCCACCATGCCGATGCCGCCGGCGTTCGGGGTGTGCGAGTCGGTGCCGATCATCATCCCGCCGGGGAAGGCGTAGTTCTCGAAGACGACCTGGTGGATGATGCCGCTGCCCGGGCCCCAGAACCCGATGCCGTACCGCGCCGACACCGAGCGCAGGAAGTCGTAGACCTCCTGGTTGGTGTCGATGGCCACGCCGAGGTCGATCGTGGCGCCGATCTTGGCCTGGATGAGGTGGTCGCAATGGACCGTCGAGGGCACGGCGACCTCGGGCAGTCCGGCGGTCATGAACTGCAGGAGCGCCATCTGGGCGGTGGCGTCCTGCATGGCGACGCGATCGGGGTTGAAGTCGGCGTAGCTCTCGCCGCGGACCAGCTCCTGGCCTTGCGGGTCGAGGAGGTGGTTGATGAGGATCTTCTCGGTCAGCGTGAGCGGCCGTTGGAGGCGCTCGCGGCCGATGGCGGCTCGTGCCGGGAGCGTGGCGTACACGCTCTCGACGAGCTCGATGGGGGTGGTGGCGCTGACGGTGCTCATGACGTCCCCTCGTGAGTCGGCTTGCAATGGCGGTCTATGTATACAACTCTAATACAAGTGCCGAGTCCTCACCAACCCGCCGAGTGGACCGTCGACCTGCCGCGTTGGCTGGTCGTCGACCACGTGCAGCTGGCGTTGCCGGCGGGCGGCGAGGACGCGGCGCGTGCGT
>JBEVOM010000169.1:0-8728 GCA_040507575.1 Ilumatobacteraceae bacterium
CCTCGGACGACCCCTCATCACACACCTCCATCACGAAGGTGTTGCGATGACCAGTAGAACCCGCCGACCAATATCCGGACCAAAACCGGTGCTTTGCGCCTGCGATCCCTCGGGACGACGATGTCCGGCCGCGTGTCACTCGGGCGCGGCGGGCATCGAGGGCGGCGCTGGGACGAACGTGCCCATCGTTCGCGAGGCGTTCACGCCGGCATCCACGCTCAGAAAGGCACCGCTGACGTAGCTGGCGGCAGAGCTGCACAGGAATGCGAGCGCGTACGCCTGCTCGATCGGTTTCGCCACGTGGATGCCGGTGGCCTCGCGGTAGTCGGTGCCGTACTCGAGCCAGCCGAAGGAACGCCGGGCGAGCGGCGTGTCGGTCGAGCTCGGACAGAGCGCGTTGATGCGGATGCCGCGCTGGATGAGCGAGAAGGCCTGCCGGAAGCAGTAGGCGACCACGACCTCCTTCGAAAAGGAATAGCTGCTGAGGTCGGGATGGGCATCGACCCAGGATGCGGCGGCGGCGAAGTCAGCGGTTTCGAGCAGTTCGACGATCTGCTCCCGGTTCAGCTGCCACCCCAGGCCCGCGCCCGAGGCGATCATCCCGATCGCGGATCCCGACGTCATGAGATCACGTTCCACGCAGCGATCGATGAGATCGCGCTGGCCGACCACGTTGACGCGCATGATGTCATCGCCCGACGAGATCCCGGCGCACGAGAACAGTGCGTCGATCGGACGGCCGACCGCGTCGACGGCCGCGGCGACGCTGGCCGCGTCACGCAGGTCGAGCGCGATCGTCTGCGCACAGTCGAACGGGACCTCGCTGAAATCCGCGACCACGACCTCGGCCCCGAGCTCGCCGACGAGCTGTGCGGTGGCCGCCCCGATGCCGGAGGCGCCGCCGACGACGAGTACTCGTTTTCCCCCATAGCCGAACGCTTCGAGAGCTGCCATGTCTCCTCCTCTGCAACCACTTCGTCGGGCGACGTTGGGCGTATGCCGCGCGGCCACCGTCTCGGTCGACGCCCGAGCCCCTGACCTCTCGCACCTTGAGGATGCGAGCCGCCGGCACGGCCGTGGCGCGATGGTGCGCCGACCTCGGCGAGGTGTCATCGGCCCTGGTCGGCTGACGCGGCAGCACCCGGCGGCGTCACGGAGTCCTCGGATTCGCGCATCGAGTGGCGTCATGCGCTCACGCGGACGGGGGGAGTGCGCCGCGATGGTCACCGACGCCAGAACAGCAGGTGCGTGACACCACTCGGACTCGGTACGGACTCGAGATGGAACCGATCCAGGAGGTCCTCGGCGGAGGTCCAGAGGCGCTCCCCGCGGCCGAGCTCGATCGGTGCAACGGCGACATGCATCGTGTCGACGAGGTCGGCCTCCAAGAACTGCCGGATCGTGGCGACGCCGCCCCCGAGCCGCACGTCCTTCCCATCAGCGGCGTCCTTGGCCCGCTGCAACGCTTCTGCGGGTGAGGCATCGAGGAAGTGGAACGTCGTGTCGGCCAACGTGAAGCTCGGCCGGTGGTGGTGGGTCAGGACGAACACGGGGGTGTGGAAGGGCGGCGTGTCCCCCCACCAGCCTTCCCAGTCGAGGTTCTCCCACGGCCCCCGCTGGGGCCCGAACTTGTTGCGACCCATGATCTCGGCGCCGATGTTGCGCGAGAAGTCCCGGGTGAAGTAGTCGTCCAGGCCCCGGGATCCGCCGGGCTCGGTTCGGTTCGGCCAGCTCGCGGTGGCAAAGGCCCAGGAGCCCAGGTCGGCCGGGTTGGCGTGTCCGAACGGTCGCTCGAGGCTCTGGCCCTCGCCGGCGCCGAATCCGTCCGTCGACAGGAAGAAGTCCTGCACTCTGAGCAGCTGAGACATTCGGTGATCCTTTCTCGGTGCGCGACGACCCTCGGTCGTCGTCACGATTCGTTGAGCGGCGGTGCGAGGCCGATGTCGGCGTAGTGCGCCTGCGCGTCAGCGAACCCGTCCCAGTCCCATGCGACGGGACGGCCCGCGAGGCAGGGTGCGAGCCGCGCGAGCGAGGTGTGCAGTCCAACGACGTAGCAGTTGTCGATCGCGGTGCTGGCGTCGGGGACGAAGTGGCTGAGCCGTAGCACGCAGCCCGTGTCCGCCGGCTCGAGCTCCCAGCGCATGAACGAGGCGGGGTCGGCGTGGGTGTGCTCGAGGAGCATCGGCGGTTCGACACGGAGGATCGTGAACGTCATCGTCATCGGTTCATCACCACGGCCGGCGAACACCATCTGACCCCCCTCGCGCAGGTCGACCGTGATGTCGGCGTCGAACGGCAGCCACCAGTCCGCCAACCGTGCCGGATCCGTGATCGCGCCCCACACGTCGCGGATCGGGTACGGGAGGTGGCGTTCGAATCGGATGACGCCGCCGTCGGCGGTGCGCTCCAGCGTGCCGTCGTACGAGGACTCGGAGAGGTCGCTCATCGGTGCTCCTTCGGACTCGGGGGGATCGGTGGGCCCGTGCGTCGCAGGTGCCGTTCGAGCGAGTCGAGCCGGGCCGTCCACTCCGCTCGGTAGGGCTCCAGCCACGCGTCGAGCTCCATGAGCGGCTCCGGACGCAGCCGGTACAACCGCCGCTGAGCATCCCGCCGGACCTCCACCAGTCCCGCGTCGCGCAAGACTCGGAGGTGGCGCGACACGCCCGGCTGGTGCATCCCGACCGTCTCGACCAGCTCACCGACTGACCGTTCGCCGCCGCGGACAGCATCAAGGATCCGCCGTCGTGTCGGTTCAGCGATCGCCTCGAGGACAGCGACGTCTGCTGGCATGGGGACAAGCATACGGTTCGCGATATATATGTGCAACCGCATGTATGGCGGGGTCCACACGTCCAGGGCCGCGATCGGCCGCGACTCACCTGCGGGTTGACGGCCGGAGACGCCGCCAATGGAGGCAGCACCTCAAATACGGAGTTACCTACATGCCCGCTGCCGTCGATGGGTTGAGCCGGACGTTCGCTGCGCTCGCTCATCCAACGCGCCGAGAGATCCTCTCGAGGTTGCGTGAAGGGCCGTTGACGATGGGCGAGTTGGCGCTCCCGTTCGCGATGAGCCGCCCGGCGGTGTCGCAGCACATCAAGGCCTTGTCGGAGGCCGGGCTCATCGACCAGCTGTTGGCGACGCTCGCAGACGCCGAACGGTGGGTGGAGGAGCATCGAGGGCTGTGGACCGCCCGCTTCGATCGGCTCGACACCCTCCTGAGCTGTAGAGACTTCGCCGCTGACTGGCTCGCGCGCCGTGACGAACCTCTTGACCCTCACGGGGCAACGGCCGCCGGCGGCTGGCGCTGACGCCTTCGCCATCGCCGCGCGAGGTCGTCCGGTCGATCGGTGGCCGGTGCCGAGGAGGTTGCCTCGCCGTCTCGGAACCTTCGCACGCCGAAGACCCTCGGCCACCTCGCAGGAGTGCCGCCGTCGTCGGTCGCGGCGTGGATGCGGCGCTGTCGTACTACGACGTGCGGTGGCGGAGCCACCATGAGCAGGCGAGAACGAGGGCGGCGCCCAGTCCGAGGAAGATGATCGACTCCCAGATCTGCAGGGTCCAGAACTGGCTGCCTGGGTGTGCTCTGATCACTTCGTGGAGGCCGAGTTGGTCGGCGCAGTGCATGTAGCTCGCCTCGGTGCTCGCGCTCGTGAGGTTGCATGCTTCGCTCAGCACTCGGTCGGCTGCGCCGCTCGGGAGCACGTGGCCGTCTCTGTCGACCGTGGCACTCGACATCACCCAGGCGCCTGCGGTCGCGGCCTGCTCGTCCGGCGGTCCGAACATGGTGAGCGGGCGCGTCAGGTTGACGGTGTCGACGAGTCGCGGTCGTACCAGCCACTGGAACGTGAACCGGGCCACGAAGAACCCGACGAGGGTGGCGGCCATGGCCGGCAACGTCCGGCGGATCATCGCGCCGAGCAGCGCACCGAGGGCGAGGGCGAACAGCGCGTAGGCGATGGGGACGATGCCGCGCTGCCCGAAGTTCGCGGTCCCGATCCGGTTTCCGTGCGCGTCGAACGGCAGCGACCACCACGTGAACAACACTGCGAACACGGCGGTCACCACGATCGCTGCGGCGGCCAGCACGGCGAGCTTCGTCCCGAGCCACCGCCCCCGCGTGACACCCTGTGTCCACGCCAGCCGTTGGGTCCCGAGTTCCAGCTCGCGGGCGAGCAGCGGGGCGCCCCAGAACGCACCGATCGCGGCGGGTACCCCGATGAGCGCGGTGCCCAGGAGCTGCAGGGACGAGTAGACCGTCGAGAGGTCCTCTTCGGGCGTGGACGCGATGTGCGTTCGCGTGGCGACCAGGACGATCGCGACGATCGCAGTAGCGGCAGCGGCGACGAGGGCCTGGGCTCTGGCTTGTCGCCACGCGAGCCACGTCATGACCGCACCGCCGCGAGCGGCGCCTGCTGGGGCGTGGGTGCGGTGCTCGCCGCCATGTAGGCCAGGACCAGGTCCTCGAGCCCGACGTCGGCGACGACCCAGGCCGGATCGAGGATCGGCTCGGCGGTGCGGACGAGCACGGTGGTCTGGCGGTCGGTGTGGCTCGCCCGTACCACTGCCTGGCCACTGGGCATCGTCCGCATGTCGCGGCGTGGACCGGTCAGCAGCTTGTGCCCGCAGAGGAGCTCTTCGACGGGGCCGGCGAGTTGCACCCGGCCCTCGGCCATGACGATCAGGTGGTCGCAGACGCGCTCGATGTCGGAGAGCAGGTGCGACGAGAGGATGATCGTCGGCTTCTGATCCGCCACGAGCTCCATGACGTCGGCGAGGAACGTGCGTCGCGCCAGCGGATCGAGGCTCGCAACGGGCTCGTCGAGCACGAGCAGGTCGGGCCGCTTGCCGATGGCAAGCGTGAGCGCGAGCTGGGAACGCTGGCCCCCGGAGAGCTTGCCGGCGCGCTGGGCGAGGTCGAGCCCGAGCCGATCGATCCGCTCGCTCGCCATCGCTGTGTCCCAACCGGGGTTCATGTGTGAACCGAGGCGCAGGTGATCGGCGACCGACAGCCAGTCGTACACCGGTGCGTCCTGGGCGACGAAGCCAACCTTCGCGAGTTGTGCGGCGTTGGCTCCCGGGCGGCCGCCGAGCACGGCCAGCGAGCCCGCGGTGGGTTCCAGCAGTCCGACGGTCAGGTGGAGGAACGTCGACTTGCCGGCGCCGTTGGCGCCGACCAGGCCGACCACGGAGCCGTCTGGGATCTCCAGCGTGCAGTTCCGGAGCGCCCACCGCCGGCCGTAGCGCTTGCCCAACTCTTCAGCGACGATCGCGCTCACTTAGGCCACCCCCTCGTCGGAGGCAGCGCGAAAGGTGCTCTCGAACAGCGCCGAGATGCTGGCGTCGTCGAGCCCCGCGCGGCGGGCCTTCGTCAACCAACGGTCGAGCTCGGACCGCAGCCCCTTGTGTGCGGCGACCGACTCCTGCGCCAGGGATCTGGTGACGAACGTGCCGAGCCCGGGGCGGCCGGCCGCGAGGCCCTCGTGCTCGAGCTCGCGGTAGGCCTTGAGGACGGTGTTCGGATTGATCGCGAGCTGACCGACCACGTCCTTCACGGTCGGAAGCTGATCACCCTCACGCAGCAGGCCGAGGCGGAGGGCCTGGCGTACCTGGTGGACGAGCTGACGATACGGCGGCACCCCCGAGTGGGTGTCGATGCGGAACTCGATCACTCATACACCCATTCAACTAGTCTCATAGTTAAATAGTGCGCGACGGGAGCGGACCTGTCAAGTGATACGGCCCTCGATCGGCACGTCTCGGACGCGTCCCGGAGCAGCCGGGATCGACGGGCGCTGGCGCCGACTGCAGGGCGACGACAGTGGTGCGATCATTGACGACCATCGGTGAGGCACCGATGGTCGTCACTCGTCGAGCAGACCTCGGCGTCGGGCGATCGCCGCAGCCTCCGTGCGTCCGGCTGCGCCGAGCTTGGCGAGGATGTTGGAGACGTGGACCGACACAGTCTTGGTGCTGATGAACAGCCGGGACGCGATCTCGCCGTTGCTGCGCCCGGTGCTGACCTGCTCGAGCACTTCACGCTCGCGTGGCGTCAGCTCTTCGTCGGACCTCGCCCGCCGGGGCGTGAGCCCGTCGATCTCGGCGAGCAGCGGAGCGGCCTCGAGCCGCTCAGCCGTGGCTCGGGCGATGGTGAGCAGCGGCTTGGCCTCTGCGCCGCCCCCGCTGGTGAGCAGCACCGCCGCCAATCGGGCGGTCGAGCGAGCGGTCTCGTAAGGGTCGTCCATGGCGGTGAACATCGCGCTGGCCTCACGCCACAGGTCGATCATCTCGTCCGGTGTGGGGGCGTCGACGCCACACAACCAGCGCAGACGAGCGTGCTCGGCGTGGGCTCGAACCAGCCACGCCTGCCCCTCCGGCCCGAGTGCCGGCGTGTCGTCGGCGACGCGATCGGCGATCGCGACCAGCTCCGCGGCGTGCTCCAGCAGCAGCGACTGCTCGTCGCGGCCGACCCCCTCGGCCGCAGTCGCGTACTGACCAATCACAAGGGCGCCCAGGCGGATGCGTGCGGGGAACTCCGCTTCGTCCCACGCGCGGGTGTGCAGTTCGACCAGGTCGTCGTGGGCCCGCCGCGCCGCCGCCAAGTCGCCGGCGACGCCGTGGAGCTCGATCAGGGCGGAGGTGCTGTGCGTCGACGCCGACTCCTCGTGGCGCCACAGAGCGCGATGACCGAAGGTGCGCTCGAGCTGATCGACCTCGCCGCGTCCGGCGGCGACCATCAATGCGATCGCGCCCAGCAGCGCGTCGGCGAGCGCCGGTGCCTCCGGTCCGACGTTGCGCAGCTCGAGCACCTCGTCCCACCGTCCTCGCATGTAGCAGACGAGGGCGGCGAAGAAGCGTCCGTCGAAGCCATACGGACCCCACGCCCAACCAGTCGCCTCGGCGCGTGTCATGACGCGGCGAAACGCCTCATCGGCGGCGTCGAGGGCGCCTTCGTTGAACGAGAGGAACCCGAGCTGATGAAGGCCGCGCAGCTCTCCGAGGACGTCGCCGGCCGCGTGCGACGACTCGACCAGCTCGACGAAGCCCTGCTTCGCCTTCTCGGGGTCGTCGCCTCTGCGCACCATGACCCGGGTGAGCGTCGCCTTGGCGTCGGCGATCACGTCGGCTGCGTCGATCTGCTCGGCGATCGCCAGCGCCCGCTCACCCCACTGGATCGCCTCGTCGTAGCGGCCACGGCTCGCCGACGTCCGGGCGTGGAGTGCTGCGACCTCGGCGCGCAAGACGGAGGGTTCGTCGGGCACGATGCGTGCCGCCTCTGCACTCGCCTCCACTGCTTCCAGGTCGAGGTTCGCGTAGTAGGTCGTGTTGCCGATCGCCACCAGTAGCCGCCCGCGTAGCTGGATCGGCACGTCGGCGGGCAGCTGAGCCAAGTGATCGCGCAGCAGCTCGACCGCACGCAGCACACGCCCGGACGTCACGAGCGCAGCGGAAGCGTCGATGACCAGCGCCATCGCGTCGAAGCCATCGGGGGCTGCGTCGAGGAGGATCAGCGCCTGCTCGTAGTGCTGGGCGGCCTCGTCGTAGCCGGCCAGCCGCTGCGCGGCCTCTGCCGCCTCGATCGTGGCGACGAACGCCGTCTCGCGTTGACCGGCGCCGAGCGCATGGTGGGCGATCTCCGCTGCCGGCCCCCGAGGCTCGCCCGTCGTCAGCGCCTCGAAGTAGGCGGCATGGATTCGCCGGCGTTCGCCCGGCAGCAGGTCGTCACGGATCGCCTCGGCGAGCAGGGCATGACGGAACTGATACGTCTCGTCGCCGATGCGTGTCAGGACCTTGTGATCGATCGCCGACCGCAGGGCGTCGTCCAGCTGCTCCTCCGGCAGACCGACCACCCTCGTGAGCACGGCATAGTCGTGGCGCGCGTCGGAGCACGCCGCCGCACGGACCAGCCGGCGGGCACGATCGTCCAGCCGGTCGAGCCGCATGAGCAGCAGGTCGGCGAGGGTCTCGGGGAGCGCGGCGTCGGCGTCGGCAAGACCGGCATCGAGCAACTCCTCGGCGAAGAACGCATTGCCCGCAGCCCGGCGCACCACGGCGAGCACGCTCTCGTTGCCCAGCTCGTTGGCACCCTGGCTCCGGACGAGCTCAACGACATCAGCGTCGGCGAGCGGCTCGAGCTCGATGCGGCGCACGCCGGGCAGCCGCACCCATTCGGAAAGCGCCAGGCGCAGGGGATGGCGTCGGTGGAGATCGTCGGCCCGGTAGCTGACCACGACGTGCACGGGACCGTGGAAGCCGCGCGCGAGTACGAACCGGATGAGGTGACGAGTCGACGCGTCCGCCCAATGGGTGTCCTCGATCACGAGCAACAGCGGACGCGCCGCAGCGAGGGTCTCGAGCCCAGCGACGACCGAGGCGAACAGTTCGGCGCGCTCGACGCCGTCCCCCGGCACCACTGAGGGAAGCAGTGGACCGAGCGCCGGGAATCGGGAGGCGAGCTCATCGCGCTCGTCTTCGTCGAGCGACCCGAACGCCTCGGAGAACGGCTGGTACGGCGGCGCACCGTCACCCAGGTCGAGGCAATGGCCCACCAGCACGCGGTGCCCCGCCGAGCGGGCGCGGGCACCCAGCTCGCGCAGCAGGCGGGTCTTGCCGATGCCGGCGTCGCCACCGACCAGGACGAGCTCACGCGTGGCGCAGTCGGTCACGCCGGCGGCATCGAGGAGCTGCTCGAGCTCACGACCCCGGCCGATGAGCGGCGTCGCCGGCG
>JBEVOM010000196.1:0-5442 GCA_040507575.1 Ilumatobacteraceae bacterium
GTCTCGATATCGGGACCCTGCGCGCCCAGATCGCGTGCGGCTTCGCATCCCCCGCTGACGGCACGTTCCTCGGGTGGGCTCGTCAGGACGCGGGCGGCACGACGCCGGCGGCGCGCAGCGCGTCGGGGTTGAAGTACTCGGTGAACCGGACGACGGAGCCGTCGCGCACCTCGACCACGGCGATGACCTCGTCGCTGTACGTCGCGCCGGTCGCCAACACCTCGATGTCGGTGCGCCAGCGGCCGACGACGACGCCATCGTCAGCCGTCGTCATGAAGCGGCGATCGTGGAACTCGACCCGTCCGTACGATCCGAAGACCATCGCCATCATCGCCGCAACGGCGGTCCGCCCGACCGTGCGTGATGGCAGCGGCGCCGGCACGAACGGAGCCCGGAGCTCGACGTCGTCGGCGAACAGCGCGACGGCGCCGTCGATGTCGTGGGCTCCGAGCAGGTCGAGCATGCGGTCCAGGAGGTCGCGGGCGGACAGGCGGGAGGTGGTGAAGCTGGCGGTGACGGTGTCGGACATGCGGTCGAGCATGCGCGTGCCGCGTCCCGAGCGCTCGGAGACCGTGTGGAGATCTGATGGAGCCGCACCGCCTCGCCGCGCCGTGGCGCCCCGCACGGCGCCTGCGCGAGCGGCGGGATCAGACCTCGGCGCGCACGACCCAACGCCACTTCGCGATCTTGCGCACTCGTGTGAAGCCGTATCGGGCGTACAACTCCTCCGGCCCGGTGTGGAGGTAGGCGCCACGCTGCGGCGGCCGCTGCTCGGTCTGCTCCGGATACGCCTCGACGACGCCGCCGCCGGCCCGCCTGATCTCGTCGAGTGCCGCCGCGACCGCAGCCGCGGCGACGCCGTGGCCGCGGTCCTTCGCGTTGGTGAAGACGCATCCGATCCGCCAGTCCGGCGGACCCTCGGCCCCTCGCTCGTAGGTGCGCCGGTTCTGGATGTTCGGGAGCTCCGGCGGCGGGCCGAACTGGCACCAGCCGACACAGCGATCATCGTCGTACACGAGCACCTGGTGGACCGTGCCGCGCATCACGTGCCGATGCTTCGCCTCCCGGTTCCCGTCCGGCGTGTGCCCGGCACCGACCCCCTCCGGGTGGAACCCCATGCACCAGCAACCACCCCACACGCCGTTGTTGGCCTCGACGAGCACGGCGAAGTCGTCCCACGTGTCCGGCGCAAGCATCCGAGTGGTGAACGTCACGCGCTCAGTTTGGCCGAAGGGGGCCCGAGCGCCGACGAGCTCGCCCGCCCGATGGCGGGCGGGGCGGGTCGTCACGAGTCGCGCGGATCCGCCGTTCGCGCTCGGAGCTCGTCCGTGGCGTCTATCGCACCGTGTCCCCCGAGTTCGCGGGACAAGCGACGACGACGATGTTCATCGTGGTGCAGACCAGCGCGTCGTTCGGGGTCACGATCATCGGGTTGTTGATCTCCCGCCTCGGGACCGACGCCTACGGGCCGCTGTTCGCCGTGCTGACCGTCGACGCGGTGGCGATCGCCGCCCTCAGCCGGTTGCTGCCCGGTCCGCCGGCGCGAACGCGCCAGGACGACCGAGCACGTGACGGTGCCACCGCGACGGCGTGAGCGCGATCGCTCGGGGCTCGTCCTCGAACATCCATCGGGCGAAGTTGCGTCGGCCCCGGTCCCCGCTGCGGGTCAGCAGGCTCACCGCCCCGCGGGCCCCGCGCTCGTGGGCGAGGACGCGACCGAGCGCGACCGACATCCGGTGGTCGGCGACGAGGTGGTGGTGGACGGAGCGGGCGTAGGCCCCGGCGGCGGCGGTCGGGTCGAGGGCGCCCGCCGCGAGCACCGACTCCGCGGCCAGGCGGCCGGTGAGGAGAGCCTGGCCGATGCCCTCGCCTGTCATCACGTCCGTCGCCATCGCCGCATCGCCCGTGAGCAGCACGCGGCCGTCCGCCACGACCGCGCGGTCGACGCGGGCCGGGATCGGCCAGGCCGTGTGCCGTCCCTCGAGCATCGCTCGTGGACCGAGCGCCTCGCGGATGTGCGGGCGCTCGAGCAGTCCGGCCCATGTGTCGCGCATGTCCTGGGTCCGCCGCACGCCGTCGCGCAGGACACCGAAGCCGACGTTGGCCCGCTGGCCCGGCAACGGGAACGACCACGCGTAGCCGGGCAGCAGATCGGCGTCGAACCAGACGTACAGGTGGTCGGCGGCCGGCCCGGTCACGTCCGCCGCGTACTGCCGGAACGCGTGCCACTCGCCGAGGTAGCCCGGTACGCCGAGCCCGAGCGCCTTGCGGACCGGGCTCCACATCCCGTCGGCCGCGATCACGTACCGCGCCGCGACGGGCTCGTGACCGTCGAGCCCGACGACCACATGGCTGCCGTGGTCGGCGATCGACCCGTCGAACCCATGACCCTCGACGACGGTCGCGCCGGCCTTCGACGCCACGTCGAGCAGCGCCGCGTCGAGCTGCAGGCGGGGGGCGACCGCGGCATAGGTGCCGGGCCCCGGAGGCAGCGGGACGGTCACCTCGCGCCCGGAAGGCGAGCGCAGCACGGCGCCGCCGACGACCTGCCAGTCGGTCACCGCCGACGGATCGAAGCCGAGCAGCTCCAGCTCGCGCAGACCGAGCGTCGTGAGACCGTCACCGCAGCACTTGTCCCGCGGGAAGACCGCCTTGTCGACGATGATCACGTCGCGTCCCGCACTGACCAGGGGCACGGCCGCCGCAGTCCCGGCGGGACCGGCTCCGACGATCACGATGTCCGCCACCAGCACGGGGTCAGGTTAGGTCGCTGCTCCCGATCGGGGCGGGCGTGCGCCGCGCAACGAGCATCGCAGCGCCCGGTCGCGAGCCGCTGACCGAAAGCGCCAGGCTGGGTGACTGGTGAACGTGCAGTCGGTGTCTCACGGTCGGCTGGGATCGTTCCACTCGACCCGCTTCGGTGTCGTGTTCTCGCTGTTCGCCAGCCCGCTGTTCGCCGAGCTCATCTCCTCGTACCTCGCCGGGACCGGGGACCTCGTCGCTTCGGTGGGCGTCCGCCGCGGCTGATCCGGCGTGGGGGTGGCGTCCGATCGCCGCACTTGCGTTCGGCGCGGTGCTCGCCCGCACCATGATCGGGTTCGCCGCTCCGGTCCCTCCGGGCGTCGACACCGCCGCGAAGCTCGCCCGGAACACCACCTGTCTCGTCGTCGTGGTGCTGCTCGGTGCCGGCCTGCGCCGCGCGATCGCCACACCGGCCCATCCGACGTCGACATCCGGCTAGCCCGACGACGTGACGATGCGTCGCGGCGCCCAGCGCCCACATCCCACAGGGGTCGCGGCACCGTTGGGGTTCGAACCCGCTCGGGGCCTAACCTCGCCACGGTCCACGATCGATCGAGGTCCGTCCGACGGACCGGAGGAGTGACGGCATGGCGAAGTTGTGCGAGGGCCGGGTGGCCATCGTGACCGGGGCGGCAGGTGGGATCGGCCGGCAGCACGCGCTGAGCCTCGCCCGCCACGGCGCCAAGGTCGTGGTCAACGACGTCGGCGGAGCGATCGATGGCACGGGCTCCAGCGCCACACCGGCCCAGCTCGTCGTCGACGAGATCGTCGCCGCCGGCGGTGAGGCCATCACGAACGGCGAGAGCGTCGGGGACTTCGAGGGCGCCAAGCGCCTCGTGGACGCAGCCATCGAGGCGTTCGGCGACCTCCACGTCGTCGTGAACAACGCCGGCATCCTGCGCGATCGGGTGCTCATCAACATGAGCGAGCAGGAGTGGGATTCCGTGATCAACGTCCACCTCAAGGGCACGTTCGCCGTCTCGCGCTGGGCTGCGTCGCACTGGCGTGGACAGGCCAAGGCCGGCAAGGCGGTCAGTGGCCGCATCATCAACACGACATCGGTGTCGGGCCTCTACGGCAACCCGGGGCAGACGAACTACGGCGCGGCCAAGGCGGCCATCGCGACGTTCTCCAACATCGCGGCGCTCGAGCTCTCGCGCTACGGCGTGACGGTGAACGCGATCTCACCGGTCGCGTTGACGCGGATGACCGAGAACCTGGCCACGACGCCCGAGGACGACGAGGGCCGGGAGGCCCGCAACCCTCGCTGGATCGCACCGATCGTCACGTGGTTGGCGTCGGAGGAGTCGGCCGGCGTGACCGGACGCATCTTCGAGGCGTCCGGCGCGTACCTGGCCGTCGCCGAGGGCTGGACCCGCGGCCCGTCTGTCGACCCGGTGGAGGACCCGACCCAGATGGGACCGACCGTCGCCAAGCTCCTCGCCGAGGCCCGACCGAACGCCGGCATGGACGGCGTGCCCGGGTCGCCGCCGCAACCCCAGAGCTGAACGTCCCGATCCGACCGAGCACCAGGAGCTGCCCATGGCCATCAACCCCGGCGCCGTCGGCGCCACGAGCGATCCGATCGACATCAGCTGGACCAGCACGGACGCGCTGCTGTACGCGGTCAGCCTCGGTGCCGGCGCCGACGAGCTGGCGTTCAGCACCGAGAACAGTGAGGGCATCACCCAGCAGGTGCTGCCCACGTTCCCGGTCGTGATGGGCTTCCGGGTCCCGGAAGGCCAGTCGGTGATGGACGAGATCGGCGAGTTCGACCGGACGATGCTCGTCCACGGTTCGCAGAGCGTGACGCTGCATCGGGCACTCCCGACCGACGGCACGCTCACGATGGTGTCGACGATCACCGACATGTTCGACAAGGTCAAGGCCGCCGTCGTGATCAACGAGACGACGGCCACCATGGACGGCCAGCCCCTCTACACGACGCGCTCGGCCGGGTTCATCCGCGGTGAGGGCGGCTGGGGCGGCGCACGTGGTCCGTCAGGTCCGCAGAACGAACCGCCGGAACGGGCACCCGACCACGAGCTGACCTACCAGACCTCGCCCGATCAGGCGTTCCTGTACCGGTTGAACGGGGACCGCAACCCGCTGCACAGCGACCCGAAGTTCGCGGCCGCCGGCGGCTTCCCGGCGCCGATCCTCCACGGCCTGTGCACGTACGGCTTCACCGGCCGGGCGCTCCTGCACCTGCTGTGCGGGTCCGATCCGGCCCGGTTCCACCACATCGAGGGCCGCTTCGCGTCGCCGGTGCTCCCGGGCGAGGCGCTGACCATCCGGGCCTGGGAGCTGGGCGACGGCGAGGCCGTGTGGACGACGTCGGTCGGCGATCGACTGGTCATCGACCAGGGTCTGCTGCGCTACCGCTGACCTCGTTGAGACGCAACTGGGCGCGAATCGTCCACGTTTCCGAGACCGTGCGCGCCCGGATGTCGGTTTGAGACTGAGCGCGCCCAGATGGACGGGGGTCGCGTCGGGTCAGGTCGCGGTGATCTCGACGAGGTGGGCGACGGCGTCGGTCAGGGCGATGTCGGTGCGGTCGCCAGTGCGGCGCTCCTTGACCTCGATCGTGGCGCCGTCGGCCGCGGTGACCCCGCGCCCGACCACGACGATCGTCGGGAT
>JBEVOM010000052.1:0-8060 GCA_040507575.1 Ilumatobacteraceae bacterium
CGCTGCTCGGGATGGCGTACACGATCGGCCACATCTCGGGATGCCACATCAACCCGGCGGTCACGCTGTCGTTCTGGCTCGGTCGTAAGATCACGCTCGTCCAAGCGGGTTACTACTGGGTGGCCCAGGTCATCGGCGGGATCCTCGGTGGCCTGCTGCTGTTCATCATCTCGAGCGGCGGTGACAACGACAAGACCGGTGTCTTCGCATCGAACGGATGGGGGAACACCATCGGCGTCCCGTTCGGGATCTGGGCGGCCATCGGCGTGGAGATCTTCTTCACCGCGCTCTTGATCTTCGTGGTGCTCTCCACGACGACGAAGGGATACCCGGTCGGCTTCGGCGGCCTTGCCGTCGGGCTGAGCCTGGCGATGATCCACCTGGCGACGATCCCGGTCGACAACACGTCGGTGAACCCGGCCCGCAGCCTCGGCACCGCGCTCTACGCCGGTTGGGACCACCTCGCCCAGTTGTGGGTCTTCATCATCTTCCCGCTGGTCGGCGCGGTGCTCGGCGTCCTGGCGTGGTTGCTGGTCCACGACGAGCGGCTCGAGGACACGATCTTCGGCGGCCAGGCCGGGCTCATCGCCGCCCGCGACCGGGCCTCCGGGGTGGCCAACCAGGTGCAGGACCGCTTCAAGTGACCGGACAGCAGGATCGGCCGGTTCAGACGGGTCGGTCCTGCTTGTCCTTGCGCGCCGCCTTCTGCGCTCGCTTCCACTCCCGGACGACGGCGAGCGACGCCGGGTCGTGGATGTCGGCGACCGAGCGCGGCGTGTCGTCACCGAACGCACCGGCGGCGTCTCGCCAGCCTGCTGGCGCGACGCCCTGCGTCTTGGCCAGCAGGGCGACGAAGATCTTCGACTTCTCGTCGCCGTAGCCGGGCAGCGCCCGCAGGCGCGCGTACAGGTCGGCACCGGTCGCCGCGTCGGCCCAGAGGTTCGTCGCCCGGCCGCCGTAGCTGTCGGCGAGCACCGTGCAGAGCGCGTGGATCCGCGTGCCCATCGCGGCAGGGAAGCGATGGATCGCCGGTCGCTCGCAGCAGACGGCGACGAACGCGTCGACGTCCATCGCGGCGATCACCGGCGCGTCGAGGTGACCGAGGCGCCGCCGGAGCGTCTCGGGGCCGGCGAACGCCCACTCCATCGGGACCTGTTGATCGAGGAGCATCCCGATCAGCAGTGCCGTGCCATCGCTGTTGAGCAGACCGTCGGCCGAGGCATCGCCGGTGATGTACAGCGTCCCCGCCATCACGCTCAACCGTAACGCCGGCCCCGGCCGGCGTTCCTACACTCTGCGCATGCGCCTCCGCACCGTCGGCTTCGCCGCGTTCGCAGCCGCCGCGATCATGCAGTCCTGCCAGCCGGCGTGCACGCCGGCGCCGCCCGTCCCGGCTCCCGTGACCGTGCCGGTGATCCCGCCGGCACCCCCGCCCGTCACGACGATCGTGGTCGAGGGCCAGGGCAACGGTCACGGCCGCGGTCTGTCGGCGTGGGGCGCCTACGGCATGGCGGTGAACGCCGGCGTGCCGTGGTGGCAGATCCTCGATCACTACTACGGCGGCACGACGAACGCGCCAGCCCCGAACGCCCCGGTGCGGATCAGGTTGATGGCGCTCGACGATGCCGGGGTCGTCGGCATCGTGTCGCTCGGCCGCACGGCCACGTGGAACGGCGCGACGTACGGGTCGCTGCACTTCTACGAGGTCGCGCCGAACCGCTACGACGTCTACGGCACGTCCGACGTCAGCTGCCCGGGCGGTGGCACCGGTTGGGTGATGGTGGCGCAGGCCGTGCCCGGCCCGTTCACGGTGAGCACGCCGCACGACGAATCGGTTGCGCCGGCAGGTGACGTGCTCGGCTTGTGCCAGCCGAACGGCTCGGTCGTCCACTACCGCGGCACCCTCACGATCACCGAGGACGCGAGCGGTGCCAACCGCGTCGTCGACACCCTCCTCACGGAGAACTACGTGCGCGGTGTGGTGTCGCGCGAGGTGGCGTCGAGCTGGGGCGCCGCCGGTGGCGGCGCCGGGATGAACGCCCTGTACGCGATGGCGGTCGCCGCCCGCTCGTTCGCGTTCGCCCAGGGCCGGTACCCGTACGCGGACACCTGTGACACGTCGTCGTGCCAGGTGTACGGCGGCGCCGCCTACCGCTCGTCGGCGCAGGCACCGACCAGTCATCCGACGGTGCGGGTCTGCGAGGTGGGCAACCTCACGTTCGAGTGCGCCACCACCGATCGCGCCGTCGGGGACACCGCCGGGGTGGTGCGCGTGTGGCAGTCCAACGGGGCGATCATCTCCGGTGAGTACTCGGCGTCGCACGGGCCGAGGTCGGCCGGCGGCACGTACCCACCGGTCGAGGACACGGCGAGCAACGTCCCGCAGAACACCCTCTACCGGTGGACCCGCAACGTCGACGCGGCGACCGTCGCCGCCACCTACGGGCTCGGCACGCTGACCGGCGCTCGCACCGAGCGCGACCCGTCGACGATCTACGACGGCGTGTGGGGTCACCGTGTCGTGCTGACCGGCACGGCAGGTTCGGCGACCGTGTCGGCGTGGGACTTCCGCAACGCGTTCGGACTGCCGTCACCCGGCTTCACGATCCTCGGTGTCGTCTGACTCCGCGGCGATCGCCCGTCGGGCCGGCGGTCACACGATGTAGGGGTTGATGGTGTCGGGGTCGATCTCGTAGCGGGCCATGGCATCGATCACGACCTCGGGCTTCACGTCGCCCTGCCCGGCGAGTGCGGCGAGCGTGGCGACGACGACGTGCCCGGTGTCGATCTCGAAGAACCGGCGCAGCGCCTCGCGGGTGTCCGAGCGGCCCATGCCGTCGGTGCCGAGCGGTGTGAACGACCGCCCGGGCAGGAACCGCATGATCTGCTCGGGCACGGCGGCCATGAAGTCGCTGACCGCGACGATGGGACCGGGCGCCTCGGCCAGCAGCTCGGTGACCCGCGGGGTGCGCGACGGCTGATCGGGATGCAGCCGGTTCCAACGGGCCACGTCGAGCGCGTCCTCGCGCAAGCGCTTGTAGCTCGTCGCCGACCACAGTTCGGCGCCCACGTCGAAGTGCTCGGCCAGCTCGACGACGGCCTCGCGGGCGGCGCCCTGGGCACTGCCCGAGAAGAGGATCGTCGCCCGGAGCGAGGGCCCCTCAGGCGCATCGCGCCACTTGTACAGGCCGCCGATGATCGCCTCGGTGATCGTCGCGACGTCACCCTCGGGCATGGCGGGCATCACGTAGTTCTCGTTGTAGAGCGTGAGGTAGTAGAAGACGTCGCGATCTTCGACCGCCGAGCCAGCGCCGTACATCCGCTGCAGGCCGGCCTGGACGATGGCCGACACCTCGTACGCGAACGCCGGGTCGTAGGCCTGCACGGCGGGTACCGTGCTGGCCAGGACGAGGCTGTGGCCGTCCTGGTGCTGGAGGCCCTCGCCGAGCAGCGTCGTGCGTCCGGCCGTCGCCCCGAGGAGGAACCCGCGGGTCCTGGCATCAGCGGCCTGCCAGATGAGGTCGCCGACCCGTTGGAACCCGAACATCGAATAGAACGTGTAGAACGGGACCATCGGGACGCCGCGGTGGGCGTAGCTCGTACCGGCGGCGATGAAGCTGGCCATCGCGCCAGCTTCGGTGATGCCTTCCTCGAGGATCTGACCGCTCTTGGACTCCGTGTAGCTGAGCAACAGGTCGTGGTCGACCGGCTCGTACTTCTGGCCCGAGGCGGCGTAGATCTTCAGCTCGCGGAAGAGCGCGTCCATGCCGAACGTGCGGGCCTCGTCCGGGATGATCGGCACCACGCGCGCGCCGATGTGCTCGTCGCGGGCGAGGCTGCGCAGCAGGCGGGTGAAGCCCATCGTCGTGGAGACCTCTTGGTTCCCCGAGCCGCCGCGCAGCTCGGCGAACGGCTTGTCGCCCGGCAGTTCGAGGGGCCGGCGGGCCCGGGTCGTGCGGCGGGGGACGGAACCACCGAGCCCCTGGCGGCGCTCCATCATGTACTGGTACTCGACCGAGTCCTCCGGCGGGATGTAGTACGGCGGGTCGTCGGCGTGGATCGAGTCCTCGGGGATCTCGTCGTGCATGAACAGCCGGTCCCGCAGGGCGACGAGCTGGTCCTTGGTCATCTTCTTGATCTGGTGGGTGGAGTTGCGACCCTCGAAGCCCTCGCCGAGCGTCCAGCCCTTGACCGTCTTGCACAGGATCACCGTCGGTGCCCCGCTGCCCAGGTTCTCGGTGGCTGCCTTGTACGCGGCGTAGAGCTTGCGGTAGTCGTGCCCACCGCGGGGCAGGCTGCGCAGCTCGTCGTCGGCGAGGTTGGCAACCATCTCCCGCAGGCGCGGATCGGGCCCGAAGAAGTGATCGCGGATGTACTCGCCCGACTCGACCGAGTAGCGCTGGAACTGCCCGTCGACGGTGGTGTTCATCTGGTTGACGAGCGCGCCGTCCTTGTCCTTGGCCAGCAGCTCGTCCCACTTCGAGCCCCAGATGACCTTGATCACGTTCCATCCCGCCCCGCGGAACAGCGCCTCGAGCTCCTGGATGATCTTGCCGTTGCCGCGCACCGGCCCGTCGAGGCGCTGCAGGTTGCAGTTGATGACGAACACGAGGTTGTCGAGGTTCTCCCGCGCCGCCATCGTGATCGCCCCGAGCGACTCCGGCTCGTCGCACTCCCCGTCGCCCATGAAGCACCACACCCTGGTCTGGCTGGTGTCGTCGATCTCGCGGTTCTGCAGGTAGCGGTTGAAGCGGGCGTGGTAGAGCGCGCCGATCGGGCCGAGGCCCATGCTGACGGTCGGGTACTCCCAGAACTCGGGCATCAGGCGGGGGTGGGGGTAGCTCGACAGGCCGCGGCCGTCGCGGCCGATCTCGCGCCGGAAGTGGTCGAGGTCGTCGGCCGTCAACCGGCCCTCCATGAACGCCCGGGCGTAGACGCCTGGTGCGGCGTGGCCTTGGAAGTAGATGGCGTCGCCGGCGTTGCCGTCGTCCTTGCCCCGGAAGAAGTGGTTGAACCCGATCTCGTACAGCGACGCCGAGCTGGCGAACGTCGAGAGGTGGCCGCCGATGCCGTCGGCGTGCTTGTTCGCCTTGACCACCATCATCGCCGCGTTCCATCGCACGAAGGCACGGATGCGCCGCTCGATGTGCTCGTCGCCGGGGAACCAGGGCTCCTGCTCGCGCGGGATGGTGTTGACGTACGGCGTCGAGACGGTCGCCGGGAACGAGACCTGGGTCTCCTGGGCCCGCTCCAGCAGCTTGGTCAGCAGGTAGCGGGCGCGAGTCTTGCCCCGCTCGTCGACGACCGCATCGAGCGAGTCCAACCACTCCTCGGTCTCGTCGGGATCGATGTCGGGGATCTGATGGACGTAGCCGTCGAAGATCATGCAGCCAGTCTCGCATCCCTTCGCGCCCGCACGCACCGGTGCCGGGTACCGTGCCCACCCGTGCCCGACCCGCGACCCGTGACCGTCTACACGGACGGCGCCTGCTCCGGGAACCCCGGTCCGGGTGGATGGGCGTGGGCGGTCGCGCCGTCCGGCGAGCCCTCGGGCTCGGGCGGCGCCCCGCTGACGACCAACCAGCGGATGGAGATCACCGCCGTCCTCGAGGCGCTGCGCGCGCTGGGCGGCGACAGCCGGGTCCACGTGATCTCCGACTCCACGTACGTCGTGAACTGCTTCCGCGACAAGTGGCACGTCCGCTGGGCGGCGAACGGCTGGCTCAACGCCAAGAAGCAACCGGTCGCCAACGCCGACCTGTGGCGGCCGCTGATCGAGCTCGTCGCCGCCGGCAACGTCACGATGGGCTGGGTCAAGGGCCACAGCGGCGACATGATGAACGACCTCGTCGACCAGCTCGCCGTCGCCGCCATCCCGCGCTGACGGGCTCGGCCCGACGAGTGGCCCGGCGTCAGGTCGGGATGGCCCGCTCGAGGTCGGCGACGATGTCGTCGCCGTCCTCCAGGCCGATGGAGATCCGCACCAGGCCCGGTGTGATGCCGATGGCGGCCTGCTCCTCGGGGGTCAGGCTCACGTGGGTGCTCGTGGCCGGATGGCACACGAGCGTCTCGGGCCCACCGAGCGACGTGGCCGAACGGGCGATGCGCAGGGCGTCGAGCATGGCCCGGGCGGCGTCGACGCCGCCGGCGAGGTCGATCGCCAGCACGGTCGGCAGACACGACAGCTGGCGGACGGCCAGCTCGTGCTGGGGATGGTCGGCGAGTCCGGGGTGGTGCACGGCGACGACGCCGGGGTGGCGGGCCAACGCCGTGGCGACCTGCAGCGCGACGGCCGACTGGTGGCGCTGACGCACGGCGAGCGTGCGCAGGCCGCGCAGCCCGTTCAGTGCGTCGTAGGGCGAGGCGCTGGCGCCGTGCAGCACGGCGTAGGACCAGATGGCCTCGAGCAGGTCGCGCTCGCCGGCGATCACGCCGAGCGTGGCGTCGTTGTGGCCGCAGATCCCCTTGGTGGCCGAGTGCAGCACGAGGTCGATGCCGTGGCGCAGCGGCTGCTGGCCGAACGGCGTGGCGAACGTCGAGTCGAGGAGCGTGAACGGTCCCGTGACCGCACCGAGATCGTCGAGGTCGACGAGGTCGAGGCGCGGGTTGGAGGGCGACTCGGCGACCACGAGCATCGTGCGGCCGGGCCTCACGGCGGCCGCGAACTCGCCGGGCCGCGTGCCGTCCACCACGGTGTGCTCGATGCCGAGCCGGGCGCAGGGCCCCTGGACGAACGCGATCGTGCCGGCGTAGATCTGGCGTTGGATCACGATGTGGTCACCGGCCGAGCACAGGGCGAGGATCGTCGACGCGAGGGCGCCCATCCCCGAGCTGGACGCGAGAGCTTCCTCGGCGCCCTCCATCTCGGCGATCGCCTCTTCGAACGCCCGCACCGTCGGGTTGGCGTAGCGGCTGTAGAAGTCGCCCTGGCGCATCCCGGTCGCCCGCTTGCGGGTGTCGTCGAGGCCGTCCGTCTGCCACGTGCTCGTGGCCCAGAGGGGGACGTTGAGGCTCGCGCCCTGCTGGCGGCGGCCGGCGGTGATCGCGCGTGTGGCAGCGGCGGTGGACGGCTCGTCGTTCACGAGGGGCTCAGGCTAGTTGGCGGCCCGTGCCGTCCCCGGCCGGTTGGGCGATCGTCGGTTGTGAGCCCTCCGACCGGGTCGCGTAACGTCCGGCGCCATGGACATCACAGGCGTGAGCGCAATCGTCACCGGCGGGGCATCGGGCATCGGAGCGGCCGTCGCCCAGATGCTGGCCCAGCGGGGCGCCAAGGTCGTGGTGGCCGATCTCCAGGAGGAGAAGGGCAAGGCGCTCGCCGACGAGCTGGGCGGCGCGTTCGCGAAGGTCGACGTCACCGACACCGAGTCGATCATCGGAGCCGTCGAGATGGCGAAGTCGATCGGTCCGGTGCGGGTGCTGGTCAACTCGGCCGGCATCGGATTCGCCCAGCGCACGGTCGGCAAGGACGGCCAGTACGAGTCGGCCGCCGACCTCGACGCGTTCAAGAAGGTCGTGGCGATCAACCTGATCGGCACGTTCGACTGCATCCGGCTGGCCGGGACGGCGATGAGCACGACCGAGCCACTGGAGTCCGGTGAGCGCGGCGCGATCGTGAACATGGCGTCGGTCGCCGCGTTCGACGGGCAGATCGGCCAGGCCAGCTATTCGGCGTCGAAGGGCGGGATCGTCGGCATGACGCTGCCCATCGCCCGCGACCTCTCGGCGATCGGCGTGCGGGTCAACACCGTCGCGCCGGGCCTCATCGACACGCCGATCTACGGCCGCGGCGAGCGCAGCGAGGCGTTCAAGGCCAACCTGCAGAAGGGCGTGCTGTTCCCGGCGCGCCTCGGGTACCCGGAGGAGCTGGCGTCGGTCGTGCTCGAGTGCATCACCAACAGCTACCTCAACGCCGAGACCATCCGGGTCGACGGCGGCATTCGCATGCCCCCGAAATGACCCCGTCGCCGTAGCCCGTCGCGCCCCCGTCCATCTGGGCGCGCACAGTCTCACGGCCCGTCCGGGGCGCGGCCCGTCTCGGATTCGAGACCGTGCGCGCCCAG
>JBEVOM010000057.1:0-12545 GCA_040507575.1 Ilumatobacteraceae bacterium
GGTGCCCCCGGCAGGATTCGAACCTGCGACGCACGGTTTAGGAAACCGACGCTCTATCCCCTGAGCTACGGGAGCGGCGAGACGAGCCTATGAGCCCGGCCCGTCGAAGCCGAGCGCACATGCTCCGACGATCTGTTCCGACGCGGCTCACCGGATCGGCCTGGCCTCGGTACCATTCGCGTCACAACCGCTGAGCCGTGAGGAGCTTCGTTGCCGGTCGATGTGGGCGTTGACATCACTCCGTTGCGAACACTCAAGCAGCGGACCCACCACGCCCATCGGGAGCTCGAGGACCGGCTCGATCTGCTCTCCCCGGCGCTCGACCTCGGGCGCTACGGCCGGCTGCTCCAGGGCTTCGCCACGATGCATGCGCCACTCGAGGATGCCATCGGTCGGCAGCTCGAGGCGCAACCCGATGCCGGTCTCGACATCGACGCTCGGCGCAAGGTGCCGGCGCTCCGTGCCGACCTCGACGCGCTGGGGCTGGCGTTCCCGGCACCGGGGGCGGTGATCGCGTTCGACTTGCGGGCCGCCGCACTCGGCGCGCTCTATGTCACGGAAGGCGCGACGCTCGGGGGCACGCTGATCGCCGGGCACCTCGAGCGCACGTTCGGCCCTGCCGTGCCGCATGCGTTCTTCAGCTCCTACGGCCGCGACGTCCCGGCCCGCTGGGCCGAGTACCGCCACGCCGCCCGCCGGCTACTGCGGACCCGGGAGGACGTCGAGACCGCGGCCGACGCCGCCGTGGCGACGTTCGCGCGGTTCCGGCAGGCCCTTGCGCCATGACCGCCACGTGGGTCGCGCCGGTCGACCTCGACAACTGCGCGGCCGAGCCGATCCACGTCCCGGGCGCCATCCAACCCCACGGGTCGTTGGTCGCGGTGACCGAGCCGGACCTCACGATCGTGGTCGTGTCCGCGAACGTGGCCGATGCCGAGCGCGTGATCGGCCGCGACCTGGGCGCCCTCATCGGCGCCGAGAACCGCCAGGCCATCGACGCCGCCCGGCAGGCCGACTGGGTGCAGCGCCGAGATGGCGTGGCGCTCGCACACGACGGTCGGCAGTTGACGGCGACGCTCCACCGCTCCGACGGTCACCTCGTCATCGAGATCGAGGATCGCGACGACGGCGACGGCAACGCGGCGAGCGTCGTGCGGGAGGCGGCCATGGCGCTCCAGGCGTCGACGAAGGTCTTCGACGTCGCGGCCCACGCGGCGCGCTGGGTGCGATCGCTCACCGGCTTCGACCGCGTCATGGTCTATCGCTTCGACGCCGACTGGAACGGCGAGGTCATCGCCGAGGTGAAGCGCGACGACCTCAACGCGTTCATCGGCCTCCACTACCCGTCGACCGACATCCCGGCCCAGGCCCGCGAGATGTACCGCCGCAACTGGCTGCGGCTGATCCCGGACATCCACTACGAGCCGGTGCCGTTGGTCCCGCCCGTGGCCTACGACAGCGCCCGACCCCTCGACATGAGCACGTCGACGCTGCGCAGCGTGTCGCCGATCCACGTCGAGTACCTCGCCAACATGGGTGTCAGCGCGTCGATGTCGGTGTCGATCGTGATCCAGGGCGAGCTGTGGGGACTCATCGCGTGCCACCACTACAGCGGTCCGCACCGCCCCGGCGTGGCCGCCCGCAACGCCGCCGAGTACCTCGCCCAGCTCATCTCGATGCGCATCGCCGAGACCGAGGAGGCCGACATCCGGTCCCGCACGTTCGAGCTCGTGGCCCTGGCCGACAAGGTTGCCGAGGAGCTCGCCCAGCTCGGTGCGCCGGACATCGACGACGTCCTGCGCAACCACGAGGCCGACGTGCTCGGCCTGGCCGGGGCGACCGGCGCGGTCGTCGTCACGGAGACGTCGTGGCGTCGGCTCGGCGCCGTGCCCAGCGATCAGCTGATCGAACGGCTCATCGCGGCATGGCCCGGTGACGCGCCGGTGCTGCGCATCGACCGCATCGCCGATCCGAGCGAGGCGGCGGTGGCCGGCGGCGTGATGGCACTGCCGCTGTCGCCTGATCGTCGCGAGCTCGTGATGTGGTTCCGTCCCGAGCTCGTGCGCCAGGTCGACTGGGGCGGCGACCCGCACAACGCCAAGCTGGGCGCCGAGGAGGGTGCCGACGTCCGCCTCAGCCCACGCCGGTCCTTCGCCCGCTGGCGCGAGACCGTGCGCGGCCGATCGGCGCCGTGGCAGGAGAGCGAGGTGCGGGCAGCAACGCGGTTCTCCCGACACCTCATGGCCGGCCTGCTGCGCCAGCAGCGCGGCAGTGCCGAGCTGGCGCGAGACCTGCAACGGGTGATGCGGCCCGACTCCCTGCCTGTCGTCGAGGGCTGGTGCCTTGCCGTGCACGACGAGCCGGCCGGGCGGGGGCAGATCGGCGGTGACTGGTTCGACGTGTTCGAGGCCGCCGACGGCGTCGTCGTGGCCGTCGTCGGCGACGTCGCCGGACACGGTCTGACTGCCGCCGCCGAGATGGCCCAGTTGCGCAACAGCTTGCGGGCCTACCTCCTCGACGACCCGTCGCCGTCCGGCGCGCTCGAACGCCTCGACCGGCTGATGGCACGCGCGCTGCGGGGCACGATCGCGACCGCCGTGTGCGCCGTCATCGACACCCGGACCTCCGAGGCACGCATCGCCCACGCGGGCCACGTGCCGGCGCTCGTCGTCCGCAGCGAGGGGGCGACGTTGCTCGAGAGTGGCGGAGATCCGCTGCTCGGCTTCAGCACCTCGCCGCGCCAGGAGCAACGCCTCACGCTCGGCCCCGGCGACGCACTGGTGCTGTACTCCGACGGGCTCGTCGAGCAGCGCCGCCGCCCGATCGACGTCGGTCTCGCCCTGCTCTGCGCCGAGGCCCATGCGGTCGTCGCCGATTCCGAACGCGACGCCGTCGACATCGCCGAACGCCTCGCCGGGCGGCTGCACGACGACGACGACGAGGACGACACCAGCGTCCTCGTCATCCGTCGCTGCCCGTGACGCTCCTCGCGACGAGGGCCAGGACCGCCGCCCGCAGTCCTGGCCCTCGCACCCACCGGCAGGTTGGGATCAGCCGGCGTCCTTGATCAGCCCTCCGAGCGGGTTGACCACGAACCAGACCCCGCCCGAGGCCTGGCCGTTGACATCGCCGGGCCCGCCGTCGCCGGCGAACCGGTACAACGGCCACTTCCCGGCCTTCAACTGCAACGCCCCATCGGGCCGCTCGACGACCGAGAACACGGCCGGGTCGAGACCCGCGGGCAGCTCGGGACCGTCGACGATGAGCGGAGGCCACGCATCGGCGCAGGCGGCCGCGCACGTCGGCGCGCCGTCGGCATCTTTGGTGAACCCGTACAGCGTGAGGCCGGACTGGTCGACGAGCACGTCACCGAGATCGGTGCCGGCCGTCGCCACGACTGCGGGCGCAGGCGCCTCGGTGGAGGCCGGGGCCGGCGGCTCCGACGCCTTCGTCGTCGCGTCCTCGATCAGCGTGCCGTCGAGCGCCACCGCGAACCAGACGTCCCCCGAGCCCTGACCGGCAAGATCGCCGGGGTTGGCGTCGCCGCCGAACGTGTACAGCGGGAACTTCCCGGCGACGAGCTGCAGGGTGCCGTCGTCGCGCTCGGTGGTCGAGAAGACCCCGGTGTCGAGGCCGGGGCCGACGGTCCACTCCTCGTCGACGATGACCGGGGGCCAGGCATCGGCGCACGTCGAGTAGCACGTCGAGATGGCGTCCACGTCGTTGAGGAAGCCGTAGAGCGTCATCCCGGCCGTGTCGGTCATGATCTCGCCGAGCTCGCTCTCGCCGACCTTGGCCGAAACAGCCGTGAGGGTGGGCGCAGCCGCCGGCGCAGCAGTCGTTGTAGGTGCAACTGACGTCGTTGGCGCCAGCGTTGTGACTGCGGCCGGGACCGGGTTGGTCGCCGCCGCGGCGTCGTCGTCGTCGGATCGGCCACAGCCGGCGGCCACCAGGACGGTGACCGCCGCGAGGGCGAGCGGGAGCTTGAGGTGCTTCATGATGATGGGTTCCTGGAAGTCAGTTGACGACCAGCGAGCCGGTCATCGAGGGATGGATCTCACAGAAGAAGTCGTAGACGCCGGGCGTGCCCGGCGCGATGAACGACACGATGACGCCGTCGTCGACGATGCCGGAGTCGAAGGCGCCGTCCTTGGCCGTGAGGGTGTGGGATGCGGCATCGCTGTTGCTCACCTGTACGACGGCACCTGCCGCAACGGTTCGCGGATCGCCGAACGAGAAGTCGACGATGAGGATCGAGGCCGCCGGGGTCGGTGCACCAGCGGGTGCCGCTGGAACCACGGGCTCGTCGTCGTCGGCCGGCGGCAGTGCGAGCAAGCCACCGGTGATCGCCGCGCCGATGGCGCAGATGGCGAGCGTGGGCGTGAAGCGGAGGGCCACGGTGATCAGAGCCCCGGAAAGCCGATGTTGGTGAAGAACCACAGCGACGACGTCAGCCAGATGGCGGTGAGGATCGCCACCAGCCCGCCACCGAGCACCGGCAGCACCCAGCCCGCCAGACCGTTGATGCGCAGGGCCAGCAGCTTGACGGCCAACGCACCGAAGAACGCGCAGCCGAGGATGCCGTGCACGAGGACGCGCGCATCGGTGTCCCGCCATCCGAGCGACCACAGGCAGTGGTAGGCCACGGGCAGGACGAGCAGGAACGCAGCAGTCCCGGTCCAGCGGTGGGCGTGGGCGACCCACCGTGGCGGCGCTCCGGCGCGTGGGAGTCGGCCCCACATCCACGCCGCCGACAGGGCCTGGACGATCGCCAGCACGAACGCGCCGGTCGTCAACCAGGCCTTCATCGACAGGAGCGTCGGGAACCCGTAGTGAGCGATCTGCTCGTTGGTCGGATCGTGGACCTTGGCGTAGACACCGAGCGCGACCGACACCGCGGCACCCACAGCCGCCGCGACGAGCAGCAGGACGGTCCCGCGGGCGGCGGGCGGTGCGACGGGCAGCCCGGTATCAACGCGTGACGTGGCCATTCGACCACCATGCGCCCGCCGGATCGACCCGGCTTGGAGAGGCGCTGGAGATGTGATGGAGATCGGTCCGCGGCCGATCGCCGGGGGTCAGCCCTGGTCCTGGCCTTCGTCGTCGCCGAGGTAGTAGAGGAGGACGCGCTCCTTGCGCACCGCGCCGCCGGCGCCGCGGCCACGACCCTTCGTCTTGCGCCGGATCGCGCTGACGAGGAGGTCGGGGTCGTCGTACTCCGGGGTGCCCTGCTGCAGTTCGGCGGCCGCGATGATCGCCTCGCTGGTGACACCGTGTCCGCCACTGCGCATCAGCAGCTCGAGCACGGCCAGCTCGGCCGGCGAGAGGCTGATCGGCTCCTTGCCGGACCACACCTCGCCGGTGCCCGGGCACATGCGCAGATCGCCGACGGTCAGCCACCCGTCGACGTCGGTGGCGACGGTGTCGACCGGCTCGGCCCGTCGTCGTGCCCGTGGCGCGACGACGCCACCGGCGGCCTGGGTCTGGGCGGCCCGGCGCTCGGCCTCCTGGCGGCGCAGCAGCGCTCGCCGCGCCGGCGTGGCCTCCCGTTCGGGCCGGCGGATCGTGCGGCCCGTGCGGGTGCGTCGGGGCTCGTCGTCGGGCGGGTCGGTGACGGGCTCGGGCTCGAGCTCGACCGGCTCCGCCACGGGCTCGTCGACGACCGGTCGGGCGCGACGCGGTGCCACGCCGTTGCGTGGTTGGCGACGGGCCGCGCGGCCGGAGGTGGCACGCGGCGGGGGGTCGGCCGCGGAACCGGCGCCCGCTTCCGCCGTCGCGGCGTCGGGCATGCCGGCGACGTCCGCGACCTCACCACCGACGGGCTCGGCGGAACCGACGGGCTCAGTCGCACCCTGGTCGGCCTCTGCCTCGTGGCCCGGCGGCATGACGACCATCCACGACGACGCGGCGGGGGTCTCGACGGTCAGCGGTGCGTTGGGCGCGGGGGGCTCCGAGACCGCCTCGAGCTCGAGCTCGGGCACGGGCACGACGACCGGCTCGGGCGCCGGGTCAGGCACCGACACGACGACCGGCTCCGGCACCGGATCAGGCACCGACACGACCGGCTCGGCCACGACGACCGGCTCCAGCACCGGGTCAGGCTCGGGCACGACCGGCTCGGCCACGACGACCGGCTCGGGCACCGGGTCAGGCTCGGGGTCGACGACCGGTGGCGCCGCCAGCTCGGGTGCCGGTGTCGGTGTCGGCTCAGTGTCGGCGGCTGCGATTGGATCGGGTACCGGCGCGGGCAGTGGCGCAGGCGGTGCCGTCATCGGTGGTGCGAACGTCTGCTCGGGCCCGGGGTCGACGAACGGCGACGCCGACGCTTCCGGAGTCGGCTCCGTCTCGGCGACGGGATCGGGTTCCAGCCGTGCCGGCGGTGGCGTCCATGGCGGTGCGAGGTTCTGCTCCGGCGTGGGTTCGGGAGCCGCCCATGTCGACACCGGTTCATTCTCGCGCTCGGCGGCTTGTGCCTCAGCGGCTTTCTCGACCGCCGTGACCGCCGTGACCGCGGCGACCGAGACCGGCGCAGCATCAACGGCGGCGGGCTCCGACGCCGCGTCGACCCGAGCGGCTTCCGGCACCGGATCGGCTTCCGGGACCTGATCGGACTCCACGACGGACACGGGCTCCGAGACGACGTCCGCGACCAGCGCAGACGCCGGTGTCGAATCCGGCTGACCCGAACCCGCCGCCGCCGTGGTCGACGCCGACGCGGACGGGGACGGCGCACCATCACCCGCCGTTGGACGCGCCGTCTGGTCGGTCGGCGGATGCGTCGCCGGCGCCGCCCGGCGACGCAGGACGATCCACGCCGCGACGATCGCCAGCACGGCGAGCGCGACAGCGACGAGCAGCCGCACCCCACGGCCGAAGCCCTCGCGGGGCGGACTGACCGTCGTGGGTGTCGCCGCCACCGGCGGGGCCGCGACGGTGGTGGGCGACGCCGCCCCTGCGGACGGCACCATCGTCGGTGTCGTGGCCGGAGCAGCGGGCACCGTCGTCGTCGGCCCGCGGGTGGTCGGGACCACCACCGGGGCCTGGACATCGAGCGTCGTGGGGAAGCGTTGGCCGTCGATCGTCAGGACCAGCTCCTGTGGCCCCGGCGTGTCCACCGTCGCGGCGACCCGGTAGCGGTCCGAGATCGCCGAAGTGACCTCGTCCATCTCCCCGACCATCGCCGCGCCGGTCGGCACCCTCCCGCCGCTCCCCTCGGCCAGAGCGGCGATCGGACCGACGTCCAACCCGGGAGCGGCGACGAGGTGCACCGTGATGTGGGCCTCGTTCACGATGGTGGCGATCTGCTCGTACGTCTGGTCGGCGGCGATCGACGTCGACTGCACGATGACGAGCTGGCGGTCGGTGCTGGGCTGGGCGGCGAGCCTCGTCACCGCGTCGAGCACCAGCTCGGGCAGCGGCACGACGTCGGGGGCCCCCGCAACGATGCCGGCGATGCGGGCGATGTTGGCGTCGCGATCCGACGTCAGCGCGCTCTGCATGCCGCTCGGCGTCGACAACGCGATCCTCGTCCCCTCGTCGCTGAGGCGGACGAACTCCACCGATGCGCCCTGGGCGTCTTGCAGTGTCTGGGCCGGCACGACGGGCCCGTCGTCGATGACGAGGCTGACCGCGACGGTCGCCGGGTCGACCTCGCTCAGCGACGCGACCGGTCGGCCGCCCAGCTCGACCATGTCGGCCGTGATCGTCGCGGCGGCGTACTGGCGGGGTGGCGTCAGGTCGAGCAGGACGTCCGGGAAGGCGCTGGTGTCGAACACCGACGCGTCGAGGCCCGGCGGCAGCGGGGGCGCGGCAGCAACGACACCGACCGAGGACAACGGGAACGCGAAGGCCGCTCCCGCGATCACGAGGGTGGCTCCGCCGAGCCACTGTGGCCGCCCCACCGTGCCTGTCTACGGGATGAGCGACCGATCGTCAACCCGGTAGGGTAATTGGGAGCACGACCAATCTGGCGGATCGGTTGCTGCGAACTCAGGCGGACTCAGGGCGGAAAGCGGGTAGCGATGGCATCGTCATCGATTGGGCAGTTCAGGTCGTGGTTGGTCGCGCTGGGCGTGGTCGTCGCGGTCGTCGGTGGTTCGTCCGCCGTCGACGCGCAGGCCCCGGAGCCGGCGCCGGGGACCATCCGGGTCGTGCACGGGCTGCGCGGCCTCGTCGCCGACATCTACCTGGACGGCACGCTCGTGCTGCCGACGTTCCAGCCCGAGCGGGCGACCGACCCGCTGTCGATCCCGGCCGGCGACCACCTCGTCGAGATCCGGTCGGCCGGCGCCGCTTCGACGGAGACGCCGCTGCTGACCCAGACGGTGACCGTGCCGGCCGGCTTCCAAGGCTCGCTCGTGGCCCACCTCGGTGCCGATGGCAACCCGACGCTCACGGCATATGCCGATGACCTCACGGCCGTCCCGGCCGGTGAGTCACGCCTCGTCGTGCGCCACACCGCGGCGGCCGAGGACGTCGCCGTGCTGCTCAACCAGCAGGCGACGTTCGACGACGTCGAGGCGGAGACGGAGGCGTCGTCGATCGTCGGCGCCGGACCGTACGAGGTGTCGGTCACCGGCCTCGCCGGCGGCGCTCCCCTTGCTGCGCCGCAGAACGTGCAGTACGCCGACGGCACGGCGAACTTCATGTACCTCATCGGTTCGCAGGCCGATGGCACGCTCGGCTGGGCCGCGGTGTCGATCGGCAACCTCCAGACGGCGCCGGCGATGATCCAGACCGGCGACGGCAGCACGACGAGCCCGCCCGGTGGGCACGCCACGACGATCGCGCTCATCGCAGTCACCGCCGCGATCGCTGGCGCCGGGGCACTCGTGGTGTCCCGTCGCCGCCTCGCGACCGTTCGCTGAACGGCGACGGCTCGGCATCATGCGCCGCCCGGCGGTCGCCGTCGCTCTCGGCATGGCGCTCATCGGCGCCACTGCGATCGGCGCGGTGGCCGCCGGCATCGGCGGAGCTCCTGCCGACGGCGAACCGCCGACGGCACCGTCGTCGGTCGCCGCCCCGCCGGCGACGACGGCACCACCGGTGAGGGTGGGCACGACGACGCCGCCCGTGACGACGACACCCGGCACCGCGCCGTCGACCACGGCGACGACCATTGCGGCGACGGCGACGACGACGACGATCGCGCCGATCGTGACCCACGCCGCGACCATCGACCTCCTCGCTCCCGTTGCCATCGCCGCGCCGGTGGCCGTGCAGGTACCTGCGCTCGACATCGACGGGCCGGTCACGCCGACCGGGGTCAACGAGCTCGGCGAGCTCGCGGTGCCGCCCGACGCGCGGACGCTGGTGTGGTGGCAGTTCGGGCCGACGCCGGGTGCACCGGGTTCGGCCGTCATCGCCGGTCACCTCAACTGGCGCGGCGTCGAAGGTGTCTTCTCGGACCTCGCCGACATGCCGGTGGGCGCGACGTTCACCGTGACCTATGACGACGACTCGCAGCGAGCCTTCGTGGTGCGCACCGTCGAGCTCGTCGACAAACCGGCCGTAGCCGTCGACGGGACGTTCGCCAAGGACGGTGAGACCGTCCTGCGGCTCGTGACGTGCGGCGGCGAGTTCGACTCGTCGACGCGCCACTACCGCAGCAACGTGATCGTCACCGCCGTCCCGGCCTGACCCGTCCGCTTCGGCTGTTCGCATGGCGCGGCGCGAGAGTCCTCGGCATGCGCATCCGGACGGCCCCCGACGTCACCCTCGCCGCCGACTCCTACGGCAGCATCGACGACCCGCCGGTCGTGCTGCTCCACGGCGGCGGCCAGACGCGCCACGCCTGGGGCAACACCGCCCGCGAGCTGGGCGACGCAGGTTGGTACGCGCTGACGGTCGACCTGCGCGGCCACGGTGACAGCGACTGGTCGCCGGACGGCGAGTACCAACTGGAGCGGTTCGCGGCCGACGTCCGGGCGGTCGCCGACTCGCTCCCGTCGCGCCCGGCGCTCGTGGGCGCATCGCTCGGCGGGTTGAGCAGCCTGCTGGCGATCGGCGAGAGCGACGAGCCGATCGCGACGGCCCTCGTGCTCGTCGACGTGGCACCGCGCATCGAACCCGAGGGCTCCGGCAAGATCCGCGACTTCATGCGTTCGGGGATGGACGGGTTCCCCGACCTCGAGGCGGCCGCCGACGCGATTGCCGCGTACACCCCGAACCGTCCCCGTCCGAAGGACCTCTCGGGGCTCCACAAGAACCTCCGCCAGCACGACGACGGTCGCTGGTACTGGCACTGGGATTCCCGCATCCTGGACCTGAACAGGGACGACGCAGCCGAGAGCGGCATCGACGGCGTACCGGCGAGGCGACTCGTCCCGACGGAGCGCCTGGAAGCCGCCGCCCGCAACATCACGGTGCCGACGCTGCTCGTGCGCGGCGGGGCCAGCGACGTCCTCAGCGAGCAGGGCGCCAAGGAGCTGCTCGCCCTCATTCCGCAGGCCCAGCTGGTCGACGTGGCCGGTGCGGGGCACATGGTCGCCGGTGACCGCAACGACCGGTTCAACGCCGCGGTGACCGAGTTCTTGACCTCGGCGCTGACGTGACGCAGGCGGGCTCCCGCCCGCCCGCGTGATCCGGGCCGTATCCTGGGGTTTCCCCCGGAGCGGCTCCGCTCCTCGATCGTCAGGAACCCTCGTGCAGACGCGTGCCGACCTCCGCAACGTGGCCATCGTGGCCCACGTCGACCACGGCAAGACCACTCTCGTCGACAAGATGCTGTGGCAGTCCGGTGCGTTCCGCGCCAACCAGGACGTCAACGAACGGGTGATGGACTCGATGGATCTCGAGCGCGAGAAGGGCATCACGATCCTCGCCAAGAACACGGCCGTGCAGTACCACGGCCCCGACGGCGACGTCACGATCAACATCGTCGACACGCCTGGGCACGCCGACTTCGGTGGCGAGGTGGAGCGGGCGCTGTCGATGGTCGACGGGGTGCTGCTGCTCGTCGACGCGTCCGAGGGTCCGCTCCCCCAGACCCGCTTCGTGCTGCGCAAGACGCTCGAGGCCAAGTTGCCGGTGATCCTCGTGATCAACAAGGTCGACCGTCCCGACGCCCGGATCGCCGAGGTCGTCCACGACGTCGAGGAGCTGTTCCTCGACCTCGACGCCGACATCGACCAGCTCGACTTCCCGATCGTGTACTGCGTGTCACGCGAGGGCAAGGCATCGCTGGAGCGCCCGGCCGACGGCGCCGGGCTGCCCGACGACGGCCTCGGTCTGCACGCGTTGATGGAGGTCCTCCTCCAGCGCATCCCGGCGCCCGAGTTCGATCCCCAGATGCCGCTGCAGGCGCTCGTGACGAACCTCGACGCGTCGCCGTACGTCGGGCGCCTCGCACTGTGCCGGGTGCGCTCGGGCACGTTGCGCAAGGGCCGCAACGTGGCCTGGTGCCGCACCGACGGCACCATCGAGCGGGCCAAGATCGCCGAGCTCTACACGACCGAGGCGCTCGACCGGGTGTCGACCGACTCGGCCGGGCCGGGCGAGATCGTCGCGGTCGCCGGCATCCCGGACATCACGATCGGCGAGACGCTGGCCGACCCGGACGATCCCCGCCCCCTCCCCGTCATCCACATCGACGACCCGAGCCTGTCGATGACGGTCGGCATCAACACGTCGCCGCTCGCCGGCCAAGAGGGCACGTCGATGACCGCTCGGCTGGTCAAGAACCGCCTCGACGCCGAGCTCGTGGGCAACGTCAGCATCAAGGTGCTGCCGACCGAGCGGCCCGACACCTGGGAGGTCCAGGGTCGCGGCGAGCTCCAGCTGGCCGTGCTCGTCGAGATGATGCGGCGAGAGGGCTTCGAGCTCACCGTCGGCAAGCCCCAGGTCCTCACCCGGGAGATCGGCGGCGTCGTCCACGAGCCGGTCGACCGACTCACCGTCGACGTGCCCGACGAGTTCATGGGTGTCATCACCCAGCTGCTCGCGCTGCGCAAAGGCCGGATGGAGCAGATCGTCAACCACGGCACGGGATGGGTGCGCCTCGACTACCTCGTGCCCGCCCGCGGCCTCATCGGGTTCCGCACCGAGCTGCTGACCGAGACCCGTGGCACCGCGCTGCTGCACCACGTGTTCGAGTGCTACGAGCCGTGGGCCGGCACGATCCGGGCCCGCACCCGCGGGTCGCTCGTCGCCGACCGCCTCGGACCGACGACCGGCTACTCCCTCATGTCGCTGCAGGAGCGCGGACAGCTCTTCGTCGGTCCCGGCGCGGTCGTGTACGAGGGGATGATCGTCGGCGAGAACGCCCGGGCCGATGACATGGACGTCAACCCGACGAAGGAGAAGAAGCTGACGAACGTGCGGTCCAACGCCGACTCGTTCGAGAAGCTGATCCCGCCCAAGCCGATGTCGCTCGAGCAGGCGCTGGAGTTCATCGCCGACGACGAGTGCATCGAGGTGACGCCGCGGTCCGTGCGCCTGCGCAAGGTGGTGTTCGACCAGACCGAGCGCGGTCGGGCGGCGAAGCGGGCGAAGGCCGGCGCCTCGGCGTAGGCCGCCTGCCGGGGTTCAGTCGGTCGCGGCTGCGG
>JBEVOM010000067.1:0-15943 GCA_040507575.1 Ilumatobacteraceae bacterium
ACCGAAACGGGGCGCGAGTTTCGGGCGCGGGCCGGCGACCGGGTTAGCGTTCGTGACATGGCGCAAGCGGTCACGAGAGGGCCGGTCTCCGGCTCGGCGAACGTGTCGAAGAAACGTAAGCCGTTCCTGCTCGACCTGTACTCCACCGCCCTCGGCAAGAAGTACGTCATGGCGATCACCGGGATCATCGGGATCGGCTTCGTCATCGGTCACCTCATCGGCAACCTGAAGATGTACCTCGGCGTCGTCGACGGCGAGTACGACATCGACGTGTACGGCGAGTTCCTGCGCGACCTCCTCGTGCCGATCCTGCCCCGGACGATCGCGCTGTGGACCCTGCGACTGGTCCTCATCGGCGCGCTGGTCCTGCACCTCCACGCCGCCTACTCGCTCACGGTGATGAACCGGCGGGCCCGACCGACGAAGTACCAGGCGAAACGGGATTACGTCTCGGCCGACTTCGCCGCCCGCACCATGCGCTGGACCGGGATCATCGTCCTGCTCTTCCTGTTCTTCCACCTCGCCGACCTCACCTGGGGCTGGTTCAACCCCGACTTCGTGCGCGGTCACGTCTACCGCAACGTCGACGCCAGCCTGTCGCGCGTCCCGGTGGCGATCCTCTACATCGTCGCCAACGTCGCGCTCGGCATCCACCTGTTCCACGGCACCTGGAGCCTGTTCCAGTCGCTCGGCGTGAACAGCCCTCGGTTCAACTCGTGGCGCCGAGGTCTGGCCACGGCCGTCGCCACGATCATCGTCGTCGGCAACGTCTCGTTCCCCATCGCCGTCCAGGCCGGCATCGTCCAGATCTGAGAGGCAGCATGACCGACACCCTCGAACGACCGGCCGCCACGGCGAGCGACCCCGCGCTCGACAGCAAGGTGCCCGCGGGCCCGGTTGCCGACAAGTGGTCGACGTTCATCACCGACTCCAAGCTCGTCAACCCGAGCAACAAGCGCAAGTTCAAGATCATCGTCGTCGGCACCGGCCTGGCCGGCGCGTCAGCCGCCGCGACGCTGGCCGAGCTGGGCTACGAGGTCCACGCGTTCACGTTCCACGACTCGCCTCGGCGGGCCCACTCGATCGCCGCGCAGGGCGGGATCAACGCGGCCAAGAACTACCCGAGCGACGGCGACAGCGTCCATCGGCTGTTCTACGACACGATCAAGGGCGGCGACTTCCGGTCGCGGGAAGGCAACGTCTACCGCCTGGCCCAGGTGTCGGGGAACATCATCGACCAGATGGTCGCCCAGGGTGTGCCGTTCGCCCGCGAGTACGGCGGCCTGCTCGACAACCGCAGCTTCGGCGGCGCCCAGGTCAGCCGGACGTTCTACGCCCGGGGCCAGACCGGTCAGCAGCTGCTCCTCGGCGCCTACCAGCAGATGGCCCGCCAGGTCGGGCTCGGCAACATCAAGCTCTGGAACCGCATGGAGCTCGTCGACGTCGTCGTCGTCGACGGTCGCTGCGCCGGCATCGTGACCCGCGACCTGCTCACCGGCGAGGTCTCCTCGCACAGTGCCCACGCCACGATCCTGTGCACCGGCGGCTACGGCAACGCCTTCTTCCTGTCGACGAACGCGATGGCCTGCAACGTCACCGCGGCCTGGCGGGCCCACCGCAAGGGCGCCTACTTCGCCAACCCCTGCTACACGCAGATCCACCCGACCTGCATCCCGCAGTCCGACGAGTTCCAGTCCAAGCTCACGCTGATGTCGGAGTCGCTGCGCAACGACGGCCGCGTGTGGGTCCCGAAAGCGGTAGGCGACGAGCGCAACGCGTCGGCGATCCCCGAAGCCGAGCGCGACTACTACCTCGAGCGTCTGTACCCCAGCTTCGGCAACCTGGCACCGCGCGACATCTCGTCACGCGCCGCCAAGCGGGCGGTCGACTCCGGCCGGGGCGTCGGACCGAACAAGAACGGCGTCTTCCTCGACTTCGCCGACGCCATCAACCGGCTCGGCAAGCATGTCGTCGAAGAGCGCTACGGGAACCTGTTCGAGATGTACGAGCGGATCACCGGCGAGAACCCGTACGACATGCCGATGCGCATCTACCCGGCGTCGCACTACACGATGGGTGGGCTCTGGGTCGACTACGAGCTGATGACCACCATCCCGGGCCTGTACTGCGCCGGCGAGGCCAACTTCTCCGACCACGGGGCGAACCGCCTCGGTGCATCTGCACTGATGCAGGGGTTGGCCGACGGGTACTTCGTGCTGCCCTACACGGTCGGGAACTACCTCGCGCCGATGCTCAACAAGCCGATCCCGGGCACCGACCACCCCGAGTTCGCGGCCGCCGAGACCGCCGCCACGGCCCGCTTCGCCGGCTACCTCAACAACGGCGGCACCCGGTCGCCGGACTACTTCCACCGTGAGCTCGGCAAGATCATCTGGGACTACTGCGGCATGGACCGCAACGAAGCCGGCTTGCAGAAGGCGCTCTCGGAGATCCCGGCGTTGTACGACGAGTTCCAAAAGGACCTGCGCGTGACCGGACACGGCGAGCAGGTCAACCAGACCCTCGAGAAGGCCGGTCGGGTCGACGACTTCTTCCAACTCGGGATGCTGATGTGCCGAGACGCCCTGGAACGCCGGGAGAGCTGCGGTGGGCACTTCCGCTCGGAGTTCCAGACCGAGGAGGGCGAGGCCCTGCGCGACGACGAGAACTTCGCCCACGTCGCGGCGTGGGAGTGGACGGGCGACCCGATGGCTGCGACGCGACACAAAGAGGAGCTCGTGTACGAGACCGTGCACTTCCAGACCCGGAGCTACAAGTGACCACCGTCGTTCGGAACCTCACGTTGAAGATCTGGCGGCAGGACGGGCCGTCCGACGCCGGGCGCTTCGAGAGCCACCACATCGACGAGATCAGCGAGGAGGCGTCGTTCCTCGAACTGCTCGACGTGCTCAACGAGCGCCTCATCGGCGACGGCAAGGAAGCGATCGTCTTCGACCACGACTGCCGCGAAGGCATCTGCGGGACGTGCTCCCTGATGATCGACGGTCAGGCCCACGGCCCCCAGAAGGGCACGGCGACGTGCCAGCTGCACATGCGCACGTTCACCGACGGCGTGGAGATCGTCGTCGAGCCGTGGCGGGCGCGTGCGTTCCCGATCATCAAGGACCTGATGTGCGACCGGTCGGCGTTCGACCGCATCGTCGAGGTCGGCGGTTTCGTCACCGCCCCGACCGGCGGCGCACCCGACGCCAACCTGTTCCCCGTGCCCAAGCCCGTCGCCGACGCGGCGATGGACGCCGCCGAGTGCATCGGCTGCGGCGCCTGCGTGGCGGCCTGTCCGAACGGCGCCGCCAACCTGTTCACGGCGGCCAAGATCGCCCACCTCAACCTGCTGCCCCAAGGGCAGGCCGAGCGCTTCTCCCGCACCGAGACGATGGTCGAGCGGATGGACGAGCACTTCGGTTCGTGCACGAACTACGGCGAGTGCGAAGCGGCGTGCCCGAAGTCGATCTCGATCGACGTGATCGCCCTGATGAACGCCGACTACCTCAAGGCCAAGCTGACGAACCGCAAGAAGTTGGCGCGCCGCTAGCTCGGCTCACGCCACTGCGATGCGCGCTCCGGCGCGGCGCGTCGCCTGGACGGGGGCGTCGGCGGCATCCCGCCCGGTGAGGGCGATGCCGAGGAGGAGGTCGCCGGGCTCGTCGGGCACGGTCAGCTCGACGCGCCCGATGAGGGCGACCGAGTCGGCATCGACGTCGCCGCGGAACGCCCACTGGCGCCGGCCACCACGCCAGGTGCACGTGATCGACACCTGGGCGTCCACGACTGCGGTACGCAGGTCGTTGACGACGTGCACGTCGAGAGCGAGCACCTGACCGGGGGACACGACCGTCGGGAGGGGGTCGGTGATCACGACCACCGGACGGCATGCATCCACGACCGCCTGCCATGCCAGCTTGGGCTCGCGCTGGTCGTCGAGCACCGACGCCGAGATCATCGGGGCCGGGTCGGCCAACCACGAGAAGCAGAAGCCGCCGGTCGGTCGGTACTTCAGCCGGCGCAGCGTCTCGATGTGGTTGCGCAGGACCATCGCCTGGTTGCGCTGCGTCGCCGTGCGCCAGGACCCGAACGTCGGGTGGTCCGCCGGCGGCACCCGCTCGATCATCGTCTCGACCTCGAGGCCGTGGTGCTCGCGCAGCGACTCCCAGTCGAGGTGCGGCCACGTCGACACGTCCACGAAGCGCTCCGCCGAGGCCGGCACCGACTGGGCGCCGAACTCGCTGACGAAGCGCACCAGGCGGGGCACGAGGTGGGCGATCTCGGCCAGCTCGCCGACCTCACCGCGGTGCCACCCGAGCCACAGGTGGGTGTCGGTGCCGTCGAGCTGCGGGAGGTGCGGCACGACACCACCGTGGGCGACCGTCGGGCGCGTCGGGTCGGCCTGCTCGAACGCTCTCTTGATCCAGCGGTCGAGGATCGACTTGTTCCACGACGGGAGCTGCTGGGCGACGAGACGGCGCACGCGCCGGACCCGCCCGGTCGGCTCGACCTGGGGGGCGTCGGCGACCGGCTCGTCGTGCGCGCACCACTGCACGATGGAGGGGTGGTGGCCGAGCGAGTTGACCGCCTCGCGGGCCTGGCGAACGGCCTCCCGGCGGATCTGGCGGGCATAGCCCCACTGCAGCGGGAAGTCCTGGAGCAACAGGATCCCGAGCTCGTCGGCGGCACGGTAGAGCTCGGGTCCGGCGATGTGCGCCTGGACGCGCAGCGCGTCGAGCCCGGCTTCGACGGCCAGCTCGATGTCGCGGCGGACCGCGGCCGGCGTCGCATCTGCCAGTCCGGGCCGGGTCGGCAGGATGTTGGCGCCCTTCAGGAACAGGCGCTCGCCGTTGACGGAGCAGACCCAGTCGTTCCAGGCGACCTCGCGCAGCCCGGTGCGCCGGGAGCGCCGGTCGCTCGTCTCCCCGTCGACGAGCACGTCGACGTCGATGTCGGTCAGTGGCTGGTCGCCGAGCGCTCGCGGCCACCACAGCCGTGGATGGTCGACGTCGATCGACCACTCGATCTCGTTCGAGCCGGCGGCCAGCGGGTGCTCGGTCTCGGCGAGGACGTCGCCGCCCGCCGTCGTCCGCAGCACGACGGCGCGCGGGGCGTCGCTGTCGAGGCGGGCGGCCAGGCGGACGTGGGCCCTGGTCTCGTCGGCGTCCCGGCACAGGACGCGCAGCCGGTCGAGCTTGACGGGTCCGGTGTCGTGCACCACGACCGGGCCCCACATCCCGCCGGGGTTCCACGAGCGGTCGACGGCCTCGGAGTGCTGGAACAGACCGGTGATGTTCCGCCGCCCGGTCGTGCCCTGCTCCGGGTTGCACGTCACCTCGACGGCGACGACGTGGTCGTCGCCGAGCCGGCACAGGGCCGTGATGTCGAAGCTGTGCGGGAAGAAGTAGCCCTCCGGGTCACCCAGGTAGGCGCCGTCGAGCCAGACATCGGCCTGGTAGAAGATGCCGTCGAACGTGATCCAGCGCCGCGCTCCATGGTCGGGAGCCGGGAGGTCGAACCGCTTGCGGTACAGGATCGGGCCGTCGCTCGACGCCAGCTTGGGGTGGGCCCGCCAGTGACCGGGGACGGCGAGCTCGAGCCAGTCGTCGTCGTCGACGTCCAGCCCGATGCCGGCGCGACGGAGCTCGTCGTCGGCGGCGTTCGCCCGCCATTCGCCCGTCAGCTCCACGGCGCGGCAGGCTACCCACGCCGGACCCGCCGGGGCCGGGCTGCGGACCGGCGATGTGCCGGTGGCCGACAAGTCGATGTCCACCGGCATCCCGGCGGGTCTAGCCTCGCGTCGAGGTGGGTGTGCGATGAATGACGACATCTTCCGTCCCGATTGGGACGGCGGCGACGCCGATCCGGTGCCGCCCGACGATGGCGCGCCCGTCGGTGGACGAGCCGACGGGCCGGAGATCGTCGAGGCATCGGCGCCGCCCGAGTCGGTCGGCGACGCCACGATCGGGTTCGCCGTCGACGGCACCGATGCCTTCGCGATCGATGATCGCGGCGGTGGTGAGCCCACCGATGTCGCCGTCGCGGCCGACGTCGCCGGTTCCGGGGGCCGGGCTCGCTTGGCCGTCCTGGTGGGTGCCGCCGCGGCGGGCCTGCTGATCGTCGTGGCCGTCGGCAGCAGCACCGGCCCGCGCCCGGTGGTCGGCGAAGCCGGCAGGATGAGCGAGGTCGGCGCCGACGGTGACGGCACGACAACGACCACCGACGGCTACGTCGTGTACGTCGATCGTCGCGACGAGGAGTCCAAGGTCGGTCTGTGGCCTCCGGCCGACGACACGTCGTCGGCCACCGAGGTGTCGACCGACCCGTACGGGTCCTCCGACGACCCGTACCGCGACGACCCGTACGGGTCCTACGACGACCCGTTCAGCGACGACCCGTTCTCGGACGACACATACGACGGCGACGACGACCCGTTCGAGATCGACGAGTACATCCCCGCGACCCGCAACACGGTCCCTCGGCGGATCCCGACGGTCACCACGCCGCAGCGGCCGCGGGTGACGCTCCCGCCGCGCACGACGACCAGCTCCTCGACCGCGACGACCGAGGCGCCGCCCGAGGACGCTACGACGACCACCTCGACCTCGACCTCGACGACGACGACCACCAGCACGACGACCACGACGTTGCCGCCGGCCCCGACGTGGGTGGCGGCGGCGACGGGGTTGCCGGCGGTGTGCTCGGCGAGCTTGCGGGTGTGGGCGACTCCCACCGGTCTCGTCGCCAGCGTCAGTGGCGCCGGGCTCTACGCCAGCACCGACGGCGCCTCGTGGGCGCCGCGTCTCGGACCGGCCAGCGTGCCCCGGGTCCTCGTCGCCGACGGCCCGACCGTCTGGACCGGTACCGACGCCGGCGTGTTCGAGGACGCGGTCGAGGTCGGCGACCTCGACAGCGTTCGGGCGCTCGGCGTCGACCTGACCGATCCGAACCGTGCGCTGCTGGTGGCCGCCACCGACGACGGTTCGCTCCATCGCTCGACCGACGCAGGCGCGCACTGGGCCCCGGTCGCCCTTCCCGCAGGGGTCGGCGAGCTGGGGTCGGTGCTCGTCGTGGACACCGCGCATGCGCTGCTCGGCACGACGACCGGCATCTACCGATCAATGGACGGTGGCGCGACCTGGGCGCCCGCTCCCGGCGGCAACGTCGGCGTCGTCGGGGAACCGGTCCGTTCCGGCGCCATGGTCGCGTGGCTCGCGTCCGGCGGTGCCGGTGTCGTCGTCAGCGGCGACGACGGGGCGACGTGGTCGTCACGACCGAGCGGCGGTGCGATCGCGTCGAGTGCGAGCACCGTGTCCATCGGCGCCGGCGGCCGGCTGCTGACGATCGGGTCGGCCGTCAACACCGTGACGAAGCTCGTCGCGTCGTCCGACGGCGGCGCGACCTGGACACCCGTCGAGCCGCAAGCGCCGTACGCCCCGTCCGGGGTGGTCCACGCCGGGTCGGCCACGTTCATCTGGAGCTCGGGCTGCGACGGTGGCGCCGTCGCCGAGAACCAGGCCATCGTGAAGCTGACCGATCCGGCGGTCTGAGATCCGTCGTGCCCTCGTGGCCATGCTTGGATAGCTTCGACACATGGCAGCACGTCCCGCAACGATCGGCCAGCTCCGGGAGTCCGGCTGGGAGTCGCGTCCGGTCAAGGAAGAGATCCGGGCCAACGCGGTCAGGCGCATCTCCGCTGGCGAGCCGCTGTTCGACGGAGTGTTGGGCTACGAGCACACCGTGCTCCCGCAGCTCGAGAACGCGCTGCTCGCCGGCCACGACGTGATCTTCCTGGGTGAGCGGGGACAAGCCAAGACCCGCATGATCCGGTCACTCACCGGGCTGCTCGACGAGTGGATGCCGGCGATCGCCGGCAGCGAGATCAACGACGACCCATACGCCCCGGTCTCCCGTCACGCCCGCGACCTGGTGGTCGAGCAGGGTGACGACACACCGCTGCACTGGGTCCACCGAGACGACCGCTTCGGCGAGAAGCTGGCGACGCCGGACACCTCGATCGCCGACCTCATCGGTGAGGTGGACCCCATCAAGGTCGCCGAGGGTCGCTACCTCTCCGACGAGCTGACGTTGCACTACGGCCTCGTGCCGCGCACGAACCGGGGCATCTTCGCGATCAACGAGCTGCCCGACCTCGCCGAGCGCATCCAGGTCGGTCTGCTCAACGTGCTCGAGGAGCGCGACGTCCAGGTCCGCGGGTACAAGATCCGCCTGCCGCTCGACATCCTGCTCGTCGCCTCCGCCAACCCCGAGGACTACACGAACCGCGGCCGCATCATCACGCCGCTGAAGGACCGCTTCGGCAGCCAGATCCGCACGCACTATCCGCTGGAGATCGAGACCGAGCTGGCCATCGTCCGACAGGAGGCCCGGTCGACCTCGGTCGGGGGCATCGACGTGACGATCCCCGAGTACCTCGCCGAGGTCATCGTCACCATCAGCCACCTGGCCCGGGCCAGCACCCACGTCAACCAGCGCAGCGGGGTCAGCGTCCGGCTGTCGGTGACGAACTACGAGGTCGTCGCCGCCAACGCGATGCGGCGCGGACTGCGGGCCGGCGAGCGGGTCGTCGTACCCCGCGTCGACGACCTCGACGCGCTGGCCGCCAGCTCGGGCGGCAAGATCGAGATCGAGTCGCTCGACGAGGGCCGGGAGGGCGCGGTGTTCGACAACCTCGTCAAGAGCGCCGTGCTCACGGTCTTCAAGAGCCGGGTCGCTCCCGAACAGACCCGCGACATCGTCAGCGCGTTCGAAGAGGGAGCCGTCGCGCACACCGGCGAGGACGTCGCCTCCGGAGAGCTGGCCGCCATCGTCGAATCGGTACCGGCACTACGGGCGCCCGTCCTGGCGCTGACGGAGGGCGACGAGTCGCCGGCCAGCGTGGCCGCCGCCGTCACGTTCGTCCTCGAGGGCCTGCACCTGTCGAAGCGCCTCAACAAGGACACATCGGGCGGCAGCGCGACGTACCGCAGCCGGAGCTGACCGGCCGCGATCAGCCCTCGACGGGCCACCGCGGTCGCGGATCGAGCCCAGCGTCGCGCAGGATCCGGGCCTGGCGAGCCGTCGCCTCGCCGCGGAGGGCGTCGACGTCCACGGTGGTGCAGTGTCCGTCGCGGACGACGATCCGGCCCGAGGCCACGACGTGGCGGACGTCGCGCCCGTCGCTCGCCCAGACGAGTTGGAGCACCGGGTCGGGGGAGCGGGGGACCCACGCCGGACCGGCGGTGCCGATCACGACGACGTCGGCTCGCTTGCCCGCTTCCAGCGAGCCGATGTCGCGGTCCATGCCGACCGCCCGAGCGCCCTCGATGGTGGCCAGCTCCAGCGCGGTGTGGGCGCCGAACCACGAGTGGCCGGTGTCGCGGGCCAGGCCCGCGGCGAGCGTCGCCGTCCGCAGCAGGTCGACCGCGTCGCCGGCGTTCTCGCTGTCGCAGCCGAGCGCGACCCGACCGCCGGCGGCCACCAGCTCGGCATGGCGACCGGCGCGCCCGACACCCTGCCCGAGGCGCAGGTAGGCCCACGGGCAGTAGGCGACGGCGACGTCCTGCGACACGAGGAGCGCCAGCTCGGCATCGTCGACGTGGACGGCGTGGGCCACCAGCACGTGGGGTCCCAGCACACCGAGGTCGCCGAGGTGGACGATCGGGCGCGTCGCGCTGCGCCGACCGTAGGCCGCGCCGTCGGCGATCGACGGGGAGATGTGGAACGTCAGGTTCGTCGACCGGGCGCGGGCGAGATCACTGGCCCGGGCGACGAGCTCGTCGGACATCAGGTCGTGACCGACCAGCGTCACCCAGCCGCGCACGCGGGGATGGCGCTCGGTCACGTCGAGGACGTGCTGCTGGCGGGCGACGACGTCGTCGACGGAGCCGGCCCACGGACCGTCGCCGACATCCCAGCCCCACGAGCCGAGCGTGCCCCCGACGCCGACCGCGTCATACGCCGCCAGGACGCGGTCCGGGTGGGCCACCGTGGTAAGACGCCCCGCCGCGGACCATCCGAGTGCCGGCGGTCGTCCGAGTGTCGACGGCGCACAAACCCGCCCTCTGACACTCGGTCGCCCTTCAACACTCGGATGGGCTGGGGGGTGGGCTCAGATGAAGGGTGATCGGGTCCAGAGCTCGCCGGTGTCGTTGCGGTCGGCGCGCGCCGGGACGCCCGTCAGCTCGAAGACCTCGATCGGACCGGGGAAGCCGGCCAGCTCGACGGGGCCGTGCGGCGTGGCGACGACGCCTTCGGGGAGCCGCTCGATGCCCATCGTCGGGATCAGGACCTCGTAGCGCTCGGCGATGTCGCACAGGCGCGCCGCCATGTTGACGGCCGAGCCGATGTAGTCGTCACCCTCGAACAGCAGGGCGTAGCCCGTGGCCAACCCGCCGCGCAGCGTGAGCGGCGAGCAGACGTCGGCGGCGCGGCTCTCCAGGTCGAGCGTGAAGGCGATGGCGTCGCGCTGGTCGACGGCGACGATCATGCACCCGTCGCCGAGCCACTTGGCGATCCGCACGCCCCGCTCCGAGGCCACCTCCCGCACCAGCGTGCGGAACGCGCTGAGCAGGCGACCGGCGGCATCGTCGCCGAACGCAGCGGTGTAGTTCGTGAAGCCGGAGAGGTCCAGGAACACGAACGTGCGGGGGACTCGCATGGTGGACATTGTACGCGACCGGAGCTTGTGCTCGCGCTCACATGAGCGGCGGGGGGCAACGGGTGGGGATACGGTGGCGACGTGCCAGCTCGCTTCACCTACTCCCGGTGGGACGGGACCCAGCAGGGCTTCGAGCTCGACGGCGACGCCCTGCTCGAGGAGTTGACCGACGAGCTGCTGTACCACGGCGATGTCAACGCCGCGCTGCGCCGGATGATGCACCAGGGCCTGCGGGACCGCAACGGCGAGCGCCTGCAGGGCGTGCGGGAGCTGATGGAGCAGTTGCGCCGGGAGCGCCAGGAGCGGCTCGACCGCTTCGACCTGGGCGGCGTCTACGACGAGATCGCCCGCGAGCTCGACGACATCGTCGACGAGGAGCGTCACGCCATCGACAACGCCGTGCGCGATGCCGAGCAGCAATCGCAGCGGTCGGGGGACGAGCGGCGGGCCGACAACGCCCGGGAGTCGGCGGCCGACCGCAACATGCGCCTCGACTTCCTGCCCGACGACCTCGCCGGCAAGGTCCGCGAGCTCCAGGAGTACGACTTCGAATCGCAGGAGGCGTCACGCCGTTTCGAGGCGCTGATGGACAAGCTGCGCCAGCAGGTCGCCAACCAGCTCTTCGAGCAGATGAGCGGCGCGATGCAGCAGATGACGCCCGAGGACCTGGCCCGCATGAAGGACATGATGGCCGCGCTCAACGAGATGCTCGAGCGTCGGGAGCGCGGGGACGACCCGGGCTTCGAGGAGTTCATGGAGCAGTACGGGGACTTCTTCCCGGAGAACCCCGAGACGCTCGACGAGCTGCTCGAGCAGCTGGCCCAGAAGATGGCGGCGATGCAGGCCATGTTGAACTCGATGACGCCCGAGCAGCGGGCCCAGCTGCAGGAGCTGTCCGACCAGCTGCTCGGGGACATGGACCTGCGCTGGCAGATGGAGCAGCTCGGGGGTCACCTGCGCCAGATGTTCCCGCAGCAGGGCTGGAACCAGTCCTACGACTTCCAGGGCCAGGACCCGCTCGGCATGGGTCAGGCGATGCAGACGATGCAGGAACTGGGTGATCTCGATCAGCTCGAGAACCTGCTGCGGAACGCATCCAACCCCGGGGCGCTCGCCGAGGCCGACATGGACCGGGTCCGCGACCTGCTCGGCGACGACGCCGCCCGCTCGCTCGAGCGCCTCGCCGAGCTGACGCGCATGCTGACCGAAGCCGGTCTCATCGAGCAGCGCGAGGGCCGGCTCGAGCTGACCCCGAAGGGGTTGCGGGCGATCGGCTCGAACGCGCTGCGCGACCTGTTCAGCAAGCTCACCAAGGACCAGGTCGGACAGCACCAGGTCCACCGTCTCGGGCACGGCCACGAGCGGACGTACGACACCAAGCCCTACGAGTACGGCGATCCGTTCCAGCTCGACCTGCAGCGAACGATCCGCAACGCTCTCGGCCGCCGGGGCCGGGGGGTGCGGGGCACGCCAGTCGAGCTGCAGCCGGACGACTTCGAGGTCGAGCGCACCGAGCACCTGACGCGGTCGAGCACGGTGCTGATGCTCGACCTGTCGTTGTCGATGCCGATGCGCGACAACTTCCTGCCGGCCAAGAAGGTCGCCATGGCGCTGCACTCGTTGATCTCGACGCAGTTCCCCCGGGACTACCTCGGGCTCGTCGGGTTCAGCGAGACCGCCAGGGTCCTCAAGGCCGAGCAGCTGCCCGAGGTGAGCTGGGACTTCGTCTACGGCACGAACATGCAGCACGGGTTCACGCTGGCCCGCCAGCTGTTGGCGCGGCAGTCGGGAACGAAGCAGATCATCATGATCACCGACGGTGAGCCGACGGCGCACGTGACGGCCAGCGGCGACGTGTTCTTCAACTACCCGCCGGTCACCGAGACGGTCGAGGCGACGTTGCGCGAGGTGCTGCGTTGCACCCGCGACGGGATCCGGATCAACACGTTCATGCTCGACGCCACGAGCTACCTCACGGCGTTCGTGGAGCGGCTGACCGAGATCAACCGGGGCCGGGCGTTCTTCACGACGCCCGAGACGCTCGGCGACTACGTGCTCGTCGACTTCATCGAGCACAAGCGCCATCAGCACCGCCGGGCGTCGTAGCCCGGCGACGGGCGCGCCGGCGCCTCCACCCGCGTCGCGCGAATGCCCTGGGCTCGATGGGTTCGAGATCCCCCCTTGCGCGAACGTGATGTGGTATGCGACAATCACAACGGTGTAATTACGGCGATGTCGCCCACGACTTGTCCGGGGACCCTCCCCGAACCGGACACCAGGACCACATGGCAGGGGGTCCTTCCACATGTACGAACCATTCGCATCAGCCTCCGATCCCGGGGACCACGGTTGGCAGGACGATGCCAACTGCCTCGGGGTCGATCCCGATCTCTTCTTCCCGGAGCGTGGCGCGTCGACGCGTGAGGCCAAGGAGGTGTGCCGCGGCTGCGTGGTGCGCGAGGAGTGCTTGGAGTTCGCGCTGCAGAACGGCGAGAAGTTCGGCATCTGGGGCGGCCTGTCCGAGCGGGAGCGTCGCCGCATCCGCCGCCAGCGGGCCCAGGCGGCCCGCAGCGTCGTCGGCGCCTGACCTGGCTCCGGCCGTCGCGTGGGGGTCCTGCGCACCGTCGCGCTGTTCGTCCTCGCCGCGCTGGCCGAGATCGGCGGCGCCTGGCTCGTCTGGCAAGGCGTCCGCGAGCATCGCGGCGCAGCGTGGATCGGTGCCGGGATCGTGTCACTTGCCGCCTATGGCTTCGTGGCCACGCTGCAGGAGGACGCCAACTTCGGCCGGATCCTCGCCGCGTATGGCGGGATCTTCGTCGCCGGCTCGCTCGGGTGGGGCATGGTGATGGACGGGTTCCGGCCCGACCGCTCGGACCTCGTGGGCGCGACGATCTGCCTCGTCGGCGTCGCCGTCATCATGTTCGGTCCGCGCACCGCGTGACGGCGACAGAAGTTCACCTCCGGGTCATGCACCCGTCGACCTGACGCAACCCCGGAGCGGCCGGCGCCTGCGACCGTGACGCCATGAGCCACTCCCGTCGTCACCTGTTGCTGAGCGGCGCCGCCGCCGGAATCGGCCTGGCTTTCGCCGGCGATCTCTCCGGCCTGTTCACCGGCGCGCCGGCCCTGGCCCAGGGCACCGGGCGGGGTCGCGGCATCGGGGACCTCGTTCCCGATCGGCACGGCCTGCTCGACCTCCCGCGAGGCTTCGCGTACCAGATCGTCTCCGAGGTCGGCGATCCGCTGACCGACGGCGGCACGCTCGCGGACCGCTTCGACGGCACGTCGACGTTCGCCAAGAACCGCTCGACGTTCCTGATCCGCAACCACGAGCAGGGGACCTCGGCCGCCTTCCCGGTCCTCGCCGCGCCCGAGCTCACCTACGACCCGGGCGCGTTCGGCGGGACGAGCACGGTCGAGATCGACCGACGCGGCTGGAAGGTCGACGAGTACCACAGCCTGGCCGGCACGAACAACAACTGCGCCGGTGGGCTCACGCCGTGGGGGACGTGGCTGACGTGCGAGGAGACCGAAGCGCTCGCCGGGTCGGGCACCCTGACCAAGGACCACGGCTTCGTGTTCGAGGTCGACCCGTCGCGCCCGGAGCGCAACGTCGACCCGACGCCGTTGCCCGCGCTCGGCCGCTTCGCCCATGAGGCCGTGGCCGTCGATCCCCGCACCGGCACGGTGTACCTGACCGAGGACGCCAGCAACCCGAACGGGCTCGTGTACCGCTTCACGCCGGCCCAGCCGCTCGGGGGCCACGGCTCGCTGCGCGCCGGCGGTCTGCTGGAGGCGATGCGGTGCACGGACGGCGGAACGTTCGTCCCCGACCTGTCGGCGTACTCCGTCCCGGGGACCGTTCTCGGCGTCGGTTGGGTCGCCGTCCCCGACCCCCTGGCGGTCACGCTCTCGACCCGCAAGCAGTTCGGTGAGATCACCCGCAGCCGCAAGTTCGAGGGCGCGTGGTGGGGGGACCGGAGCGCCTACATCGTGTGCTCGTACGCACGGGCCGAGGACGGGTCCGTCGGCGTCCACGACGGTCAGGTGTGGCACCTCGATCCGCGTCGCGGCACCCTCACGCTCGACGTCCACTTCGGGCTGAACCCGGATCTCGCGAGCGACAACCCGGACGGCCCGGACAACATCACGGTGTCGCCGTGGGGCGGTCTCGTCCTGGCCGAGGACGGCAGCGGCGTGCAGCACCTCCTCGCGGTGCGCCCCGACGGCACGACCACGCCGCTGGCCCGCAACGCCCGCGACGACGGCGAGTTCACCGGCGTCACGTTCTCCGCCGACAAGCAGACGCTCTTCGCCAACATGCAGGAGCCCGGCGTCACGTTCGCGATCACCGGGCCGTTCAACAAGGTCAAGCAGCACCCCGACGCCGCCTGACGCGCGCTCCGTCGGTCGAGACGGCGTCGGCCGATCAGGGCCCGATGGTCCCGCCTCCACCGGCGACCGGCAGCGTGACGCCGGTGACCCACCGGCTGGCCGGCGCGGCGAGGTACAGGGCGGCGCCGACGATGTCATCGGCCTGGCCCGGCCGGCCGAGCGGTGTCTGCGGCCCGGTGCCGTATGCCGGGTGGTCGGGATCGAAGTAGTGGGCGTTCATCCGCGACTCGAAGAAGCCTGGGGCGATGCAGTTGACGACGATCTCGGGGGCGAGCGCGAACGCCAGGTTCCGGGTGAGCATGTGGAGGCCGGTCTTGCTCGCCGTGTAGCCGAAGAGGTGGCGGTCGGGTGTCTTGATGCCGGCGGCCGAGGAGATGTTGATGACCCGGGCCGGGTCGTCGGGCGTCGCCGCCGCCCGCAGCAGGCCGACGAGCTGGCGGGTGAGGTCGTAGGGGCCGACCAGGTTGAGGTCGAGGACCTTCTCGAACTTGTCGCGCGGGTGATCCTCGATGGGTGCCTGCCACGACGTACCGGCGTTGTTGACGAGGACGTCGAGTCGCGGCGTCAGATCGCCGACGGCTGCGGCCAGCGTGCTGACCCCATCGGCGGTGCCGACGTCGGCGACGAGTCCGTGGATCACGCCGACCGGGCTCAGCTCGTCGACCGTCGCCGCGAGGTCGGCGGGCTTGCGGGCGGCGATGACGACCCTCGCGCCAGCTTCGAGGAAGCCGGCCGCCAGCATCCGCCCGAGACCCTGGGTCCCCCCGGTCACCAGCACCGTCTTGCCGGCGACCGAGAACAGCCGGTCGATGATCGCTCGTTGCTCCATGCCGTGGACCATTGCACTGCGGCCCGTCCACCTGCGGGGCGAAGCGGGGGCGGCGC
>JBEVOM010000069.1:0-2614 GCA_040507575.1 Ilumatobacteraceae bacterium
TCGGAATAGCGGTCGGTCTGGTCACGGGCAGCGTGCTCGTGACCGGAGCCGGGGCATCGGCCCAGGTTCCCCCGATCGTCGTGCCGACGCCAGGCGGCACGCCGTGCGCGCTGTTCCCCGACGTCGGCTACGTGCCCGTCTATTACAACTTCCGCGGCCCGTGCCGGAACATCGACACGTGCTACGAGACGAAGCCGTACGGGTTCACCGGGGCCGGTCGCAAGGCCTGTGACGACAGGTGGCGAGCAAGCGCCCGGTGGTGGTGCAACACGAGCTACGTCGGGTTCTTCGGTGGGTTCGCCCGTGTCACCTGTCGCACGGTGGCCGACGCGCACTGGGCGCTGTTGCGGGCGCTCGGCTCACCGTTCTTCTCGAGTCCATAGGCGTGCTCGGCCATGCAGCGGCGGAGGTCGGTCCCGGCACGGACCGCCTTCGCCGCTGCCGGCCGCGCTCAGACCTCGACGAAGCGGCCCCACGGGAACGCGGACAGGCGGACCGACGTCGCGCTCCAGATCTCGCTGTGGGCGACGTCGGGACGAGCCCGCAGCTCGTCGGCCAACCCGACGAGGTCGCGCCGTGAGTCGACGGCGACGAACGCGAGGAGATCGTGCTCGCCGACGGTGCGGCTCAGCCCGTCGAACTCGGTCCGCTTGACGAGGTCGGCGACCACGTCCTGGCTCCTGCGGGGATCGGTCAGCTTGATGCCGATGTACGCGAACTCCGATGCCCGGCCCGTGGTCACCGGGTTGATCTGGGCGCAGATCTTCACGAGCCCGCCCTCCTCGAGACGACGCAGGCGGACCCGGATCGTGTGCTCGGACACGTCGAGCGAGCGGCCGATCTGGCGCAGCGACTGCCGCGCGTCGTGGGTCAGCGCAACGATGAGCTGACGGTCGACATCGTCGAGCAACATCGGCGCCGCCGGTAGCGTGGGCAGCGCATCGATCATCGGCTGGCCGGTGTGCAGCTCGTTCGTGTGCTTGGCGACGCCGACCTCCAGCAAGGACGACACGACCTCGACGCCCTGTCGGGCGCTGATCGTGTCGGTGACGAACCGCAACGAGTCCTCGGCGTCGACGAGGAGGGCGCGCACGACGAGGTCGGCCGATCCGAACGTGACGCCCACGGACTGCACCCGTTCATCGGTGGCCAGTTCGTCGGCCACGTCGCCGACGGGTCGCCCGTGCACGCGCAACAGGAAGATCATCGAGGCCCGGTACCCGACCTGGCGCCAGTCGACGACGGCGCGGACTCGCAGGACGTCGCGGTCGGTGAGCTCCTTGAGCCGGGCGGCGACGGTGGCGTCGGTGAGCCCGACCTGCTCGGCGAGGTGCTTCGTGCTGGCCCGTCCGTCGATCGTCAACAGATCCATGAGGGTGAGGTCGTAACCGTCGATGACGCCCCGGCGACCCCGTCTGGCCGCACCAGATTCGGTCGTTCGTGCCTCGTCGGTTTGTGCCCTGTTGGCGACGTCGCCACCCGCGCTTCGTCCGCCCATGTGTCCACCTTTGCCGTCAGATCCCTCTACCACAGCCTAGCGCCAAGGGCGCAGCGCTCAGCAGCACGTGACACGACCGGCGAGCGCGGGGGCCGCGTTCAGGCGGCCCGAACTCCCCGGTCAGACGCGCGTGCGATGGTCGTCGTCGACGATCATCGCGATGGTGTCGGCGAACTCGCACGCCATCCGATCCTGGGACAGTTCGTGCGCCGTCTCCGGCGCATCGTGGCGCGCCGCTTGCAGTGTCGTGCTCGTGAGCATCTCGACGAGCCGAGCGATGTCCTCGTCCGATGCCGACACTCCGAGTCCGTGGGCCTCGACGAGTCGAGCCGCCTCGTTCTCCCGTGGGCCGAGGACCACGATGGGCCGCCCGGTCGAGATGTATTCGAACAGCTTCGCCGGGAGGCATTCCACTTCCGTCGGGTTGTCGCCGATCACGACGACGACCGCGCCGGCGGCGCGCTGGGCGGCGATCGCCTCCGCCCGCTCGACGACGCCGTGCTGGCGTACGACGTCGCTGGCGTCGGCGTCGGACGCGGCAGCGGCGAGATCCTCGCTCGGCGGTCCGTACACCTCGAGCGTGAGCGGGGCGGCACCACGCTGAGCGCGCACCACGTTGGCGTCCCTGATGGCGGCCAGGAAGGGCGGTGAGAACTGCCGCCGACCGTGCAGCAGGCCGGTGTAGACCAGCGTCGATGCGTCGGCCGGCGGGTCGTCGCGGGGGCCGGTCGAGTCCGCCGTTCCGTTCATCACGAACGAGACCGGCACCGCCGGCAACTCCTCGGCGATCTGTTCGGTCCACGGTGCGCTGGCCGTGGTGATGTGCCGGGCGCGTCGCAGGACGAGCCGCCCGAGCGCCGCGTCGGCTCGCCCGATCCAGCCGTCTCGGCCCGTGCGCCGACTGTTGGACCACCAGGGGTCCCGGAGGTCGGCGATCCACGGGACGCGTAGGAGCGCGGCCAGCGCCCACCCGGCAAGGTGCGACGACTCGTTCGGTGACGAGCTGACGATCGCGTCGAAGCCGCCGCGTCGACGGGCCTCCCGGATGCCAGCGACGACGGCGAACGGGACCCACGAGATCCATGGGTCGGGGATGATGATCCGCCGAATCCGGCT